>JACPXR010000035.1 GCA_016196465.1 Candidatus Omnitrophota bacterium | reverse complement strand
AACAGCGCTTTCGCACGTCGTGTTCTGTCGATGGGTTGTCCCCAGGGGAGAAACCAGAGTCCCTCTTTACCAGCCAGCCGGCGGCGGGCTTTCTCGTGAATCTCTGGATCGATCTCCACGCCAACAACGCGGACCTTCAGCGAGGTTGGGTCTCCTTTTGAGACGAATTGGTCTCTCGCTCGAAGAACCACGGCTGCCGTTGTGGTAGTCTCCTCTCCCATGGCACTTGCCAGATTTACGATGAGAACCTCCCCGCTCGGTTTACGCTGGAAGAGATCGGGCAGAATCATCTCCTCCAAGAGTCTCATCTGATTCGGCCACCGGTAGAAAGATGTCAACTCGCTCCTGCCAGCAAGCGTCTGGAGGTTTATCTCCGTCAGAAAAAGCGGCTCCTCCGCCCCGGCGCGCGGGGCGGCGGCGGAACCTGTCCCCTGGGTACCCGGTACCAGTTTGGACGGTTCCGCCTCAAGACCTGCTTCGGAAACCGACAGGCCGAGGGAACGTTCATGTTTGAGAACGATCTGTTGGATTTGCTCTTCTGTTCGGCGGGCATCCTGCCAGTACCCAACCGCATCCTCTGAGCCGTTGAGCCGGAAGTAGGTGGCACAAGCTCGATCCAGTTCAACCCGGAACATGAGGAGCTGCAAAGAAAGAATGTCGTCACCGCGATAAGAGGCAAGCAGTAAATCCAAGTGCCCGAAGAGGGTACCTGTCATTGTGCTGATCTCGCCTTGGATATTCGCCCTCATCGCATCGATCTTTGCTGAAACTTTTTCTGAGATTGGAAAAAGCATCCTTTCACCTCGATTCATCATCTCGAAATCGATCCCCGCGTAAACAGAGGCCAAGGCACTGTAGACCATGGAAAGGCCTGCCGCGTACAAGGCCATAGGATGGGGATGGCTGGTGCCGGTGAGTTCCAGGGCTTGGGCGGAATACTGCCGCGTCTTCACTTCACAAATGTGGCTTAGCCTCAGATAGGGTACGGCATGCTGCTGACCCGATTCCGTTCTCTCCTCAAAAACATGAAGAGAGGCCCTGAGGATCGAAAGCTCGAATAGATCCTGGAGGCGTTCGGAGGTATCTGCCGACAGGAGGACGGCGGCCGCGGGAATGAAAACCAGAGAAATCGTTGCAACCTCACGAGGATGAAGTCTTGAAAGGGCTCCTTCAAGAACCGGAAGAATTGCGCGCTCAGAATCTATTCTCATGGCCTCGAACAATCTCTCTCTCAAAAGGGAGGAATCTTCCCCTTGTCCCTTCAGAACAGCGCCCACGACCTCCGGGATTTCCCTTCGGCCCATGATCCAGAGGAGTTCCCGAAAGAATTTCAGCCGCTGGCCGCCATCCAAGCCCTCCAAAGCAATCCTCAACCGTTTCAACCGCTCATTCAAATCCTCGGCCGGCGCAAGGAGAACCTGGTAGGCCCTCTGAATTTCGCGATCCCGCTCCTCCAGGCCGACGGGCCGAGCGGAGGTGGTACCTGGCCCTGCGGTACCCGGTACCAGTCTGGCTCGCAGTTGTCGGTCGCTGATCTCGGGCAATCCCAAGATCTCGGGAGTAATTCCCCGAAAAGCCAACTGTTTCAATGCCACCCGCGCCCTCTGGCTTTCTTCCAGAGAATCATCATCAGCAGCCGATAAGTTCGATAACAGAGCCGCCATGAAAGGTTTCTGCCACTTCGCAAGAGATTCGCTAAACTGGTCCGATCCATGCCATTGGCCGATTGTCCCGATAGCCAACCAATGATCAACCAGTCGAGCTTGTCCAAATGCCCACTGGATCACTCGCTCCACCTCAGCATCGCTGGGTGGCTCCTCCAGCCCGGCGCGGGGGGTGGCAATTGGAGCAAGCGGAATCTGCGTGGTGGGAGATTTTGGTTTCTGGAGAAGAAGCGCCAGGGCCTGATCCAGCGAGCCGTCAGGACTCACAGCAATGACCTCCAAGGGGCTCCTGGGCTGGATGGATTGATGAAAGGCCGAATAAAAGTCAACTAACCTTCTGTTAATCATCCGCAATGGGAATGGCTGAATCAAGAAGAGCCATCCTCCCGGCTGAACCAACGCCCACGTTTTTTGGAAGAATTGATCGTTCCAAAAAGGCATCACCCCTGGTCGGTACAGCAAAACTACGCCGGCAGAATGTCCTTTGTCAACGGCTCCTTCCACAGTATCAACGAGATACTTGGCTCTCAAAGGGTTAGTGGGCGGTGCAAACGGATCCGGATCTACATTGACCGGTTCCTGCCAGGGCTCTGGAAGCGTCAATGGATGATCTCCATAGGCTACGTTGAAAACAACCGTGGATGGATCAAGCTTAAGATAATTCAGCAAGGCCAGGGTGGTGAATTGCTGATGATCTTTACCTCCCCACTGATTGAAGACTGGTTTCTCAAAACCTTGAACCTCCCCGGGCTGCACAAACTGCACCGCCTCCTCCAGCCCGGCGCGGGCGAGGGCAGAGCGGATCTGTCTGAATGTGAGGCGAGGAGGCCGAGAATAACCGATTTCCGTCCAGTTTTTGTCCCCATACTGGATCCGCATTTTCCCATCGGGAGAAGCCAGCCAGCCGAAAAAACTGATCAGATCTTGCCGGATGGACCTCTGCCGAAGTTTCAGATATTCGATCAGGGGAACGATTCTTGCATCTAAATCCAGATCTTCCGGAAGATCCCGATTTAGCTGCTCGAAGAAACCGGAGAGATCAAGCGCCTCAACCGCCTCCGCGGAGCGGGAGAGCTCCTCCCGGTCGATCCGCTCCAACAGCCGGTTGGGATTGATCCAGCCTGCGTTCACCGAATCGCGAGGGAAATGGTTCCGGACAAAGGCAATGGTGAAGTCTTCCATATTCACATATTCGGACTGGAACGCTTCATCGTGATCAAACATCATGGGAATGTCTGAATCTCCTAAGGGACCCAGATTGTGATCGTGAAAATCGAACTTGCGCATAAAAATCGCTACAACGAGACTGCACGTGAATGCTCTCCTGGAATCCTTTTGCAGAACTTCCTCGTCCTTTAACTTGTAATCGGTTGTCACTCTCTCTAGGTAAATCTCACTCCCGGAGGGAAGCCCCAGATAATCCGAGAAGACTTTCCGTTCCGACTTCGAAGGAAAGACAACGTCCGGCACATTGGCCCGCAGCACCCGGGCTAGCCGGAACCCCAGATACTGTCTGGCTGGATCGTTCTTGGTAGGCCATAGAGACAGCAGGGAGATACTTGGAGTGTCCAGTACATACAGATGTTGCGTCTGTCGGTTCCTGAAAAATCTGCCTCGAAATTCCTCCAATCGATTCCCAAACTGCCGGCCTGCGGGAGAGTAGGGGGTGATCTCGACCGCCTCGTAGGAAAAATCACCGGGAAGTTTCCGCTCCTCCAGCCCGGCGGTGCGATGGAAGGGGACAAAGGGCGGGATGACCTCCAATCCGTTATCTCGGTAAAACTCCATTTTCGCTTGACGCCATCTGTCCAAGAAAATCGTCCTTGAGGAGGATGCGGCGGTGAGATCTTCTGGTAACTGAGCGAGAAAAAGGATATCCCCGTAAGGATTTTCTCCAGGAATCCCCTCGCTGCGGCTTAAGCCATTCGGAGCAAACAAGCCTAACCGCTCCAGAATTTGTTCCATTCGCTCCAACGTGGAAGGGGTGTCCCTGGATTCTTGCAGCAACAACTGAACCGCCGCGATCGTGGCAGGAAGACCTATCCTTCCCAGCCGTCCTATCCCCTCTCGATCCGCCCACTCTTCCAGATATTTGTTGACCGGGGGACCTTCTATTCCATATCGCTCGAACAGCCTCCATTGGGCGTCGACGCGTTCGAGCAAAAAGAAGTCTTGCTCTTCGACCCAGCGAAGCGTCTTTTCGAGATTCTCCGGCGACTGCCACGGTGCAACGTCAATCCGTTGCTTCCAAAAATCGACGCCGGGCAGAGAACTTCCCTCCATGGCGGAAATCAGCCGCTGGATCCGATCCGGAAGCTGCGACGCGAGTACCCTTTCTAATTCATCCAGCTGAAGAGCAGAATAGTCCGGAATCAGCGAGGCCTGATGCGCGTCATAGGCAGAAAGAAGCGCCGATCGCTCCAACTCTCCTGAAGAACCCTCGAGAATTCTTCGAATGTTCGATTGCATGTTCGAACTGTCAAACCTGCCCGAGCTCAAGCCGATGTGAAACAGGAGTCTCCCATAGAGCGCCGGATTCAAGCGGAATACCTCCTGAAGAAACGGCAGGGACAGTGAGCCGTTCAGCAAGCGTTCGTTGACGGCTCGAATGTCGCCCTTCGTGGATTGGGAGGTACCTCCCATATAAAAAACCACTGCGTTCAGGAGCACGTCCGCCCGCTGGGAATCCTCCCAGGCCTCGACCAGCGCCCTGGTTCCAACGATCCCATCGAACCATCGGACCACGAGGCCGACCTCGTTTCGAAGGTCTCCGGCGTCGAGAACAATACGGAGGCGAGGGAGCAAGGCTTCTTGCTCTTTCTCCGACCAATCAAGACTTGTCCGGGGAATCCAACCCCTTAAAAGTCCTTGGATTCTTCCCGTGATCTCGTCGATGACATTCTCGACTTCCTCCAGCCCGGCGGAGAAATGCAAAAACTCCAAAGCGCGATAAGTGGCCATCCGTTGTTCGTCGGCTGTCATGAAAAGATCCGCCATCTGAAGATTGAATTCCGAAGTGCCCAGCGTCGGGGGACGATCAGATAAAGTTGTGGAGAAAAATCGGTGCAGCACCTGGTCGGCCATTTCTCGCGATGTCATCGCCGCGCGAATCGTGCCTGCCTCGTTTAGCTCAAGCACAGAAACGGCAACCTCCAGGAAGAAATTGAAGAAACGCTTCAGCTCATATCCGTGGGGAAGCGCATCCGGTGGAGGATCCGGCTGGCCCGTGATGAGAAACGGCAGTTTCTGGACAAAGAAGGCCACTTTCTCCCCAGACACCTGACCGAACGGGCCCAAATTCTGGCCGGACGCCGAACTCGTTTGGATATGACGGATGATCTCCGGCAAAGTGATCCGGTCTTCTGGATCTCGAAGAGGTCCCTCGGAGAGCTGCTCACTCAACCATGCGATGATCCTCCCGAAATCCACCGGGTCCAGGAAACCGGGCCATTCCTCCAGCCCGGCGGAACCTGTCCTCACGGTACCCGGTACCGAGTTTACGCGCTCCTCCAGGCCGGTGCGGAGCTCGTCGTTCAGGGGGCGGTTGTCGTCGCGGCCGGGGGCCTCCTGCCGCAGGGCGTGGCTGCCGCTAGCGGAAGCGGCACCACTACGCCCTCCTGCGGCGTGGCTGGTCGCGGGTGCAGTGAGGGCGGCCAGGAGACAGATCGCCGCCAATGGGAGAGTTAAGCTGAGGCGTTTCATCGGGTTGCCTAGATAAATCAAATATACCCGAAGCGGAGGGATTCTGGCAAGGGAACTATCTGAGTTTATTCTGTTTAACTGCTATCGCGCCGAGGGCTCTTTCACACGTTGCAAAACTGTACGGTAATCTTGCAACGTGTTAGAGGCCTCGGTAAACTTCTCGGCGATGGCCGACTCGAACGACCAAGATAAAGAGTCGGTCGTCCTGGACCTGGTAAACAACCCGATAATCTCCTGCTCGGATACGAAAGAGGTCCTCCCCGCCGGCAACCTTCTCTACACCATGGGGACGGGGGTTATCTACTAAGGCGTCAATCCGAGGCCTGATGCTCACCTGAACGGGTCTGGGAAGCTTAGAGAATTCGCGCGCGGCTGAAGGTTTAAATTCGAGGGTGTATCGCACCTGGAACTACAGTCCGAGCTTAGCCTTCAGCTTGTTCCAAGAAATCGTTCCCTTCTCTTTCAGTGCTTTCCGGGCAGCCTCGAGATCTATCCGGTCCTCCATCTCCTCAAGAAGAGTGAGATCCTCGATGGGGACGACCGCCGCTAAGTCCTTTCCTCTGCGGCGAAGCACAATCCGTTCTTTCCGATAGGCGACCCGATTCAGGGTGTCCGAGAAGTTTTCACGGACCCGACTGGCAGAAATTCGCATACGCACCTCCCATTTGTACGTTTCATACATCTAGTACAATTATGGCACACCCTGCTGCTATTTGTCAAGGGGGAGACGAACGGAGGCTACGCGAATTCGAGGAAGATTTCGTCGAGGCGGGGGATGCCGCTCGCCTCGGCCTGGTCGATCGTGGCCCGGATCCTCTCCTCGAAGGTGGGGCGCTCCGCCTCGTAGAAGAGCCCGAGGTAGATCTTGTCGGTCTTCAAGGCAAGCTCGAAGGCCTTCGCCCGGTCCTTCACATCGTGGTCCGGCGGGACGGAGGCAAGCTGGGGCGGAAGCTCCTTGTAGGTGTTGTAGAAGGTGATGCAGGGAGAGATGACGTCAATGAGGGAAAATCCCCTGTGGGAAAGGGCCCGCGAGATGAGGGCCTCGAGCTCCTTGTTCTTCCCCGAGTAGGCCCGGGCCACAAAGGAGATGTCGTACCCCAAGGCCATCGCGATCGGGTTCAAGGGGGGCTCGATCGTTCCATAAGGAGAGGCGCCGGTCTTCATCCCCAGGGGCCCGGTCGGCGAGGCCTGCCCCTTCGTGAGGCCGTAGGTGCCGTTGTCCATGACGAGGTAGACGATGCTCGGATTCCGGCGGGCCATGTGGGGGATGTGGCCGCCGCCGATGGCGAAGGCGTCGCCGTCGCCTCCCACCGCCACGACGGTGAGGTCCGGATTGGCCACCTTCACCCCGGTGGCGATCGGAAGAACCCGGCCGTGCACCGTGTGAAAGCCGTACGACTTCACATAAGGAGGGAGCCGTCCCGAGCAGCCGATTCCGGAGATGAAGACGAGGTTCTTCGGGTCTGTCTCCTTGGCGGAAAGGGCGTTGCACAGGGCGTTCAACACCCCAAAGTCTCCGCAGCCGGGGCACCAGACCGGTTCGACCTTCGTCTTGTATTGCGCCGGGGCGACCTTAGGCATGGGCTTTCAACGCCCGCCTGCCGGCAGGCAGGCCTCCTTGACGGTGCTTAAGATCTCGCCCGGCTTCCAGGGGATTCCTCCGCCCTTCGCCATGGAAATCACCTCGATGTCGGTCCGCTTCATATGCTGCTTCAAGAGGGCGGCGAACTGGCCCGAGTAATTGAGCTCCGGCACCACGATTCGCCGGGTGCCGTTGGCCAGATAATCGTTGATGATCTGCGTGGGAAACGGCCAGAGGATCTTCGGGTGCAGGGCCCCCACCTTGAGGCCTGCCGCCGTGGCCTGCTCCACCACCTCCCGGATCACCCCCTCGCCCGATCCCCAGCCGATCACGGCCACCTCCGGATGCTCGGCTCCATAGGTCTTCACCGCCCAGGGGTACTTCAGAACCCCCTCGAGCTTCTTGGAACGTTTCTCCATCATCCGGTTGTGGTTGGCCGGCTCGTAGTTCAGGCCCCCCGCCTCGGTGTGCTCGATGCCGGTGGCGGCGTAGAAACCCTCCGGCATCCCCGGAACCGACATCGGAGAGATGAAATCCTCCGTCATCTTGAAGCGCTGGTACTCCCCCAGCTCTTCCGACGAGGGCTTGCGCCGCTCCAGAATATCGATGTCGTTCGTCTCGGGCTTCAGGATCGAGGCCTCCCGCTGGGCGAGCCCCTGGTCGGAGAGAATGATCACCGGCGTCTGGAAGGTCTCGGCGATGTTGAAGGCCCGGATGATCCCGTAGAAGCAGTCCTCGACGGAGGTCAGCCCCAGCACCACCCGGGGGGCCTCTCCGTGGCCCGCGTAAATCGCCATCATGAGATCCGCCTGCTCCGCCTTGGTGGGCATCCCGGTGGAAGGCCCCGCCCGCTGGGCGTCGATGATCACCGCCGGCAGCTCCGCCATCACGGCGAGCCCCAGCATCTCCACCATCAGGGAAAACCCGGGGCCGGAGGTGGCGGTCATCGCCTTCTTTCCGGCAAAGGAGGCCCCCAAGACCACGCCCAGGGCCGCGATCTCATCCTCCGTCTGGATCACCACCCCGCCGGCCTTAGGCAATTCCTTGGCGAGGAACTCCAGGATGGAGCTCGCCGGCGTGATGGGGTAGCCCGCGTACACCTTCAGGCCCGCGGCGATGGCGCCCAGACAGAGGGATTCGTTCCCTGAGAGGACGAGCTTCGGCTTCCGGCCGGTCGGTTTCAGCTGGACCGATTCCTGCTTCTTCAGATTCTCGGTGGCGTAGCGGTGGCCCGCTTCCAGGGCCAGGAAGTTCTTCTGGAGGACCTGCTCCCCTTTCTTGCCGAATTTATCCCGGATGAGCTCCTTGAACTTATCCAACGGAATTCCAAAGAGGCCGCTTAAACTTCCTAAGGCGACCATGTTCTTGGTCAGGCGGACCCCGATCTCCTCCATGGCGATCTTGGTGAAGGGAACGGGGTACTTGACCGCCTTGAGATCCTCCGCGGGGAGAAAGTCGGTGTTGTCGAAGAGGAGGACCCCGCCGGGCTTCAACTCCTTCACGTGGCGGTCGTAGGCCTCCTTGTTGAAGGCGATCAACACATCCACCTCATCCCCGCGGGAAAGGAGCACGTTCCGGTCGGCCACGCGGACCTGGATCATCGCGTGCCCCCCCTTGATTTCGGCCGGGTAGCTCCGGAAGGTGTAGATCTCAAGCCCCGAGCGGGCGCAGGCGGTCGTGAAGAGGTCTCCCGTCGAGATGACCCCCTCGCCGCCTTCTCCTCCAAACCGAAAGACGTAGTCGCTCATCCCTTACAACTGTACCTCATGATAGGAATACTTTTTCGCCCAAGCGTCCAGCTCCCGGGTGAAGTACTTCACCCGAACCTTCTTGTACTCCTTGGTCGAATACAAGATCGCGCAGTCGCCCAAACCGGTCTTCGCGGCGATCGCGTCCACCACCTGCTTGCACTCCGGGCCGGTGCGGGCGTGAATCATGGTAAAAACCGTGTACGGCCAATCTTCGTACGTGGGCCGCTGATAACAGTGGGTCACCCCCCGGAACCCTCCCATCACCGGCCCCAGCTCCTCGATCCTCTCTGTGGGCACCTTCCAGACCGCCATCCCGTTCACCACAAAACCGGCGGAACGATGGTGGAGGACCGCCGAGTAGCGCCGCATGATGCCGGCCTTCAAAAAGGCGCCGGCCTGCTCCAACAGTTCGCTTCCCGACAGACCCTCTTCCCGCCCCAGCAGGGGGAAGGGCTCGCTTTCCGTGGGCAGATCCTCCTGCAGGGCCCGGATCGCCCGGATCTGATCCTCGCTCAAGGAGGCCGCTTGAGGGGGCGTCGTCCAGGACCAGGCGGCCGAGCCGTCGGTCTCATCGGAGAGTTTCGTCTCCCCCGCCACATCCAGCTGGACGCCGATCTTAAAGAGCTTCAAGGTCGGCAGGAGCCGCGTCGCCTCGGCGCCGGAGAGCTTGTGCAGGCGCTGGACCGTTTCCTCCAGCGAAACCCCGCCCGGCAGGGCGATCGTGTACCAGAGATTGAACGCGTGGTTCCTGCCGTAGTTGTGGCTCACCCCGGGGTGCTCGTTGACGACCCCGGCCCCCGCCTCAAGCCGCTCCTTGGGATACCGCGCGGCCACGAGCGAACTCTGATACCCCAGGCGCCTCGTGTCAAAGATCGCGCTGATCTGGCGGATCATGTGTCCGTCCTTCAGCCGTCGGATCCGCCCTAACGCATCCTCCTCTGAGAGCCCCAAACGCTCCCCGAAGGCCCGGTACGGGCGGGGCTCCAGCGGGAAATCGACCTGGATCAACGTCAGCAGTTTCCGGTCAACCGGATCAAGATCGCTGACCTTCATCGAAAGTCGTTCGCCGCCTCCAGGATCCAGTCCTCCGAAAGGGGGATGATCTCGGGCTTTCCCGTCACCTCCATCATCCGGTTGATGCAGATGACGGCCCGCCTGGCGATCTCCGGCTCCACCGTCACCTCGTATTCCAGGCGGACCAGGGAGCGGAAAACCTTCTCCAGGGTGTTTCTCTGCATGTGATGACAGGCGGCGTGTTCGCTCGCTGGAAGGAACGTCTTACCCGGGTTTTCCTTGCGCATCCGGTAGAGGATCCCGTTTTCAGTCGCCACGATGAAAGCGGAAGAGGGGGAGTCTTTCACGTAGCGGATCATCCCGTCCGTGGAGAGGATCCGGTCGGCCAGGTCCATCTGCTTGGTGAGGCACCCGCACTCGGGATGCATGAGAAACTCCGCCTCCGGGTACGCCTCCTGGAGGTGTTCGATCTCCCCGGGGTTGATCACGGCATGGGCCGGACAGTACCCCTTCCAGACCTCGATGGGGCGGCCGCTCTTGGCCTTGAGATAACTTCCCAGGTAATAATCCGGAACAAAAAAGATCTCCTTCTCCCGGGGAATCGCCTCGATCACCTCGAGCCCGTTGGCTGAGGTGCAGCAGTAGTCGCACTCCGCCTTCACCGCCGCCGAGGTGTTGATGTAGCAGACGACCACTCCCCCGGGGTGTTCCTTCTTCCAAGCTCGCACCTGGGAGGGAATCACCATGTCGGCCAGGGAACAGCCGGCGGCGAGATCCGGCACCAGGACCTTCTTCTCCGGGCAAAGCATCGCCGCCGTCTCCGCCATGAAATGGACCCCGCAAAAAAGAATCAGGGGCTGCTCCACCTTGAGGGCGTGCTGGGCCAGTTTCAGGGAATCCCCGACAAAATCGGCCGCTTCCTGGATCGGCCCCTCCTGATAGTTGTGGGCGAGGATGACGGCGTTCCGCTTCGCCTTCATCTCTTTCACCAGGGCGATCAGCTTCTCCTTCGGGAGGGAGGAAAGCCCGGCTTCGGAAAAGTCTTGGGGCCTCATGGGGCCTCCACCGGCGGCGAGGGCAAGTCCAGCTGGATCAACTGGGTAATGTGCATGGAGCAGAATTTCGGCCCGCACATCGAGCAGAAGGCCGCCGATTTGTAGGCGTCGTTCGGCAGGGCCTCATCGTGATATTCCCTGGCCCGCTCCGGGTCAAGAGACAGCTCAAACTGCCTCTTCCAGTCGAAGGAGAACCGGGCCCGCGAGAGCTCGTCGTCCCGCTCCCTCGCCCCGGGCCGGTGGCGGGCCACGTCGGCCGCGTGGGCGGCGATCTTGTAGGCGACGATCCCGGTCCGGACGTCTTCCGAATTCGGAAGCCCCAGGTGCTCCTTCGGGGTGACGTAGCACAACAGAGAGGCCCCGTGCCAGCCGACGATCGCCGCCCCGATCGCCGAGGTGATGTGGTCGTATCCCGGGGCGATGTCGGTGACCAGGGGCCCGAGGGTGTAGAAAGGGGCCCCATGGCAGAGTTCCTGCTGCTTCTTCACGTTCATCTCCAGCTGATCCATCGGGATATGCCCGGGGCCTTCAATCATCACCTGGACGTCGTGCTCCCAGGCCTTCAGGGTGAGCTCCCCGAGGGTCGCAAGCTCGGCGAACTGCGCGGCGTCCGAGGCGTCGGCGAGGCACCCGGGCCGCAGGGAATCGCCGAGCGAGAAGCTGACGTCATACCGCTTGAAGATCTCGCAGAGGCGGTCAAATCCGGTGGCAAGAGGATTCTCCTTGCCGTGGGCCACCATCCACTGGGCCATGAGGGAGCCGCCCCGGCTGACGATGCCGGTCACCCGGTGCTGGACGAGGGGCAGATGCTCTCTGATGATCCCCGCGTGGATCGTCATGTAGTCGACCCCCTGCCTCGCCTGCTCCTCGATCACCTCGAAGAGGAGCTCCTCGGTGAGGTCCTCGACCCTCTGGACCCGCTGGACCGCTTCGTAGATCGGCACGGTGCCGATCGGGATGGAGCTGGCTCGAAGGATCGCCTCCCGGATCTCGTGAATGTTCCCGCCGGTGGAGAGGTCCATCGCCGTGTCGGCGCCGTACTGGACGCAAACCTTCAGCTTCTTCAGCTCCTCGATCTCGTTGGAGGTGACGGCGGAGTTGCCGATGTTGGCGTTGATCTTGCAGCGAAGCGCGACGCCGATCCCCATCGGCACAAGCTCCGGATGGTTGACGTTGGCCGGGATGATGAGCCGCCCGGAGGCGATCTCCCGCCGGAGGAATTCGGGGTCCACCCCTTCCGCCCGCGCGACATGACGCATCGCGTCGGTGATCACCCCCTCCCGGGCCTGGTGCATCTGGGTCACGTTCTTGTCAGCCATTGCTCCCTCGAATGAACGACAGAAACTCGGTCCGGGTCTTGGGATCGGTCCGGAAGATCCCCAGCATGGAGCTCGTCACCATCTTCGTGTTCTGCTTCTGGACCCCCCGCATCATCACGCACAGGTGCTGCGCCTCTATCACCACGGCCACCCCCTTGGGTTTCAAGTGAAGATTCAGGGTCTCGGCGATCTGGCAGGTGAGGCGCTCCTGCACCTGGAGCCGCCGGGCGAAGATCTCCACAAGCCGGGGAATCTTGCTCAACCCCAGGATCTTCCCGTCGGGGATGTAGGCGACATGGCACTTTCCGAAAAATGGAATCAGGTGGTGCTCGCACAGAGAAAAGAAATCGATTTCCTTGACGAGGACCATCTCGTCGTACTGCTCCACGAAGCGGGCCCCGGTGAAGAGCTTCTCCGGATCCTCCTGGTAGCCGTGGGTGAGGGATTGAAGCGTCCGCTCCACCCGGGCGGGGGTGCGCAGGAGCCCCTCCCGCTCGGGATCCTCCCCCAGCCGGCTCAAGAGCTGGCGGACCAACCCCTGAATCTCCGGACGCTCCTCCCGGAGGAGCTCTCCGACGTCAACTTTCATCTTAGCCCTTTCCATTGGCGGGCCAGCTCCACGAGAAGCCGGACCCCCACCCCCGTGGCCCCCTTATTCAAGTATCCCTTATCCGAGTCGGTCCAGGCCACCCCCGCGATGTCCAGGTGGACCCAGGGGGTCTCGCCGGCAAACTCCTTCAAGAAATAGCCGGCGGTGATGGTGCCTGCTTTGCCGTCCCCGACGTTCTTCACGTCGGCGACATCCGAGCGGATTGCCTCCCCGTACTCCGCCCACAGGGGCAGCTCCCAGGCCCGCTCGCCGGAGCGGCTCGCCGCCTGTTTCACCTGGTCGATCAACTTCCCGTTCGTCCCCATGAGCCCCATCGCGTGATACCCCAGCGCCACGACGCAAGCACCCGTCAGTGTCGCCAGATCGACCATCGCCTCCGGCTTGAAGCGCTTGGCGTATCCCAGGGCGTCGGAGAGAACGAGGCGCCCCTCGGCGTCGGTGTTGATCACCTCGATCGTCCGGCCCCCATAGGCCCGGATCACGTCCCCCGGTTTCTGGGCCGAGCCGCCGGGAAGGTTCTCCGTGGCCGGAACCAGGCCCACCACGTGGACTGAAAGCTTCAAAGCCGCCACGGCCCGGAGCGCCCCCAGAACCGCGGCCCCCCCGGACATGTCGTACTTCATCTGTTCCATCTTGTCGGCCGGCTTGATGGAGATCCCGCCGGAGTCGAAGGTGATCCCCTTGCCCAGCCAGACGATCGGCCGCTTCTGCCGGGCGCCGGGCCCCTTGTACTCCAGGACGATGAAGCGGGCCGGCTCCTTCGAGCCCCGGGCCACGGCCAGAACCGCGTTCATCCCCAGGCGCTTCATGTCAACCGGGTCCAGCACCTGACAGCGAAAACCAAAACGCCTGGCAGCCGCTTTCGCTTCCGCGGCCATCGCCGTGGGGGTCAGCCGGTTGGAAGGGCGATTCACCATGTCCCGGGTCCAGCAGACCGCCCCGGCGATCAGCTCCCCCTGGCGGATCCCTTTCCTCGCGGACGCCGCGTCTTTGGCGGCGCCCACCACCATCACCACCTCTTTGATCTGATTCTTCTTCTCTGGGGGGGAGGGGTTTTTCAGCTCGTCATACCGGTAGAGGCCCAGAAGGGTCCCCTCCGCCGCCGCCTGGGCCGATTGTTCAGGGGTCGCCCCCGCAATCGGCAGAAGCCCGCGGGCAAACTTCTCGAAACGGGCCGAAAGGGCCCGGCGGGCCGCCGTTGCCGCCGCCTGGCGGAGCCGGTCGAGGGTCAGCTCCTCTTTCTTCCCCACGCCGACCAAGATCAGCCATTGGGAGCCCAGGGGAAGAAGAAAAGTCTCATTCAGTTTTCCCTGAAAGCGCTTGGCCGAAAGAAGCTGCCCCACCGCCCTGCGGACCGCCGGCGACCAGCCACCGGCCCAGGGGGGAAGCCCGCCCGACTCGGCTACCCCGAGAACGATCGGTTCTCTTCTTTGCGTCAGATTACCGGTGACAACGGTGAGTTTCATTTAGAGTTTTGTTTCGTTGGCGAAGCAAAACGAAACTTGGGGGGTGAGGAGGAGTGACGAAGGGGATGGCCGCCTGCCGCCGCAACCCAAAAGGGCTGGGCTGAAATGCGTCGCATCGCTGCGTCGCTTGCATTTAAAGCCCAGCGCGGCCACGGGAGGTTTTGAAACCAGCTCTTAAGAACCCTTCCAAAATTTCGATCACCCGGTCGATCTCCTCTTCAGTCGTCTCCCGTCCCAGGGTGAAGGCCACCGCCCCCAGGGCCCTGGAGGTGCTTACCCCCATCGCCTTGAGCACATGGGAGGCCTTCAAGGTCTGATGAGAGCAGGCGCTCCCCAATCCGGCGGCGATCCCTTCCTGGTCCAGCGCAAGGATGAGGGCCTCCCCGTCCATGCTTGGGAAACTCAGACTCACGTGACCCGGAAGGCGCTCGGTGGGATGACCGATCAAACCCGTTTCTGGGACCTTCTCTAGGATACCGCGAATGAGGCGATCCCGTAAAGAGGTTCGTCGTTCCCCCGAAGCGCCCCCCTCCAGAGAAGCCGCCTCGGCGGCGGCCCCCATGCCGAGGATTCCCGGAAGGTTTTCCGTCCCGGCCCGCCGGCCTTCCTCCTGGGAACCCCCCAGGAACAGGGGGAGGATCCTCACCCCCTTCCGGACGAACAGCGCCCCCGCCCCGGGAGGCCCCCCCATGGAACCGGCCGCCAGACTCACGGCGTCGGCCGGGACTCGGCTTAAATCGACCGGCACCTGCCCCGCCGCCGCCACGGCATCGGTGTGGAAAAAGGCCCCCTTGGATCTGACGAGGGCGCAGGCCTCCTCCACCGGCTGAAGGGTCCCGGTCTCGGCGTTGGCCCACTGAATGCTGGCCAGGACCGTCTCGCGGGTGAGGGCCTTCTCGAGCGCTTTTAAATCGACCCGGCCGTACGAATCGACCCCGACCACCGACGCCGTCCAGCCCTCCTTCTCCAGCCGCCGGACCGTCTGCAAAACAGAGAGGTGCTCCACCGCCGAAACGACCAGGTGCCTGCCCCTCTGGGCGTTCGCCCCGGAGAGGCCCCTCAGGGCGAGGGTGTTGGCCTCGGTGCCGGAGGAGGTGAAGGTGATCTCTTCGGAGCGGGCTCGCAGCAGTTGGGCCACCTGGCGCCTGGCGTTGTCCAGCGCCACGAAGGCGGCCCTGCCTTCGGTGTGGAGACTAGAGGGATTCCCCGAAAGTTCCAAAGCCGCCTTCATGGCGGCAAGGGCCCGGGGGTGAAGCGGGGTGCTGTTGAGGTGGTCCAGATGGATTCGCGGCATCGGCAATGGACGCGGAGAATAGTTTAACACACGCCATCTTCAAGTCCATTTCTCGATGCATGCGGTCACTTCCTCCACGCTGACCGGTTTGGCCATCACCGCGTGACCGCTCAAGGAGCCCCCTTTCGTGCTCACCTCCTGCTTGGACAAGACGGCGGTGAGGAAGACGATCGGGGTGTTGGAGAGCTCTTCGTCCGCCCGAAGCTGAGCGGCCACGGAGCCACCGTCCTCATCCGGCATGATGATGTCGAGAAAAACGAAGTCCGGCTTGAAGGACTTGGCGGCGGCCAGGGCGCACCTTCCCGAATGGACCACGGAAACCTCATAAGCCCCCGTTTTCTCAAGATTGAGCTTCAGAAGATGGGTGAAGGGCTGCTCATCGTCAACGATTAAAATTCTCTTTTTTCTTTCCATCGGTGCCTGCCTCCTTTCCGGCGCCCAACCTCAAGGTGGCCCGCACGCCCCCCTGGCTGCGGTTCTCAATCCGGAGAGATCCCCCATGAAGCTGGACGATGTTCTTGGCCACCGTCAAGCCCAGGCCGGTCCCTTTGCCGGTCGGTTTGGTGGTGAAAAACGGGTCGAACACCTTGTGAAGATGTTCCTCGGAAATTCCCTTGCCGATGTCCTCCACGTCCGCGGCGACCACGAGCTGCGTCGCCCAGGTGCGGACCGTCAAGACCCCTCCCCCGGGCATGGCATGAATGGCGTTGGTGAAAAGGTTCACAAAGACCTGCTCGATCTTGTTCCTGTCCAAGGGGACCCTCGGTAAATTCTCCGCCAGCTCCCGGATCAAATGGATGTGCGACCGGTCCAGCTCGTGCTTGACAAGCAGAATCGCCTGCTCCATGACGTCGTTGAGGTTCTCCTCCTTGAGCTCCAGCTCCCGAGCGGTGGAGAAATCCAGCAGTCCCCGGATCACGGTATCGGCCCGCCGGAGGGCCTCCCTCCCGTACTGGAGGGCGCTCGCCGTTCCCTCGTCCTGCTGGGAAAGATGGCGCTGCAGATAATCCAGGCCCTGGAGGATGGTGGCCAGAGGATTCTTCACCTCGTGAGCCACCCCGGCGGCCAGTCGGCCCACCGACTCCATCTTGGCCGCCTGAATGAGCTGCAGCTGGGCTGCCTTCAGCTCTTGATGGGATCTCTTCAAGCTCTCATGGGCGCGACTCAGCTCTTCCTCGGCTTTTCGCCGCTCGGTGATGTCCCGCGCGATGCAGAGGAGGGCCGCGGGTTCGCCGGTTGCCTCCCGGATCGCCGAGGTGGAAAGCTCCAGGATCTGGTTTCCATGCCGGGGAAAGGAACGAACGATTTCGTAGTCGTGGATCACGTTGGTCCGGAGAAAGGAGTCCAGCTTTTCTTTCGAGAAGATTCCCCTGTCGACCGCCCAGATCGGCCTGCCGAGGAGTTCCCCCTCCGGACGCTCGAACATCTCGCAGGCGGACCGGTTGACCACCCGGATGATCCCTTCCCGGTCCACCACGATGAGGGCTTCTCTCATCGTCCGGAGGATCTCCCCCGCCGCGAAAGCCGGCGTGATGTCCACCAGCCGGCAGCGCCAGATCACCTGAGCGACGATGAGGAGGAACACAAAGACGGGGAGGTACCCGAAGGGATAAACAGGGATCCCATAGGTCGGCAGATAGTCGACCGATCCCAGATACGCGATGCTGAAGGCGATGAGAAAGGCCTTGAACCGGCGGCGGTGCAAAGAGGATTCTGCGTGGCGGTACTCCATCCAAAAGAGCCTCAGACTCCAGACCATCATGGAAAAGAAGAAGGCCAGAAAAGGAAAGCTGAGAGTGCCGTAGCGGGCGAAGTATCCCCAAGGGTAGCGCTGGATCCCGACGACGAACCGGTCTCCTGAAATCACCGCAGCGCAAAAGGCGGCGGAAACGGCCAGACTCAACCAGGCGGAAAACCGAAGCGACCGGAATCGCCTCGCCACCGCCAGGGTGAACAGATACACGGCGCTGGGGATGATGACGACCGCGGCATTCTCCATCTTGGCCCACCGCAGCGCCGTCACCTCATCCGGAGAGCTCAGCATCGCCGCCGAGGCGAGGAGCCAGGCCGCCCCCACCGCCGTCATCAGGCAGAAGGCGGCGCTCACCAGGGAACCCCGCTCCCGGATGAGAACGCCTCCCCCCAGCAGAGCGGTCAAAATCCCCACCACCACCGGAGGCAATGCCGGATTTGTCCAGAGGGCTGTCGGTGTCATTTTTCCCTTCTGTAAGAAGTATGCCATCTCCAGGCGGGAGGTGTGGGAAGAAATCGAGGGGGGAGGGAACATGGGCACGAGAGGATTTGAACCTCCAAGCCTTGCGGCACATGCCCCTCAAGCATGCGCGTATGCCAGTTCCGCCACGTGCCCCTAAGAGGAAATATTATAGTATACTCAACACGGAATGGCCACGTGGGTGGGAGTGGGAATCAGCCATCAGCCCGATTCCTTCCGGGCCGGACAGGAGGCCGCCATCAAAGCCCTCGAATCGATGGGGCCTCCTTCGCCGGACCTGGTCCTCGTCTTTGCCTCCATCCGGTTTGATCCTGAAACCCTCCTCAAGGGGATCCGTTCCATCACCCAAGAGGCCCCCCTGGCCGGTTGCTCAACGGCCGGGGAAATCTTAGGGGAAGGCCCCGCCCGCCGTTCCGTGGTGGTGGCAACGATCCGATCCACGACCCTGCAGATCAGCACCGGCCTGGGGATTCGAATCAGCGAGAACCCCCGTCAGGCAGGGCAGGAGATGGCCACCCAGGCCGCCAAAGCGCAGCTGTCGAATCCGCACAGCTTTCTCATGTTCCCCGATGGCCTCACGGGAAACGGCGCCGAGATTCTCCGGGGGGTCCAGGACATCTTCGGCCTGAGCTTCCCGATCGTGGGGGGCTCGGCCGCCGACGACTTCGCCTTCAGAAAAACCTTCCAATTCTTCAACGGCCAGGTTTACACCGACGCCGTCCCTGGAATTCTTCTCGCCGGAGAGATCGCCGTCGGAATCGGGGCCCGGCACGGCTGGCAGCCGCTGGGCAGGCCCCGGCGGGTCACCCGGGCCCTGGCCAACGTGGTTCAGGAGCTCGACGGACACTCCGCCGTGAACCTGTACGAAACCTACTTCGGCCAGGCAGCCTCTTCCCTGGCCTCGGAATCCCTGGCCGACATGTCGATCGTTTATCCCCTGGGAATGCCGATTCCCGACGAGGAGGAGTACCTGCTCAGGAACGTCCTCCGCGTGGACCGAAGCGGGGCTCTCGTGTACGCCGGGGAGATCCCTCAGGGGTCTGAGGTGCGGCTCATGATGGGCTCCAAGGCCAAGGCCCTGGAGGCGGCCCGCCGGGCGGCGGAACTGGCGGTCCGCTCCATCGCTCCCCTTTCGCCGAGATTCGCCTTGGTCTTCAGCTCCTGCTCCCGGGTCCGGCTCTTCGGGCGCCAGGCCCATGAGGAGGTCTCGGCCATCCGGGAGGTCCTGGGAAAGAGCGTGCCCCTGGTCGGCTTCTACGATTACGGCGAGCAGGCACCTCTCACCGCCGCCGGCTTCAGGGGGCGCAGCCACTTCCACAACGAATCTCTCGTGGTCACCGCGGTGGCGGCCTCCTAGAGATGCCTCTTTCGATGAAGCTGACGCTCCTTTCGAGTCTCCTTCTTTTGATCCTGATCTCCTTGACGGACCTCATCACCCTGCGGGTGGCCTACGGGGCCTTCATGCTGGTGTTGGGGGTTTTCTTCCTCAGCACCCAGGAGATGGTCCACCAGCAGCTCGCCGGCCACCGGAAGGAGCTCGACCGGGTGAACCGGGTCTGCGAGGAGCTGGACCAGAACACCAAGATCATCGTCCAGACCGACCTGGAACTCACCCGGACGCAGGAAGCCCTCGACAAAAAGGTCTCCGGGCTCTACGCGCTTCATGAGCTCTCCAAGGGAATCCTCTCAGTCCGTTCGGTGGTGGAGCTGGCTCAGCTGATCGCGGAAGCGGCCGTCACTTCCCTGGGGTTCGAGAAGGCGGTCCTGTGCATCGTCGATCCGGAAGCGGCGGAAAGGCCTCTCTTCATCGGCCACTCCGGATTCGAGCCGGAGGAGGCGAAGCGTCTTGACGCCCCCTCCCTGATCCGGACCCTCCGCTCCACCGTTTTCGAGCGGGGTGAGCCCCTCTTCGCCGCCCAGACTCAAGGGGAGGAAGGAACCGCCCGAAGCCTCGGTTCCCAGGCGGACGTGCAGTCTCTGGCGGCGGTCCCGATCCTCCTCGAAGGCCACCCGCGGGGGTTTCTTCTGGCCGGAACAAACCCCCCTTACCCCCGGCTGGAAGCCGGTGACGCCGAACTCCTGTCGATCCTCGCCAGCGAAGTGGGGGTCGCCATCGAGAACCTCCAGCTTTACGAAGCGCTGAAGCAGTCGCACGACGAGCTCGAGGAGCGGGTCGTCGACCGCACCCAGGAACTGGCCAAGGCGAACGAGGAGCTGGTGCGCCTGAACAAGATGAAATCCGACTTCGTCTCCGCGGTCTCCCACGAGCTGCGGACCCCGCTCACCTCGATCAAGGGGTACACGGCCCTCGTCCGGGGGGGGAGACTCGGGCCGGTCAGCCGGGAGCAGTCCGAGCGCCTGGAGAAGATCAACCGCCACACCGATTACCTCTCCAACCTCATCTCGGACCTTCTGGACATCGCCAGGATCGAGTCGGGCCGGGTGGGGATGACGATTCAGCCGATCTCCCTGCCGCGCCTCCTGGACAACGTGGCGGACCTCCTCGGGCCCCAGTTGAAGGAGAAGGACCTCACCCTGAAGGTGGATCTCCCGCAGAATCTCCCCAACATCCGGGCCGATGAAAGCCGCCTCCAGCGGGTCCTCGTGAACCTCCTCTCCAACGCCATTCGCTTCACCCCCCAGAAGGGGCTCATCACGGTCCGGGGGACCCGCAAACCGGATCTCCTTCAAATCGAGGTCATCGACACCGGCATCGGCATCCCCCCTGAGGACCTTTCGAAGCTGTTCACCGAATTCTTCCGGGCGGACAACCCGATCAACCGGGAACGGAAGGGAACCGGACTGGGGCTCATCCTCGTCAAGCGGATCGTCGAAGCCCACGGGGGGCAGATCCGGGTCACCTCCCAAGTGGGCAAAGGGTCGACCTTCAGCTTCACCCTTCCCTGGCAGCCGGTCGCCCAAGCGGCGGCGGGAGTGCCATAAAATGAAGTTGATCCTCGTGGTGGACGATGAGCGGGACATCGTGGAGATCATCAGCGAGCTCCTCCGGGGGGAGGGCTACTCCACCCTCAGCGCCTACGACGGGGAGGAGGCCCTGGAATCGATCCGCCGGAACCGGCCCCAAGCGGTGATTCTGGACATCAAGATGCCTGGGATGGACGGCCTTCAGGTGATCGAAAAGCTCAAGGCGGACCCGGAGCTGAAGAAGACACCTATCATCGTCGTCACCGCGACCCAGGTGATCTCCGAACTGAGGGAGCGTTTTCAACAGCTCCAGGTGAACCGCTGGATCGCCAAGCCCTTCGAGCCGGAAGATCTCTTGGCAGCCGTCGCCCAGACGTTAAAGGCCGGATGAGCAGGGAGCGGATCCTCATTGTCGACGATGAAGCGGACATCCGGGACGTCCTGCGCCTCACCCTGGAGCCGGAGGGCTACGAGATCCAGGAGGCGGTCAACGGCGAAGAGGCCCTCGCCTACGTCCGGCGGTCGACGCCGAACCTGATCCTCCTCGACTTCATGATGCCCCGGATGAACGGCCTCCAGGTCGCTCAGGTCCTCAAGAAGGACATCCTCCTTCAGCACCTGCCGATCATCATGCTCACTTCCAAGGGAGAGGTGATGGACAAGGTCCAGGGGATCGACGCCGGCGCCGATGACTACGTGGTCAAGCCCTTCGAGCCAACGGAGCTCGTCGCCCGCGTCCGGATGATCCTTCGGCGGACCCTCCGGGCGCTGGATGCCAACCCCCTCACCAAACTCCCCGGCAACGTCTCCATCCTGGAGGAGCTTCAAGGCCGCCTCGACTCGGGTAAACCCCTCGCTTCCTGCTACATCGACCTCGACAAGTTCAAGGCCTTCAACGACACGTACGGCTTTGAACGGGGGGACGAAATGCTTAAATCGACGGCGAGGATCCTCCTCTTGGCGATGCGGGAGCTGGGAACCCCTGAGGATTTCCTGGGGCACATCGGCGGGGACGATTTCGTGATGCTGACCGTCCCAAGGGCGGTGGAAGGGATCTGCCGGCGGATTGTGAGCGAATTCGCTGAGGCCGCCCCCCGGCTCTACGACGAGGCCGACCGGAAGCGGGGTTTCATCGTGGGCCACGACCGGGACGGCCAGGTCAAGCGCTTTCCAACCACGACGATCTCCATCTCCGTCGTCACCAACACCCAGCGCAAGATCAAGCACGTCGCCGAAGTGGCCCAGATCGGGGCGGAGCTGAAGGAGTGGGCCAAGCTGCAGGGGGGCAACCGCTGGGTGGTGGACCGCCGGGGCCTTTAGAGATTTCTCTCCAGTTTCCCCGCGTTTCGGATCCAATCCTCCCACTCAACCATTGCCCCCCTCCCCTCCAGCCCGGTCAGGAAGCGAATCTCTCTCCGAAGCGGATCTTCAAATTGATGGACCAACCGTGTCATCAACCAATAGACGCCCTGGGGAGATTCCCTCCATTGCTGATGGTGCAGGCGCCGAGCAGAAAGATCCTCTCCCTCTTGGGCAGGGAGTGATCCACCGGGAGGCTGGGGCAACTCGGCAAGGGCCCGCAGAAGCATCAGGCGACCTCCGGCACTTCCCACTCTGTTCTCAAAGATCTCTCCCAACCGCATCTGGCCTAAAGCCCTCCACCAGGGAGCGAGCCGCCCCTCGGAATCGTTGTTGCCTGGAAAAGAGGCAAGATGCCTGAAAATCTCCTGAAAAAACCGATGGGGAGGGCCGCCGGCTTCTTCCAAATCCAACCTCGCCTCCTCACTTGCATAGGCCTCCTCCCGGACGGAGAGCGGCGGCAAAATGACCCGCACGTCAGGAAGAGGGGCCTGCCGGATCTCATCGGCGGTCGGTGGGACTCCCCGCAGGGCCGGGGGACGCTTGGAGTAAATTCCGGCAGAGGTGGTCGCCGTCTCGAGCGCCTGAAGCGCCGGAGCGCTGGAAGGACCCGGCTCCCGAAGCATCACCTCCAGCAGTCCCCCAAAAGCGCCATCCGCCGCGCCGCTTCGGTAGTAAGAAAACCCCAGAAGGACGGAGGGCCGTCCCTGCCGCCATTCATCACCCGGCACCAGCACCAAGCCGGGCGCGCCCAAAGAAACGAGCCCCCATTTCACGTCCTGTTTCAGGCGGATCGCGTGGGCCAAGAGCGCCGCTTCCTCCTGATACTCCCGAAGGAAATTGGGGTCGGTAAGAAGCTCCGGATTCTCCTGAACAAAAGGGGGCATATGCCTCAGAAATTCTCGGTCCTCCACGAAACTTCCGGCCGCGCTGGCGAGGGCCCCCAGATCCAGGAAAACGCCCCAGGCGCCGGAACCCAGCAGAATCCGCGCAATCTCTCCGGACCAGGAGGCGTTGTACGAAACGCAGATCCGGTGTCCCTCTTGAAGCGTCTTTTCCATCTCCTCCTTGACCGTCTCAGCGACCGCCCTTTGCTGATTGCGACTTCCCGCAATCCGCTCGCCGTAGATGACGACGCCCTTTTTGCCAGCCAACCTCTCCCGCACCGCCTTCCAGATCCTCCGGACATCCTGGATCCCAAGCGACGGGTCAGAGCCGGTGCCCACCAGCCGGATCTCTCCTTGATACCCCAAGGCGGCGGGACGAGGCACCATGTCGCTCGCCCGGTTCTCCCATTGGGGAGGGCCTTCCACCCGGGTCACCGGTATCCCCTGGGCGTCGAGCGCCTGAAAAACCAGTCTCCCCGTCTCACCGCCCAACATCGCCACCAATTCCACGGGAACCTCATTCAAAGCGCTGACCGTCTGAACGATGTGGAAGGGGGAGCCCCCCGCTTTGGGGCGGACGACGAGGGTATCCTGCTCGACCGTCTCGATCAAATCCAGGACAGGGGCTCCGACCCCCACCACCACCGGGAGCTCTCCGTTCTGGTGACGCTTCACCGGAGCCCCCAAGGCGGAAATCTCAATCCGAACCCGCTGGGGATGGCTCCTCGAAAACTCCGCTATCTTCTTCCAGAGTTCTCTGGTAAACCGGTCCCGCAGCCGGGGGGGAAGGCCTTTAAACGCCTCCTCATGCCGGGGCCGCATCGCCTGGATTGCCTTGATCAGCCGAATAAGATCATCCGGGGTATCGGCATTCCGGAGGAGATTGAACGCCTTGAGGATCTCCCGTCTCGCCTGCCTCTTGGGATCTTTCCCGGAATGATCCCTCATCCACTTCAGCATGGCTTGAATCCTCGAATCGCTTCGGGGAAGGCCGGCCAGCTCAAGCCCCTTGTCGATTCTGGGCTTCAAATACCAGTCGTTGTAATGCGCCGGATCGCGCGCTTGAACAAAACCGTACAGGGCGAGGGCGTCCACGGCAAAAGGGAGAACCGGCCGGCCCGGCGGAATGACAAAATCGCTGCTCCCCGCGGGAGCCAGATGGAGCCATCCGAAGCGGTCTGCCTCCTCGCGGGTCACCAAGCGATACCGGCGCCGGTCAAATTCAAGATCAACCATGTACAGCACCTGGTCCGACCATCCGAAATTGCGCGGGACGATCACCAAGCGTACCGTCCCCTCCTCCCGGACAACGATCCAAGCGTTGTAGTGAGGAAAATCTCCCCGGAACTCCTCCAGGAACTGTTTGGCGTTTTGAATAAGGGCCTCGGCGTTTTCTTGGGTCCCTTCAAAGACGATTTCAGCCCTCCGGTGGCCGCGCACACCCGCCCAAATCCCTTGCTCAGAGAGGTGTATCCAGTCGATCCCCCGGCTGCCTCCTTCGGCAGGCAAAAGATCCAAGACTTCCTCCGGATCGACAATGTCGGCGTTCCCTTCCGTCGCCCCGGCCCCCCTGCCCACGTCCGCCGCCAGAACGGTCCTCTGGCCCGGCTGGGCCCGGTCCGCGGCCTCATGGACCAACCGCTCAATCACCGTTCCGGTATCCTCATGGGGCCTGCGCTGGACCCATCCATCCCTCGAAGAGGGGACCTGGACCACGTGGACCACCTTCCCGTCCGGCTGGATCGCCTGCTTCATCTTCAGCTCCCTCTTCCACCGCTGGATCCGGATCCATCCCTTGTGCCCCAGACGAAACTGCCTCCCGCCAGGCGAAGCGATCTGGACCGTAAAAGCGGAATCCACAGGATCCCTGGCGGAGATTTCCGCCTTGTAGAGGACTTCCATCTTCGGCTGGCCGGAACGGATATTCCCGCCGGGCATGTAGACGCGAACGCTGTGAAGAGCCATCTTCACCTGCATCTCCTTTCCAAGGGCGCCGTTTCCCCCGGGTAGCCGGTAGCGGGCGTGAAGGGTTTGAGCCACCTCTCTGCGAAGAAGCTTCTCGATGTCAAGGCGAACTTGAGGGGGGGCATCCTTCAATGGACGGTCTCCAACGCGCTGGTTCTCTGGAGAGTCAGAAATCCAGGGACCGTAGACCGTCCGCTTCTCCTCCGCGGTCAGTTCTGCCGGAACAGGAAGATCCCACAGATGGGCGGATACCTCAAAGGTGCCTTCTCCATTCGTAAAGAGGACCGGCATGAAGCCGGGGCCTCCCCAGGGCTCCACCTCGGCCGCCCCCGGCCAGAAGGGAAGCTCCTCCAGTCCGGTGCGGGAATCTCGCCCTGAGCCTGTCGAAGGGCGAGCGGGGGCGAGTTTCTCCTCGAGGCCGGCGGTGTCGGCATGAGGGCGCAAGGCAAAGGCAGAGGGAGTGCCGCTTAAAGCAAGGGCCAAGATAAGCAGAGATGAGCAGAGACGAGTTCTTTTCAAAACGGTTCCTCTAGTTGGGTGAAAAATGGCGAAGCAATCCAGATTGCTTCGCTCGCTCCGTTCGCTCGCAATGACAGCTTACTTCTGCGCCTGAGGGGCGCCGACGGCCGCCTCCAGCTTGACAACCTCCTTCTTGGGCGACACCTTCCAGAACTGGGAGACCGCTCCCTCCCAGCTGGAGAGAATCTCCTTCGCCCGGGCCGAGCCGGTCAGCTCCGCGTGGCGGAGGACCATCGACTTCAAGAGATCCTGATCCTCAAGGTCTTCCACCCGGTGAAGCTCAACGAGGGCCGGGTTGTACGCCTTGGGGAAGAGCTCCGCCGGGTCCCAGACGAAGGCAACGCCGCCTGTCATGCCGGCGCCGAAGTTGCGTCCCGTGGACCCTAAGATCACGGCCACACCCCCGGTCATGTACTCGCAGCCGTGGTCGCCGATTCCTTCGACGAGGGCCTCGCCGCCGGAGTTGCGCACGCAGAACCGCTCGCCGGCCAGACCGTTCACATAGAGGGTGCCGCCGGTCGCTCCGTAGAGGACCGTGTTGCCGGCCAAAACCAGCTCCTCGGCCCTGGCCGGGACGCGGGGGTTCGGCTTGATGACGATCTCTCCGCCGTGCATTCCCTTGCCCACGTAGTCGTTGGCGTCGCCGGTCAAGGCCAGGCGCACCCCGTGGATCAAGAAGGCCCCGAACGACTGGCCGGCCGATCCGGCGAGCTGAACCTCGATCGCGGCCCCGCCCGGCAGTCCGGCATCGCCGTACCGGAGGGCGATCTCATGAGAAAGCCGGGTGCCGATGGAACGTTGATGGTTTTTCACTGGGTAACGGAGGACCACCCGCCCCCGCCCTTCCAGGGCCGGAACCGCCTCTTTGAGAATCTGCTCATCCAAGGGGGTATCCTCGCGGTCGTTGCGGGCGATGAGGCAGCGCTTCGGGCTTTTGCCGGAGGGATCCGGATCGGTGAGGATCGCTGACCAGTCGATGGAACCCCACTTGGGGTCCTGGGAGGCGGAGGGCTTGACCTTGATCAGGTCCACCCGGCCCACCACCTCATCGAGCGAGCGGAAACCGAGCCGGGCAAGCGTCTCCCGCACCTCCCGCGCGATGAAGGTGAAGAAGTTCACCACCAGGTCCGGCGGCGAATTGAATTTCAGGCGCAGCTTGGGGTCCTGGGTGGCCACGCCCACCGGGCAGGTATTGAGGTGGCACTGCCGGACCATGCAGCAACCGGCCGCGACGAGAGCGGCGGTGCCGAAGTTGTACTCCTCGGCCCCCAGAAGGGCCGCCGTGACGATGTCCCGGCCGGTCTTCAATCCTCCGTCGGTCCGGACGGTGATCCGGCGGCGAAGGTCGTTCATCACGAGGACCTGCTGGGTCTCGGCCACCCCCAGCTCCCAGGGGGAGCCGGCGTTCTTGATCGAGGAGATGGGGCTGGCTCCGGTGCCGCCGTCGTGCCCGGCGATGTGGACCACATCCGCGTACCCCTTGGCGACGCCAGCCGCGATCGTCCCCACCCCCGCCTCCGACACCAGCTTCACGCAGACCCCGGCCTGACTGTTCGCCATCTTGAGATCGTAAATGAGCTGGGCCAGGTCCTCGATCGAATAGATGTCGTGGTGCGGCGGCGGGGAGATGAGCGTCACGCCGGGGACGGAGTGGCGAACCCTGGCGATCTCCTCCGACACCTTGTGGCCGGGAAGCTGGCCCCCCTCGCCCGGCTTGGAGCCCTGGGCGATCTTGATCTCCAGCTCCCGGGCGCTGGCGAGGTAGGCCGGCGTGACCCCGAACCGGCCCGAGGCGACCTGCTTGATCGCGCTGTTGGCGGAGTCGCCGTTCGGAAAGGGCTTAAACCGGACCGGATCTTCCCCTCCCTCGCCGGAGTTGGACTTCCCGCCGATCCGGTTCAGGGCCACCGCCAGGCACTCGTGCGTCTCCTTGGAAAGGGCGCCGTACGACATCCCGGCGGTGCAGAAGCGCCTGCGGATCGCCTCGACCGGCTCCACCTCCTCCACCGGAACCGGCTTCCGGTCGGAAGAGAATTCCCAGAGGTCCCGCAGACAGATCGGCTCCCGGCCGTTCACAAACTCCGCGTACTTCAGGTAATCGGACCACTCGTTCGTGTGGACCGCGGTGTGGAGGGCGTCCAGCACCTGGGGGTTGAAGGCGTGGGCCTCCCCGTCCCTCCGGAAACGGTAGAACCCGCCCGGATCGAGCTGCGCAGGGACTGTCCCCGAAGGGGACTGTCCCTGATACGCCGAGGCATGCAGGGCGAGAACATCCTTCGCGATCAGCTCAAACCCCACCCCCCCGATCCGGGAAACGGTCCCTGTGAAGCAGGTCTCGACCACCTCCTCGTTCAGGCCGATCGCCTCAAAGATCTGCCCGCCCCGGTAGCTGGCCACGGTGGAGATCCCCATCTTGGACATGATCTTGAGGATCCCGTCCTCCACCGCTTTCTTGTAGTTGGCGAAAGCCTGGTCGAGGGTGACCCCTTTGAAGAGGCCGGAGGCATGCATCCAGGCGATCGCCCGGAAGATCCCGTAGGGGTGAATGGCGGCGGCGCCGTAGCCGATCAAGAGCGAAAAATGGTGCATGTCCCACACCTGGGCCGTCTCGCAGACGATCGAGGAGCGCATCCTTTTCCCCTGCCGGATCAGGGAATGGTGGACCGCCCCCGCCGCCATCGGCATCGGGATCGCCGCGCGCTGAGCATCGATCCCCTGGTCGGTCAGGATGAGGATGGAGTGGCCCGCGTCGACGGCCGCCGCGGCCGTCTCGCACAACCTCTGCACGGCCCGCCGGAGGCCCTGGGGCCCCGCTTGGGCGGGAAAGAGAGCCGGAAGACGAATCGACCTAAACGCAGGATCCGTCAGCTCCGAGAGCCATTCCAGCTCCGGTTCGGTCAAAACCGGCGAGGCGAACTTGATCCACTTGGCATGCTCAGCGGTCTCCTCAAGCATGGAGCCGCGGGCCCCCAGCCCGGTGTTCAGGGACATGACGAGCCGCTCCCGCAGGGGATCGATGGCGGGGTTCGTCACCTGGGCAAAGAGCTGCTTGAAATAGGTGGCGATGATCCGGGGCTTCCTGGAAAGGATCGCCAGGGGGGCGTCGTCCCCCATCGAGCCGACCGGCTCCTTGCCGGTTTCGGCCATGCTCTTCACGATGAACTGGAGGTCCTCCTGGGTGAAGCCGGAGGCCTTCAACTGCCGGATGAGCGGATCAAACCTCGTACCAGGTACGGAAACCGGCAGCTTTCCCTCGTTGAGGTTCAGGAGGTGGGCCCGGAGCATGCGTTCATGAAGCCAGGCGGCATACGGCTTGTCGCTGGCAAGCTCATGCTTGATCTCCTGGTCCCTGAGGAGTTTCTTCCGGGCGGTGTCCACCGCCAGCATCTGCCCCGGCCCCAGCCGGCCGGATTCGATCACCTGCCCGTCGTCCAGGTCCACGATCCCCACCTCGGAGCCCAAGACCACCAAGCCGTCCCGCGTCACCTTGTAGCGGGCGGGGCGCAGGCCGTTCCGATCGAGGGCGGCCCCGACCACGACACCGTCGGAGAAGGCCAGCGCCGCCGGGCCGTCCCACGGCTCGGTGAGGCAGGCCTGGAATTCGTAGAAGGACTTCAGTTTCTGGTCCATCCCGGGCATGTTCTGCCAGGCCTCGGGGACGAGCATCGTCATCGCGTGAAGGATGCTGTAACCGGAGGCCGTGAGAAGCTCGAGCACGTTGTCCAGCATGGCGGAGTCGGAGCCGCCGGGCTGGATCACCGGGATGAGGTCCTGGATCTTCTCCCCCCAAACCGGAGACTTCAGCTCCGGTTCCCGGGCCCGCATCCAGTTCCGGTTCCCCAGGAGGGTGTTGATCTCCCCGTTGTGCCCCAGGTGGCGGAACGGCTGGGCGAGGATCCAGTTGGGGAAGGTGTTGGTGGAATACCGCTGATGGAAGAGGGCGATCGCCGTCTCAAAAGCCGGGTCGGTGAGGTCTTCGTAGAAGGAAGAAAGCTGGGGCGCCACAAAAAGCCCCTTGTAGACGATCGTCCTGGAAGAAAACGAGGGGATGTAGCAGTCCGAAAGCCGCGCCTGGGCAAACGCTTTCTCGATCAGCCGGCGGGTGTAGTAGAGCCGCCGTTCGAAATCGGTGCCGGGTACCGTCCCGCGCCCGACCAACAGCTGCTGGATCGCCGGCAGGGTGGAGAGGGCCTTCTCTCCGAGCACGTCGGGGTTGACCGGCACTTCCCGCCAGCCGTACAGGGTGAGCCCCTGTTCCCGGAGGATCCGGTCAACGATCCCCTTGGCGGCGATGCGGGAGCTGGGGTCCTGCGGGAGAAAGAAGACTCCCACCGCCAAATCTTGCACGCTTGCCTTGGGATGCCCCAGCCGGGCAAGCTCCCGGGCAAAGAGCTTCCTTGGAATCTGGGTTAGGACCCCTGCCCCATCGCCGGTCTTGGCGTCGGCGGAGACCGCCCCGCGGTGGGTCACGCAGCAGACCCCCTGGATCCCCATCCGAAGGACCCGGTGGCTGGGCTTCCCTGAGACATCGGCCACAAAGCCGACCCCGCAGGAGTCCTTCTCAAACTCCGGGCGCCAGAGCGTTTTTGTCAGATCAATCTTTCTTTCCATGGTTCCTTTCTATCGTATCCCCATCGGAAAATCAATCATCGGTAGGCCTCCCGGCGGTGGGCCACGCGGACCACGACAACCTTCTCTCCTTCAACCCGGTAGATCAATCGATACTCTCCAATCCGCAGCCGGAAATGCCGCGGGACGATCCCGACCATGGGCTGAATCCTGCTCCCTGCCGATGGAAAGGGGCCTTGCCCCAGAACTGCGGCTGCCCGAAGCAACTGCAACCGAATCGCGGGATCCAATCGTCTGAGATCCCGCTGCGCCGCCGGTGAAAATTCAACGGCGAAGACGGGCAAGCTCTCGCTCGGCTTGGACAATCAAAGAATCGAGGGCCATGCCGCCCTTGCGTTGATACTGCCGATAAGAGGCCTCCAGACTCTTCTGGAACTTGGCGGAGTGCGCGAGAAGATAATCTTCCAGATTTTCTTCGCTCACCCGATGCAGCACCGCCTGGGGCTTGCCGCGCCGGGTGACCACCACGTCCCCCTTGCGCGTCCAACGGATCGCCTCGGAAAGTTGGTTCTTCAGCTTGCGAACATTCACAAATTGAACCATCGCCCCCTCCTCTTCTATGTAGCTACATATGTAGCTACATACTAATATAGCATCTTCCGCCCGGCCCTGCAAAGAAATTTCCTAAAGCCACCTCTCCACCTCCCGGTCCTGGATGACCCCCACACCCACCGCCTCTGCCTTCTCCCCCTCCTCCAGGCCGACGGCGCGGTGGGCCTGTCGGATCATCCGGAGGGCCATGGCGGCGACTTTGGGGCCTGTGGCGAGCCCTTTTGTCATGACGATTCCAAGGTCGGTCGGCAGTTCTTCGTAATCGCCGGGGCGCGTGCCGCAGCAGATTGAGAGCCCGCCGCGGGAGGCCACTCCGACGAGCCCTGAGTGGGCGGAGCTGAGCCTGCTTCCGTTGTCATCGATGAAGGCGACCTCGCCATCAGCCGCCCCAAACCGTCTCTGCCAGAAGCGGACCCCCTCGTCCTTGGGGGGAAAGATGGAGATGGATCGGGCATCCCCTGAGTAGACTTGGAATCTGGAAAGCCCTGCTTGGTCTAACTTCCGCTGAGCCAAGGCGACAAGTTCCAATCGGTTGTCCCGGCTCTGCGCCAAATCGGCTGCTTGAATCTCCCCCAGATTGAACTCGACATCAATCCCGTAGGTTTTGCCGTCCATCTGCAAAAGCACCTTGCCGCTCCCAGTCCCTTGAGCGGGATCCCCGGGTCGAATCCCGCGCCGCCTCGCCTCCTCCATCACGCCGTCGATCACCGCTTCCACTTCCGGCGGAACCACCCAGCCCATCCCCTGAGCGCCAACCACCGGCGCCACCAAGACCCGCTCTGTGAGATCGGCTGGGATGAAGCGCCCGAAGCGCTCCTGGACAATCTCCGGCATCCGGTCGGTCAAAAGAACGATCCTTGCCTCGGGGACCTCTCGGGCAAGCGCTTGAACTTCCGCCAGTACCTCGGGATCAGCAGGCGCATCGGCATCCGGCGAGGAGGTCCGATCGAGATCAGCGAAGATGAGCCGTGGCCGCCTCTGTCTCATCGGCGCAAGAACCTTCTCCAACGCCATCTGAGATAAGACAAACCTCAGCGCTTCGTTGCCGAGGCGGTTCAGCTCATCGACAAACTCCTTTGGATCGGTTCCTTCCGCCTGGACTAGCTCGACCCTCTTTCGGCCTGAGAGATGCCGCTCAATCTCCCCCTCCTCTTCCAAGCGCTTGACCTCGATGAGCGTGTTGGCCAGCGCCGCGGCAAACAACTTCGCTTTGGTCTGGTCCTTCACGTAGCCGGGGCTCGTGAAGATCATGTTGATCTCGCTTTTTCTGGCGAGGTTGAGAAGATGAGGGAAAAGTTCCGGCAGATGCTCCAGATCCTCTCCGGCGACGTCCAGATCAATGCTGCCGAGGTTGGTTGCCGCAAGGGGGATCTGCGCAGAATCCAAGATGGAGCGTTGTGGGGTGTCCTGCTTTGTCATGAGAGGAAGCCGCGGGTTGCCGTACCAATCGTAGGAGGCGATGAGCCCCGCCTTGAGCAGGGCATCCACAAAATCTTCCTCGTACACCGCCCGGTGGGTCGCGCCCAGCCGATTGACGCTGGTCGTGGTCCTGCCGGCGCCGATAAACCTTTCCACCGCACTCAAAGGAGCCAGAGGCGGCTCCTCGTAGGAAATGGCATCATCCGCATGCCAGTCGGTGAACAAAAGCCGGATCGCTCGGAGGGGAATCAACCTGAGGTCATAGGCCCTGGCCAGAATCCAGTAGGCGATCTGGTGGTGGGTGGCCAGATAAATCCGCCGGCCGGGCTTGCCGGGAAAGAGAATCTCGGCGACACCCCTCGATCCGAACTCAACGGTCTTGCCCTGGATATTAACCTTCAATCCGGCAGGCCCGGAATGCCCGAACCCATCCGTGACCTCTTGGCCGAAAGCGAGGTTTCTCACTTCCACCACCTTCTCCTCCAATCCTGAGCGAATCGTCAAGGCCCTTTTCAGCTCCCCGCGGCTCTTGGGATTCTCCTCGAGGCCGGCTTGGCGCAATCCGTAGGCAGGGCCGGGCGAAGCGATGGCCAGCGACAGGAAAATCCCTATCGTTCGAGTGAGCGCTTGGGTTAACCTCATCGGGCTCTTCAGGGTAGCTTGTAGTAAAAGTTTACCTGGATACCCTTTTGATTTCAATGTTATTTAACAAAAACTCAATTACTATTAACTGACTTGCGATGGCTCGAGGCGGATCAGGACAGCGGTCACAGGACCGATGCGGGAATGGATCTTGGCAAGAAGGGGAATCCGCTTGGAATCTTCAGTGAACCAAATCCGCGCTTTCGCCCCCTGGAAAAAAGGAACGGGGTAGCTCAACTCCACCTCTCCCTCGATGCAGGAAAAGCTTCCCAAGCGAGCCAGCGTGACGACGTTGGAGCGCAGGACCTTTCCGGTCAGAGACCAGTTCTTCCCGTCGGCCGTCACCTCCAGCGGGAGGGTCTGCCCGCTTTCAAAAGGGAGCATCCTGGCATGGTAGAGAAGAGAGAGTCCGTCCTGCGTCTGGGGATGAATGGAAACGACGGCTGTTTTCCCTTTCGGCAGCTCATGATAAGCGCTCCCTTTCAGGTGATCGAAAGCGATCGTGCTTTCGTGGAGCCGGCGGCGCCTCTTCACGCTGGCGTTGAATTTCTGAGGAGAGCCGGCCCGGTCCACCCAGCTCGTCAACTTCACCCTCACCGGGTAGAAAGCATCCAGCGTCCGGTTGGACCGGCCCGTGCATTCAAGCTGGATGAGTCCATTCGCCTTGGAGCTCTTCAGGAGGACGGTCCCGACGGGCGCCCCCCACCAGGAAACCTGGTACTCCAGCTCCTCCCCGACGGGGATTTCTGAGAGCCCTGCGATCGTCTGCGGCAGGGGCGCTTCAGCCCCGGAGCGGATATGCGCCACCGCACAACCAGCAACGAAAGCAGCGATAAGGATTAAGCTGTAAGGATTAAGCTTAAACACGAGACAGCCCGGCGGCGTGCTCCGCCGCGGCGAGCACCTCCTCGACGGAGACGGCTTGAAGGCAGACGAATCCGATCGTGCACCGGTGGGCGAGGCAGGGCCTGCATCCGACATCGTGGTGAAGCACAATGCTCTTTTCACCGGTCGGACCCCAGCGCTTCGGAGAGAGTCCCCCGCCCCACCGCCCGAAGACCGCCGCGACAGGGGTCCCCACGGCGCAGGCCAGATGGACCGGGCCGCTGTCGTTGGAGATCAGGCACTTGGCCCTGCCCAGGAGGCAGGCGAGCTCCCCCAGGGAAAGGGTCCCAAGGGCCCGGAGGGCGGGGTGTTTCATGAGGCGGATCACTTCCTCTCCGAAGAAGACCTCCTGGGGCCCCGTCACCACAACCACCTGGGCCCCGCGCGATTCGATGAGCCGGTCCGCCACCGCCGCGAAGCGGTCCGCCGGCCACCGCTTCGAAGGACAGCTCGCCCCGGGGTGGAGGAGGACGAGGGGGGCTATCTCCTTCACTCCATGCGCATGGAGGAAAGCATCCACCTTTTCCTCCTGTTTGGGATTCCTCGGAACGAAGAGGGGCTGCTTCGTCAGGGGGATCCCCTCTTCCATGGGAAGCCCCATCAGACGAAGGAGGGCGAGGTTGTATTCCACTTCGTGGCGGTCCCCTTCCCGTTTGAGGTAGGGATAAGAACCGGTGAGAAGCCAGGGAAGGCGCCGGGCGTATCCCACCCGCCAGCGGATTCCGGCCAGCCGGGTGACAAGGATCGCCCGGTTCGTCGAGTGAAGGATCACCGCCGTCTCAAAGCGGTGCTTCTTGAGCTCGAGGGCGAAACGGAGAGTTCCGAGCCAGGATTTCTCGCGGCCTTCCTTGTCGTAGAGAAGGACGGCGTTCAGATCCGGATTCCCTTCCACCAGTTCCCGGTTCTCCGGGCGGACCATCATCCCCAGGTACGCCTCGGGAAAGACCCCTCGGAGCACCCGGATCACCGGGGTGGAGAGGATCACGTCCCCCATCCGGTCCGTCCGGACAATGAGGATCCTCGGGTTCTTCATCTTTCCCCGTTCAGGAGCTGCATGGCCGCTTCGACCACTTCACGCTCCTCCAGATCCCGCAGGCACTCGTGGTGGTACGGGCACAACGCCCTCTCGCAGGGGGCGCAGATCAGTTTTCTTCGGACAACGGCGGAGCGAGGCAGGCGGGGCCCGTACTTCCTCTCGTCGGTCGGGCCGAAGATGGCCACCGTGGGGGCCCCCATCGCCTGCGCGGCGTGGAGGCAGGCGCTGTCGTTCGTGATCACAAGGTCTGCCCGGACCAGCAGGGCAAAGAGCTCCCCCAAGGTGGTCTCCCCGGTCAAGTCGACCGGCGGATTGTTCATCGCCTGGGCCACCGCTTCGGAAATCGCCGCCTCCTCCCCGCCGCCGACGAGGAAGATCTGCGCGTTCTTCTCCTCTTTTAACCGGTCGGCGATCCGGGCGAAGCGCTCCGCGGGGTACCGCTTGAGGTGGCTCCTGGCTCCCGGGGCCATGACGACCACCCGCTTCTGGGGCAGGATCAGGCGGTCGATCTTCCTTTGATCCTTTTCATCCAGAGGAAGAGGGGCCCTCCCCTCGAAAGGGGGGATCCCCGCCGATTTGACGAGTTCCAGGTGGGCTTCGGCCATGTGGCGGATCCCCGGGGAACGCCGTCTAAAAAGCGGCGTCCTCCGGCGGGGAAAGAGAAAAAAGGGGATGAGGGAATGCCTGAAATCGACCACCAGATCAAACCGCGCGAGAAACAGCTTCCAAAGGAGAGCGGCCTGGCGGAGGGGGGAGGCCTCCTTCCGCCAGAGCCAGACCCGGCGCAGCCGGGGGTCCCTCCGGAAAAGCTCTTCGGTTCTTGGAGAAGCGATCAAATGAAGCTCCGAATCGGGGTGCTGGCGGAGAATCGCCTCAAGCGCGGGAAGAGTGAGGATCGCATCCCCGAGGTTGCTCAAGGATATGACCAAAATTTTCATCGAGCGAGAAAGGGCTGGACCGCGGCCAGCACCTCCTCGACGGTGATCTGCTGCATGCAGAGGTTCAGCGGGCACCGAAGCTGGTAGCAGGGGACGGGGCACCCGATCGATCCAAACAAGGTGGCCCCCCTGGAACCCTGAGGAGGGCCGGTGAGCTTCGGATCGGTGGGGCCGAAGAGGGCGACGACAGGCGTTCCGGCCGCCAGCCCCATGTGAAGAGGTCCCGAATCGTTCGAGATGAGGAGGTTCGCCCGCTTCAAAACGGCCCCCAGTTCCCGGAAGCTGGTCTTTCCCGCGGCGAGGATCGGGCGGCTCTTCATCCGTCCGGCGATCTCCCGGGTAAGAGGAAGATCCCCTTTGTCGCCCACGAAAAGGACCTTGGCCCCCCAACGGTCGGCCAGGGCATCGGCCAGGGCGGCGAAATGGGCGAGCGGCCAGCGTTTGAGCTTCCAATTGGCCCCGGCATGGAGGGCCACCAGTTGGTCCTCGGGGAGAATCCCCCATTCCCGCAGAAGTGAGGCGGCCCTCTCTTCCTCTTCTCTCAGGATCCCCGCGTCGTACCCCATCCCATCCGGGACGATCCCATCCGCCTCCAGCATTTTGAGAAACCAGACCGCCTTGTGGACCGAATCTTTCCGGGGGGGATCCGCCGAATGGGTGAGGAGCCATCCCCGTTTCCAGGTGCGGTAGCCGATCCGGTGGCGGATCCCGGCCGCCCAGGCGATCAGGGTGCGGGTGAAGGAGCGATGAAAAAGATACGCAGCGTCAAACCGTTCCCCCTTCAAGCGGCGGATGAGGGGGCTCCAGCGCAAGAAACCGGCCAGGCCCCGCCGCTCCTCGAGGGGAATCACGGCATCGAGGTGGGGATTCCCGGAAAGGAGCTCCACCCCCCGGGGCGCCACGAGGCAGGCGATGTGGCTTTCAGGATGGGCGCGCCGGATCGCCCGGATCGCCGGGGTCATGAAGAGGAGGTCCCCCATCCAGTTCACCGCCACAATGAGGATCTTTTTTCGAGTCCCCGTCACGAGGGCACCGGAAGCTTCAGGTGACTCAAGACCGCCTCCAACACCTCCTCCACGGTGATCCTTCTCATGCATTCCATGTGACCGTTGCCCGGCCGGGGGCAGACCCTCCGGTAGCAGGGGGAGCAGGGAAGCTCCGCCTTCAACAACTTCACCTGGGGAGCGGGCGGCAGGTGGCGGAGGGGATCGGTGGAGCCAAAGAGGGCCACCAGCGGCACCCCCGCGGCGGCCGCGATGTGGAGCCCGGCGGTGTCTCCGCTGACAAAGGCCTGCGCCCGCCGGGCCAGCGCGTTGAGCTCATTGAGAGAGGTCAGCCCCATGGCGAGGATCGGCTTGGCCTTCGAGCGGATCGCGATCTCCTCCCCGATCGGCCGCTCGGAGGCCGAGCCGGTCAACACCACCCGGACCTTGGCGGCGGCCGCCAGACGGTCGATCAAATCGGCGTAGCGCTGAACGGGCCAACGCTTGGAAAGCCACTGGGCGCCGGGGTGGATCACGACGAGGGGTTGATGCTCGGCCAGCCAGGCGTCCCGCAAGATTTCATCGACGCGGGCCTCATCCGCGGGACCCGGCCACAGCTCCAGGGAGGCGGTGGCCCCCTGGATCCCCAAAAGCTGCAGCAGGCGGAACTGCTGCTCCACGGGCGGCGTCCGCGCGAACAGCCCTTCCATCCGGTGAGTGAGGAGCCAACTCCACCGCCTTCCCCCGTAGCCGTAGCGCTGGGGGGCCCCGGCGAGAAAACCGATCCAGTGGCTGATCCGGCTGTTCTGAAAATCAACCACAAGATCCAACTGAAGGGACCGGAGCTTTCCTGCCAGGCGCCAGATCCTTAAAGGGCTCCGGTCCCGGGCCGGATCGAAGACGATCAGCTCATCCAGGTAAGGACAGCGGTGGAGAAGCTCCCGGGCGGAACGGCCCACCAGCACCGTGAGGTGCGCCTTGGGAAATCGCCCCCGCAGGGCCCGCAGCGACGGAGTAACGAGGGCCACATCGCCGATCGCGCTCAACTTCACGACGAGGATCCGCAGCCGCTCGGAGGCCTCCCTGTACGCCTCCAGCGTCTGATCGGTCATCCGCTCCACGGGAAAGAGGGCCTCGACCCGGCGCCTTCCCTGTCTGGACAGCTCCAGGGCGAAGGACCTGTCCTTGAGAAGATTCATCATGGAAGAGGCCAGCGCCATCGGGTCGCCCGGAGGAACGAGAAGCCCCGTTTTTTTGTCGATGACCACCTCCCCCACACCCCCCACGCGCGTGGCAACGACCGGGACGCCGGCCGCGGCCGCTTCGATGAGGACCCGCCCGAAGCCCTCTTCTCCCGTCGAGGCGAGGACCGCAAGATCCGCTTTGGAAAGGAGCCGCGGCACATCCGGCTCCCGCCCCGTGAACTCCACCTGTTCCTTCAGCCCGAGGCGCTCGATGAGATTCTGAAGCTCCTTCACGTAGCCGGCATCCCCCGGAGAGGCCTCCCCGACGATGAGGAGCCGCGAGCGCGGAAACGTCTTCGCCACGATCCCGAAGGCCCTCAGAAGGTCCTTGTGTCCCTTCAAGGGGGTGAGGCGCCCGATCGTGCAGATCCGCCATTCCCCTTTGTCCGCCGAAAGCCGCGGTTCATTCCATGGGAATTTCTGCAGCTCCACCCCGCGGGGAATGAGTCTTAACCGCTCCGGGGGAACCCCCATCCGATCGATCATGTGCCGGGCGATCCTCTCGGAGATGGCGATGACAAGCCGCCCCCATCCCATCACCCGGCTGAAGGGGTGGGGCCGGTACATCCCGTGGGCGGTCGTGATGAAGCAGGGGAGGCGCTGGCGGTCGTTCGCCCGGAAGCTCGCCCGACGCGCCACCGCCGCCCAAGCCAGAACCCCGATGATCGCCGGCACCCGGCTGCGGGCGTGAATCACATCCACCTCGTGAGACTCCACCACCTCGGAAACCCTGCGGGCCATGGCGAGGATCGTCCAGGGATTTTTCCGGTCCACGGGCAGGACGTAATGGATCGCCCCCATCGCCTCGAGGGAGGAGACGAGAGGCCCCCCGGAAGAGATCACAAGGGCCCGGTGGCCCTTCGTGATGAGGGCCCGGGCCATGTCCAGCGTGCCGGTTTCCACCCCCCCGAGCCGGAGGGAAGGAACGATCTGAAGGACGTTCATTCTGGTCGAACCATCAAAGCCATGAGACGAGCCGCTCCACGAGGGGGTCAGGGCCTTTGGGCTCTGAACCTTCTGATTTCTCAAGGAGAGCGGAGCAAACCGCCTCTCCGACGGCCGCCGGGGCCACGAGCTTCAGCGCCCCTTGCGAGCTTAAACCGCCGAGGAAGCGGTGGTACTTGGAGCCGTTGGTCCCCAGAGGAAGAAAGGCCACCACCGGCTTCATGCTCTCCAGCGCTTCCGAAACCATCGAAATGGAGTCCCCGGAGACCACCAGCGCCTCGGAAAGCCCGAGGATGCAGGGGACCGCTTCCGCCACAGACCCAAGCCCCCCGGCCTCATTCCGGTTGGCCAGCGTGAGGAGGCGGCAGCGGGGATGCCGAAGAAGCCGGTCGAGAAGAAGGGACTCCAACAGGGGGGGCGTCCGCCGGGAGGTGGTGATGAGAAGCTCTCCATCCAGCGCTTCAACCGCCCGGAGGAGCCCTCCCAGCATCTCCTCCATCTGCTCTGTCTTCAGCTCGACCCCCTTCGCCGGGCCTCCGATCAAGAGCCCGATCTGCCGGGAGCTTTTCAGATTGAGTTTCCTCCGCCAGTCCCCCTCCCGGCCGATCTCGGCCCGGTGCCGGGAGACCAACGCCCCCTGGATCACCCAAAGGTTCGGGGGGCGCACCCGGGGCGGATGGTCGTGCTCGGGGACCACCGCCAGATCGAACCGTTTCCAGGAAGGCCAGACCGACCGGTTGAGGTGAACGGTCCTGCACCCCAGCGCCCTGCCCCAGAGGAGGTTGACCGGCGCCGCCCCGGCGCCGCAGGAGATCGAGTAATCGGCGTAGGCGGAGCGGAAGCTGTCGTAGGAATCCCTCGAAAGACAGAGGCGAAGCCACCGGTCGGCCCCGGGGGCTCCGCCGCCGGAGACCGCCGCCACAAACCCGAGAACCCAGCGGGCGAGAGGATGCCTGTACTTCACCTCCACCACCTCCGTCTTGAAAAGAGGCCGGTGGATTCCCTTCAGCCGGCGGTCCTCGCCGCACCGCCTCTTCCAGGCCTCCTCCATCTTCTCGACCAGGGCCCTGGATTGGTTGAGGTGGCCGGTCTTCCCGTCGCTCATGAGAAGGGCCCGCCTTTCCGGGGAAGATTTCCACCGCCGGTGCAGCCAGAGCCACTGGCTGGGGGCCCGGCGGACCATCTCCTCGAGCCGCCTCAGATAAAGCTCCACCCCCGCCCTCACCCGCTCCTCCAGGGTCCCCGACTCCGGAATCGGAAGGGGATCCCCCAGAAGAACCGCGTGGGCCGCCCCCTCTTTTCGCAGAACAAAAGAGGGGAGCAGCGGGGCGCCCGTGCTGATGGAGAGGGCCGCGGCCCCCGGCGCCGTCGAGGCCAACCGTCCGAAAAAGGGAGCGAGGAGGCCGTTTCTTCCTCCATCCTGGTCGGCAAGGATCCCCACCACCTTCCCTTCCTCCTGCAGGCCCCGGATCAGCCGCCGCAGAGGAAATCCTTTCGTGACCACCTCGCACCCCTTCGACTCCCGGTACCGGGTCAAGAGCCCATTGAGCCGGGGCCAGCCCTGTTCCCGGGCCAGGACCAGCATCGGATAGCCCTCCAGGGCCGAGACGATGCCCCCCAGCTCCCAGTTCCCGAAGTGGGCGGTGAGCAGAATGGCCCCGTGACCCTTGCTTAAGGCGGCCTCCAGTCGTTGCCTGCTTTCCGGGGGGATCTGGATCCACTCTTTCATATACTCCCTGTCAAAGCGCGGCAGGCGGGCCACCTCCATGAAGGTCATCCCGAGGTTCTGAAACATTTCCTTGAGAATCTGCTGGTGCTGTTCGAGGGTGTACTCCCTTCCGAAAGCGGCCCGAAGGTTTTTGAGAGCGACCTTCCGACGGCGCCCCAAGAGACAGAAAGCGGCGTTCCCCGCCCATCGGCCCAGCCGGGCGCTGGCGGAGGGAGAGAGCCGCTGGACGATTTCGCTCGTGGCCCTAGCGAGCCAGTAGAGAATCGATTCGGTGTAAAAGCTCGCCTTCATCGGGCTCAAACTCCATCTGGACCTCCAGGACCCACACCTCGATCCCTCCCAAGTCCTTCCCCAGCGCGTCGGTGAGGAGCGGCGGAATCCTCACAGCATCCTTCGCCGTCGTCACCAGATGCCGGACCCCATGCCGCCTGCAGCGGCTCAAAATGCGGATCATCTCGCCGGCCGTGTAGGGATGATGATCCTGAACCCTGATCTTGAGGACGACCTGCGCCCCCAGTTTCTCCACCGCCGCCTCAAACGGTTCCGGGCGGGCGATCCCGCTGAGGGCGCAGACCCTCTTCGAGCGGAGCTCCTCCAGGGCCAGCTTCCTCTCCGAGGGCCAGGAGGCCAGATGGACCGGCCGGTAGCGGCAGAAGAAGATCCGCGCGTCCGGGTTTAAGGCCTCAAGCTCTTTTTTCAGCCCCTTGGCCCCCTCTGGATTTCCGTCCACCTTGGTCAGGACGATCAGATCCGCCCGAAGGACGTTTTCTTTGGGCTCCCGGAGGATCCCCCGGGGAATGAGGTGTCCGTTTCCAAAGGGGAGGGTGGCGTCGATGGTCAGAATCTCCACATCCTTCTTCAGCCGCCACTGCTGGTAGCCGTCGTCAAGAAGGAGGAGGTTCGCCCCCTTCTCCCTGACCGCCCGGGCCCCCGAGGCGACCCGGTCGGGATCCACGAGGACCGGAATGGGTGCGAGCCGTTGGGACAAAAGCTTCGATTCATCCCGCCCGTAGCCCCGGGTCAGGACCGCCACCTGGTATCCCTTCTTCTTCAGCCCCTGGGCCAGCTGAAGGACCAGGGGGGTTTTCCCCGTCCCTCCCCAGGTGAGATTGCCGACGCTGACCACTGGGGCCTTGAGGGTGTGGACCGGAAGGAGTTTTTTTTCGTAAAGGGCATGAACCGCCTTCAAGCCAAACCCGTACAAAAGCTCCCCTCCTCCCAGGAACAATTCGACCAGGCCGGGATGTCGCTTCAGTCTCACGAAAGAAACGCCTTCTCGTATTTCCGGAGGATCAGCTCCACCGTCCGGGCCGTTGCTCCGCGGTGCCCTTGAATGGCGCCGTGGGCGCGATTCCCAAGCTCCTCTCGGGCGCGGGAATCGGCAAGAAGCCGGGCCGCGGCCGCCTCCAATCCCTGCTGGGACTCCACTATCTGAACTCCCCCCGCGGCGATCAGCGATTCGGCGATCGTCTGGAAATTGTGCAGGTGGGGCCCCGTGAGAATCGGGCGCCGGCTCAGGGCCGGCTCGATGAGGTTGTGTCCCCCATGAGGAACGAGGGACCCTCCCACGAAAACAAGGTCGCTGGCCCGGTAAGCCTCCGTCAGCTCTCCCAGGGTGTCGAGAAGGATCACTGAATCCGCCTCCGACGCGACTCCCTCCTTCAAGCGGGAGCGCCGCAGGGTCCTCACCCCCAGGCCCTCAGCCTCTTCCTCGACCTGCCCGACCCGCTCCGGATGCCGGGGGGCGATGAGAAGCCGCAGGGCCGGGTGCGCGCTTTTCAAGCGCAGGAAAGCGGCGAGGAGGATCTTCTCCTCCTTGGGATGGGTGGAACCGGCGGTCCAGAGGACCGCCTCCGGCGGCAGACGAAGAACCTCCCGGAAGGAGGGGGAATCCGGGGAGCCGTTTCCGGGGGACTGGAGGTCCCATTTGATGTTTCCGGTCACCGCGATCCGGTCCTTGGCCGCTCCGAGGGCGGCGTAGCGCCTGGCATCCTGAGGGCTTTGAGTGATCACGAGGCCCACGGGGGCGAGGACCCTCCGCATGAAAAACCGCCCCAAAAGGTACCGGCGGTAGGCGCCCGGAGAGATTCTTCCGTTGACCAGAACGATCGGCACCCGGCGGGCCGCCAATCCGTGAAAAAGGCAAGGCCACAACTCCGTCTCGAAGACGAGAAAGAGGCAGGGCCGGATCGCTTCAATCGCCCGGCGGACCACCGGCCCGAAATCCCACGGCAGATAGAGGAGCTGGTCCCGGCCTCCCCGGAGAAGCTCCCTGGCCACGGAGTACCCGGTCGGGGTCACCGTGGTGATCACCCAGGGCTTCTCCGGAAATCTCCTCCGAAGCTCCTCGATGAGGACTTTGGCCGCCATCACTTCTCCGACGCTGACGAGGTGGATCCAGACCGGATATTGAAGTCTATTCAGGGCGCGAAGAAGCTTAGGATCATAGAGGCCCAGCCTCTGGCGGATCCCGGGCGTCCTTTTGCCCTGGGCCCAGCGCCAGAGAAGGAGCGGAATCCCCGCGAAGAGAAGGGCCGCCTGATAAATCCCCAAGAGGAGCCGTGTCATGCGCGGTCAAGCCCTCGGATGGGCGGCTTCATAGACCCGCTTCATCCGCTCCGTGGTGACATGGGTGTACACCTGGGTGGTCGTCACTGAGCTGTGTCCAAGAAGCTCCTGAACGGAGCGCAGATCGGCTCCCCGGTCCAAGAGGTGCGTGGCGAAGGAATGCCGCAGGGCGTGAGGGGAGATCTTCTGCTGGATGCTCGCCTGAAGGAGATACCGGTTGAGGACCCGCCGGACGGAACGGTCGGTGAGGGGGCCATGGAGGCGGTTTTGAAAAAGGAAATGATCGGGCTCGCCCTTGGCGGGCGGAAGAGATTTCAGATACCGGCGGATCGCCTGGATGCTGTAGGAGCCGACGGGAACGAGGCGCTCTTTTCTTCCCTTCCCCATCACCCGGAGGGTCTCGCTGATCAAATCCACGTCCCGGACGCGCAGGCCGGCCAGCTCGCTCACCCTCAAGCCGGCGGAGTAGAGGGTTTCCAGGATCGCCCGGTCCCGAAGAGGGGCGAAGGAATCTCCCTGCGGGGCCTCGACCAGACGCCTCGCTTCATCGACGCTCAAGAAGGCGGGCAGTTTCCTGTCCAGTTTCGGACGGGTCAAGCCCAGGGCGCAATTGGCCGGGAGATAACCGTCCCGGCAGAGAAAACGGAAGAAAGACCGGATCGTCGCCACCCGCCGGGCGATCGTCCCCTTGGAAATGTTCTTTGCCCGCTGATCGGCGACAAACTGGCGCAGAGGGATAAGCCCCACCTTCTCCCACGGGGCATCCCCCAGATTCTTCCGGAGGATCTCCAGGTCCGCCGCGTAGTTGCGGAGGGTGTGGGGAGAGGCGTTCCGTTCGATCTTGAGGTAGTTGAGGAATTTTTCCACAAAGCGATCCATGGGACCTTGCGTCACGCCGCGGAACTGGCTGCCTGCTCTCCGGAATGGCCGGGGGGAGGTGGAAGCTGCCTGGCAATGTGCCGGCAGGCGGGGTAATTGGAGCAGCCGAAGAAGAAGCCGCGGCGGGACCTGCGCTGGATGAGATCTCCCCCGCAGCCGGGCTCAGGGCATTTGACGCCGCTGGGGATCGGCTTGGCGAACCGGCAGGCGGGAAAGCCGGAGCAGCTGAGGAATTTTCCGTTGCGGCCCCATTTGATGACGATCACTTTCCCGCACTGGGGACAGGTCTCATCGGTGGGGACGGGGGCCTGCTTGACCGACTTCATCTCGGTCGCGGCCGTCTTCAGGGCCTCGGCAAAGGGCTCGTAGAACTCTTTCACGCATCCGGTCCACGGCTGAAGGCCCTCTTCCACCTCATCGAGCTCCTCCTCCAGCCGGGCGGTGAACTTGACATCCAGCACCTTGGGGAAATGCTCGGACAAGAGATCCGTCACCGTTTCCCCCAGCTCCGCGGGGACCAGGGCCCGTCCCTGGCGGTGAACATAGCCCCGCTCGGAAATCGTCTGGAGGGTGGGGGCATAGGTGGAAGGCCGCCCGATCCCCAGCTCCTCCATCGTCCGGATCAGGGAGGCCTCCGTGTACCGGGGAGGGGCCTTGGTAAAGTGCTGGCTCGGTTCGATGGAGAGGGCCTTCAGCTTCTCCCCTTTTTTCAGGGCCGGCAGAAGCTGAGTCCCCGATGAGGGCTCCTCGGTCTCCTGATTCTCCTCCGACTGAAAGACCTTCAGGAACCCCGGGAAAAGGACCTTCGTTCCGCTCGCCCTGAACCCGCTCCGTCCGGCGGCGATGTCGACGCTGGTCACCTCCATCCTGGCGGAGCTCATCTGGCTGGCCAAGAAACGATTCCAGATCAATGTGTAGAGCTTCAACTGCTCGGGGGCGAGAAACCCCTTGATCCCCTCCGGCGTTCGGGAGACCGAGGTCGGACGGACCGCCTCGTGCGCCTCCTGGGCCCGGCGTCCTGATCGGTATTTCCGGGCCTGTTCGGGGAGGAAGGAATCGCCGAACTGCTTCCGGATGAAACCCTTAGCCTGGGACTGCGCCTCGGAAGCCACCTGCACGGAGTCGGTCCGCATATAGGTGATGAGGCCCACGGGCCCCTCCGCCCCCAGCTCGATCCCCTCGTACAGCTGCTGGGAGATCCTCATCGTCCGGGCCGCGGTGAAGCCCAGCTTGTTGAAGGCCTCCTGCTGAAGGGTGCTCGTGGTGAAGGGGGGCGAGGGATTCCTCTGCTGGACCTTCTGGGAGACGCCGCTGACGACAAAGGGAAGCCCTTGAAGCTCTTCCACCAGCTTCCGGGATTCCCCTTCGGCCTTCAGATCGGCCTTCACCCCGTCCACGGTCTCAAGGGAAGCGATGAAACGCCCCGGCTCCTTGCCCTCGGGGTGAAGCTTCTCGAGGGTCGCCGTGATCTCCCAGTACTCCTGGGGGACGAAAGCCCGGATCTCCCTCTCCCGGTCCACGATGAGGCGAAGGGTCACCGATTGGACGCGCCCCGCGCTCAAGCCCCGCCCGACTTTCTTCCATAAAAGAGGGGACAAGCTGTATCCGAGGATCCGGTCGAGGATCCTCCGGGCCTGCTGGGCCTCCACCTTGTGCTCATCGAGGGCCTTCGGATGCTGGAACGCCGCCTTGACGGCGTCCGGGGTGATCTCGTGGAAGACCGCCCGGTGCACCTTCTTCCCCTTTCCCAGAAGAACAGCCAGATGTTTGCTGATCGCCTCTCCTTCGCGGTCGGGGTCGGTGGCCAGGTAAAGCTCGTCGTGTTTGGAGGCGGCTTCTTTCAGCTCCTTGACGATTTTGCGCTTCCTCATGATCACGATGTATTTGGGGGCGAAATTGTGCTCCAGGTCCACGCCGAAGGAGCTGGCTGGAAGATCCATCACGTGGCCCTGAGAGGCGATCACCTTGTACGACTCCCCCAGGAAGCGGTCCAGGGTCCTCGCCTTGGTGGGAGACTCCACGATCACGAGGGCCTTTTTCTTCATCGCCCGCCGCCCACGAAGTGGACGATCTCCACCTGGTCGCCTTCTTTCAGCATGGTGTTTGCCAACTCCTCTCTTTTTAGGATCTTCAGGTTCAGCTCCACCACCACCAGCTCCGGTTTCAGCTTCAGCTGTTCCAACAACTGGACCAAGCTTCTCTCTGGAGGAAGCTCGAGGGAGTCGCCGTTGACCGCCACCTTCATGACAAACGCCCGTAGCCCTGTCCCGGCAGCTGCCGGATGAGCCCCTTGAGCTCAAGCCCCGTCAAAAGGGGAAGGATCCTTGAGGGAGGAAGCGCCGTCACCTGGGCAAGATCCTCCACCCCCGTCCCTCCCCCGGCCGGGATCGCCTCGAAAAGGGAGATCTCCTCCGGGGAGAGACCGCTTGGGCTGACCCCGCCCCGCGGGCTTTCCGCGGCCCGCCACCGGGCGACCCTGGAGCTTAAGGCCGGCTTGAGCTCCTCGAGAATGTCGGGGACCTCTTCAACCAGCTTGGCCCCCTCTTTTAAAAGCTGATGGGTGCCGCGGCTCCTTTCCGAAGAAATCGGGCCCGGGACAGCGAAAAGTTCCCTGTCCTGCTCCAGCGCTTCTCTGGCTGTGATCAGGGCCCCGCTTTTCATCGGAGCTTCCACCACCACAACCCCCAGACTCAAGCCATAGATCACCCGGTTTCTCCGGGGAAAGTTTCCCCTGTCGGGCCAAACCTTCATCGGAAACTCGGAGACAAGAGCCCCCTGCCTGGAAATCTTCCCGGCAAGCTCCTCATGGGCCGTTGGGTAGACGGTGCTTAAGCCGTGCCCCAGAACCGCGATCGTCCGGCCCCCCGCCTCCAGGGCCCCTTCATGCGAAGCCCGGTCGATCCCCTCGGCCAGGCCCGAGACGACGGTGATCCCGCAGCGGGCGAGCCCCTGGGCCAGGCCCCTGGCCGCCGTCAGGCCGTAGGGGCTGGCCCGCCGGGTTCCCACCATGGCGAGGGCGACGGAGTCCTCCTCGAGGAGGGCCCCCTTCACGTACAACACGGGCGGAGGATTGGCGATCTGCTTCAAAAGCTCTGGATAATCTGGATCCAGGAGGGTGATCACCCGGACCCCATGGCGCTCGATCAGAGAGAGCTCTCCCCGCAGGGCTTCCCCCTTTTTGGCCTCGGCGATCTGACCGACCGCCTCGTCGGTACCGGTTCGACTCATGAGGGGCTTTAAGCTCGCCGGAGAAACCTCAAAGACCCGCTCCGGCGCTCCGAGGGCCTCCAGGAGGCGCCGGATCGTCGCCGGACCGATCGCCGGAACCAAGGTCAGGGCGATGAGGGCCTCTCGTGAGTTCATAGAAACTTCAAGATCTCCTTGACCACTTCCTCCAGAGACCGGTCCGAGGTGTCCACCGTCCCATCCGCCTTCGCGTAGGAAGGGGCCCGAAGGGAGAGGAGCTCCTCCACTTTCTCCTTCGGATAGGGACCGTTCAACAGGGGCCTCGAAGGCAGGGTATGAAGGGCCCTTTTGAGGATCACCTCCGAGCGGGCGGTCAGACACACGAGCTTGCCTGAGGCCTTGAGACGCCGAACGTTGGAATCATCCAGCATGACGCCCCCTCCGGTGGCGATGACGTGAGCGCGAAGGCCTGAGGCCCATTCAACCGCCTTGGATTCCCGGGCCCGGAAGCCGTTCTCTCCCTCGGCGGCAAAAATCTCACGGATCGGCTTTCCCGCCTCCCTGGCAATCCGATCGTCCAGATCGACAAAGGGCCTCTTCAGCCGTTTGGCGAGGAGTTTCCCGGCGGCTGATTTTCCCGTTCCCATGAATCCAACCAAAACGACATTGTTCATTTAGAATCTTTCCACCTGCCGCAGGTACCCCTGGACGTTGCGCTTGAGCTCCCCCAGGGAGTCGCCGCCGAACTTCTCGAGAAAGGCGTTGGCCAGCTCGAAGGCGAGGACCCCCTCGGCCACCACTCCGGCGGCCGGCACGGCGCTGACGTCGGAGCGTTCCACCGTCGCCTGAAACGGTTTTTTCGTTTCCAGGTCCACGCTCATCATCGGCTTGCGCAAGGTGGAGAGGGGCTTCATGTGGATCCGGGCGATGAGGGGACCGCCGATTGTGATGCCCCCTTCCAGCCCGCCGGCCCGGTGGGTCTTCCGGTAAAATCCCTTTCCCTTTGAGTAGTAAATCTGATCGTGAAGCTGAGAGCCGAAGAGGTTCGAAACGTTCACCCCCTCCCCGATCTCCACTGCCTTGATCGCCTGAATGGACATGAGGGCTCCGGCGATCCGTCCGTCCAGCTTCCGGTCGTAATGGACGTGGGAACCCAGGCCCGGCGGCACGTTGAGGGCCACCACCTCCACCGTCCCCCCGACCGTGTCGCCCGCCCGCTTGGCCCGGTCGATGGCGCGGATCATTCGCTCCTCCGCCCGTGCGTCGGCGCAGCGCAGCGGAGAGACCTCCGCCCGCGACCGGATCCGCTGAAAGGAAAGGGCCTGCGGCTTCGCGTCCACTCCCCCCAACCGGACGACGTGGCTGAAACACTCGACCCCAAACTCCGAAAGGAGCCGCTTGGCGACCGCCCCCACCGCCACTCGGGCGGCGGTCTCCCGGGCCGAGGCCCGCTCAAGAATGTTCCGGGCGTCCAGGGTGTTGTACTTCAGGGCGCCCCCTAAGTCGGCGTGGCCCGGCCGGGGCCGCGTCACCGGGGGAAGCTTTTCGATCGACTGGTCCCTGTTGGGAATCCGGAGGGTGATCGGAGAACCGATCGTCCTTCCGAAGCGCAGGCCCGATAGGATCTCGACCCGGTCGACCTCGATGGAGGTCATCCGGGCCCCCCGCCCATACCCCAGCTGGCGGCGCTTCAGCTCCCGATCCACCGACCCCGGCTCGAGCTTGAGTCCCGAAGGGACCCCTTCCAGGATCGCCGTCAGACAGAGCCCGTGCGATTCCCCTGCCGTCAGATATCTGAGCATTTTCCCTTTCTCCTAGATCCCCAAGAGGATCTTCCGGTACCACTGGAGGATCCCATCCCCCCAGAAGACCGCCATCAACGTCCCCGCGGCCAAAAACGGCCCGTAGGGGATCAGCTCCTTCCCGTAGCGGTATTTCAACACGAGCCCCACGATCGAACCGAGGACGGGGGCAAACCCGAGATTCACGAGAAGGGTCTTACCCGCCCCGAGGAGGGATCCCACCATCGCCATGAGCTTCACGTCCCCCCCGCCCATCGCCTCCCGCTTGAAGACCCAAGAGCCGACGGTCCCGATCACCCAGAGAAACCCGGCCCCGGCGAGGGCCCCGAGCAGACTGGAGATCAGTCCGCCCCAGCGGCTGGAGGCCCCGTGGAGCTCGGGAGTGAAGAAGCTCAAGATCACCCCCAGCTGCATTCCCGGATAAGTCACCTCATCCGGAATCTCCATGCACCGGGCGTCGATGGCGGAGATGAGGATGAGAGCCGCCCCCAGGGCCGCGTAAGTCAGCCCCGCAGCGGTCAGGCCGAACCGCTGAAAGACCAGGAGAAAGAGCGCTCCCGTGGCCAACTCCACCGCCGGGTAAACCCAAGAGATCCTCGCCCGGCAGAAGCGGCACCTTCCCTTCAAAATCAAAAAGCTCAACAGGGGCAGATTGTCGTACCAGGCGATCAGATGCCCGCACCCCCGGCAATGGGAACGGCCCCGGATCACCTGCTCCCCGGCGGGCAGGCGCCAGATGCAGACGTTCAAAAAGGAGCCGACCACGAGCCCCGAGAGAAAGACGAGCCCCCGGGTTAAAAGGGGTAATTCCATCAGCGCCTGTTATGGAGCAAACGGTTGATCGCGCTCAAATAGGCCCTCGAAGAGGCCTCGATGATGTCGGTGGAGGCGGCCCGTCCATGCTCCACCCGCCCGTGGGCGCCCTGCCTGCCGGCAGGCAGGGAGAGTTTCACCGTCACCTCGCCCAGGGCGTCCTTCCCGGAGGTGACCGACTGGATCACGTAATCGACGAGCTTCCCCTTGAAGCCGGTCAGCCGGTCGATCACGTTGTAGCAGGCGTCCACCGGCCCGTCGCCGCTCGCGGCCCCCTGAAGGATCTTCCCCTGGGGCGTTTTCAGGCGGACCGTGGCCGCGGGGATGACGCCGGTGCCGCTCGTCACATGGAGATACTCCAGCGAATAGCGCTGGGGCACCTCGGAGATCTCATCCTCGACCAGGGCGGAGAGGTCGTCGTCGAAGACCTCCTTCTTCTTGTCGGCGAGCACCTTGAACCGCTCGAACGCCTCCTCGAGCCGCTTCTCCTCCAGGCGGAACCCGAGGACTTTAAGTCTCGCCACGAAGGCGTGCCGTCCGGAATGTTTCCCCAGCACCAGCTTCGACTCCCCCCAGCCGACCTCTTGGGGGGTCATGATCTCATAGGTCTTCCGGTGCATGAGGACGCCGTGCTGGTGGATCCCCGATTCGTGGGCGAAGGCGTTTCCTCCGACGATCGCCTTGTTCGGCTGAACGAGGAACCCGGTCAGCTTGGAGACGAGGCGGCTGGCCCGGTAGATCTCCGTCGTGTCCACGCTGACCCCGGCCCCAAAGAGGTCCTTCCGGACCTTCAGCCCCATCACCACCTCTTCGAGACTGGCGTTCCCGGCCCGCTCCCCGATGCCGTTCACCGTGCACTCGACCTGCCGAGCCCCGTTTGCCACGGCGCTCAAGCTGTTGGCGGTGGAGAGCCCCAGGTCGTTGTGGCAGTGGACCGATATGACGGCCTTGCGGATGTTCGGGACATTCTCCCGGATCGAGCGGATCAGCTCGCCAAACTGCGAGGGGATCGCCCACCCTACCGTGTCCGGGACGTTCACCGTCGTGGCGCCGGCGTTGATCACCGCCTCGTAAACCCGGAAGAGAAAGTCGGGTCGGCTCCGGGCGGCGTCCTCGGCGGAGAACTCCACGTCGTCGGTGTGCCGGCGGGCCAGCTTCACCGCCGCCACCGCCAACCGGACGATCTCATCCTCCGCCTTGCGCAGCTTGTACTTCATGTGAATCTCCGAGGTGGCGACGAAGGTGTGGATCCTCCGGCGCTTCGCCGGCTTCAAGGCCGCTCCCGCCGCCTGAATGTCTTTGGGGACCGCCCGGGCCAAGGAGGCGATCACCGGCCCCCGGATCTCCCGGGCGATCCGGTTCACCCCCTCGAAGTCGCCCGGGGAAGAGACGGCGAACCCCGCTTCGATCACGTCCACCTTCAGGCGGGCGAGCTGCCGGGCCACCTCCAGCTTCTGCTGGGGGTTCAAGCTGGCCCCGGGGCACTGCTCCCCGTCCCTGAGCGTCGTATCGAAAATGACGACCCGATCACTCATTGTTTCACCTTGGCCGCCTGGGGTTGATGGCTCGCCGGCTGCGGGCTGATCCAGGGCATCATGGAGCGCAGCTGGGCCCCAACGATCTCCAGGAGGTGCCGGTCTCCGCTGGCCAGGAGGGCCTTGAAGACCGGGCGCCCCGCCTGGGTCTCGGCGATCCACTCCTTAGCGAAAGCGCCCGAGCGGATCTCCTCGAGGATCTTCCGCATCTCGGCGCGGGTCGCCTCGTTGACCACCCGGGAGCCGCGGGTCAGGCCCCCATACCGGGCCGTCTCGGAAACCCTCTGCCACATCCCCTGGATCCCCTGGGCGTAGATCATGTCGACGATTAATTTAAGCTCATGCAGGCACTCGAAGTAGGCCAGCTCCGGCTGATAGCCGGCTGAAACCAGCGTCTCGAACCCCGCCTTGATGAGCTCCGAGGCCCCGCCGCAGAGGACCGTCTGCTCCCCGAAGAGATCAGTCTCGGTCTCCTCGGCGAAGGTGGTCTCCAGCACCCCCGCCTTCGTGGAGCCCAGCCCCTTCGCGTAGGCGAGGGCGAGCTCCTTCGCGTGGCCGGAGGGATCCTGCCCGACGGCGATGAGACTCGGGACCCCTCCCCCCTGGACAAAGAGCTCCCGCACGAGCGACCCGGGCCCCTTGGGGGCCACGAGAAAGACATCGACCTCCTTCGGCGGTTCGATCTGGCGGAAATGGATGTTGAAGCCGTGCGCGAAGGCGAGGGCCTTGCCGCTTTTCAAATGCTGGACCATGGAGGTCCGGTACACCTCCGGCTGGAGGGTGTCCTGGAGGAGGACCATGATCACCTCCGCCTCACGCGCCGCCTCCGACACGGAGACCGGCTGAAAGCCATCCTCCAGCGCCTGGGCATGATGAGGTCCGCCGGGCCGCTGGGCGACCACCACCTCCAGCCCCGAGTCCCGCAGGTTCAGGGCATGGCCCCTGCCCTGGATGCCGTATCCCAAGATCGCGATCCTTTTCCCCTTCAAGAACTTCAAATCCGCGTCTTTGTCGTAATAGATCTTCGCCACGTTCGTTAACCTCCTCGTGAATCCCGGCTGATCGCGATCCGGCCGGTCCGGACAATCTCCTGAATCCCGTAGGGCTTGCACAGCTCCAAAAGGGTTTTTACCTTCGCCTGGTCCCCCACCAACAGGATCGTCATCGCTTGGACCCCCACGTCGGCCACCTCCGCCTTCAAGGTCTGGGCGATCTCCACAAGTTCGCTGCGGGTCTTCGGGGTCACGGCCACCTTGCACAGGACGAGCTCCCGGTCGAGATGCTCCTCGCGGGTCAGGTCCTGGATGGAGATGACGTCGATGAGGCGGTTGAGCTGCTTCTTCACCTGCTCGATCGTCTTCTCGTCGCCGTTGACGACAATCGTCATGCGGGACGCGGTGGGGTCCTCCGTCTCGCCGACGGCCAGCGAATCGATGTTGAAGCCCCGGCCCGCGATGAGCCCCGAGATGCGGGCCAGCACCCCGAACTTGTTTTCCACCAAGACCGACAGAACATGCTTAGCCACCTATTCCCCCTTCCTCTGGAAGAGGGGGCATGTTGGGGGAGATGGGAAATCTCCCCCAACGAGACCGATCGCTTTTGCCGGATGGGGGAGTACCGAGGGGGAAAACCAGGCAGTGGTTTCCCCCTCGGACGCCGGCTGGACAACCTTGTTGTCGCGCACCGCCCGAACGCCGAAAGGCTGACATCGTTCCATTGGATTCACCCCCGTTGTCCAGCCGGTGTTACGCCATGTCCAGAATCATCTCATCGATCGCCTTCCCCGGCGGGATGATGGGAAAGACCTTCTCTTCCTCGTCGCAGAGACAGTCCACGACCCAGCACTCCTTGTCGGAGAGCACCTTCTCCAAGGTCGGGCGGACCTCCTCTGGCTTGCGGACCGTGACCCCCCTGGCCCCGAAGCCCTCGGCCACCTTCGCGAAGTCCGGCGGGCGGATCCCGCTGTAGGAGAAGCGCTTCTTGTAGAACATCTCCTGCCACTGGCGGACCATGCCGAGGTAGAAGTTGTTGATGATGATCGCCTTGATGGGGAGCTTGTGGTCCACCGCCGTGGCCAGCTCCTGGATGTTCATCACAAACGATCCGTCTCCGCTTAAGCAGATCACCCGTTCCTTCGGGCGGCCGAACTGGGCGCCGATCGCCGCCGGCAGGCCGTAGCCCATCGTCCCCAGGCCCCCGGAGGTGATGTAGGTCCTTGGACGGGTCCACCGGTAAAACTGGCAGGCCCACATCTGGTGCTGGCCCACGTCGGTCGTCATGAGAACCTCCCCTTGGGTCAGGTCCGACAGGACCTCGAGCACATACTGGGGCTTGAGCTTGGGGCCGTTCATCGAGTAGCTCAGGGGGTGCTTTTTCTGCCACTCGTGGATCTGATCCCACCACTCGGAGTAGTCGGGCTTCCTGTTGAGCTTTTTGATCTCTTTGATCAGCTCCCGGAGCACCCTTTTCACATCCCCGACGATCGGCACGTCCACCTGAACCGATTTCCCGATCGAGGCCGGATCGATGTCGATGTGGATCTTCTTCGACTTCGGCGAGAAGGTCTCCACCTTCCCCGTGACCCGGTCGTCAAAGCGGGCGCCGATGTTGACCAAGAGATCGCAGTACTGCACGGCATAGTTCGTCGAGGCGGCCCCGTGCATCCCCAGCATCCTCAAAGAACAGGGCTTGTCCTCCGGGTAGATCCCAAGGGCCATGCAGGTGGTGGTGACCGGCGCGCCGGTCAGGTCGATGAGCTCCCGGATCTCTTCCGTCGCCTGCGACATGATCGCCCCGCCCCCCACGTAGACCACGGGGCGCTTCGCCTCGACGATGAGCTTCGCCGCCTTGTCGATCTGACCCCGGTGGCCCTCGAGGAACCGCTGGGGCTTGTAGCCGCGGATCTCGACCGTCTCCGGCCAGAGGAACTCGGCCTCCGCCTGGGAGACATCCACCGGGATGTCCACGAGCACGGGGCCGGGCTTGCCGGTGCCGGCAATGTAGAAGGCCTCCCGGATCGTCCGGGCGAGGTCGTTCACATCCTTGACGAGGGTGTTGTGCTTGGTGATCGGGCGGGTGATCCCGCAGACGTCCGCCTCCTGGAAGGCGTCGTTGCCGATCAAGTAAGAACGGACCTGCCCGGTGATCGCGACGATCGGGACCGAGTCCATGTAGGCCGTGGCGATGCCGGTGACGAGGTTCGTCGCCCCGGGCCCCGAGGTGGCCAGGCAAACCCCCACCTTCCCCGTCGCCCGGGCGTAGCCGTCGGCCATGTGGGCGGCCCCCTGCTCATGCCGGACGAGAATGTGCTTCAGCGGGGCGTCGTACAGCGCGTCGTAAATGGGCAGGTTCGCCCCGCCGGGGTAGCCGAAAAGGACCTCCACCCCCTCTTTCTTCAGGCATTCCACCAGAATCTGCGCGCCTTTCATCTTCGCCATCGTTTTCTCTCCTTAAACCAACACCGCTCCCTCGCTGGCCGAGCCAACGAGTTTCGCGTAGCGATGCATCACCCCGGACTTGTATCTCGGCGCAGGCGCCTTCCAGCTCTTCAAGCGCCTCTCGATCTCATCGGAAGAAAGCTCCGCCTTGAGAGAGCGCTTCTCCACGTCAAAGAGGATCGTGTCTCCATCTTTCAGGGCGGCGATCGGTCCTCCGACGGCCGCCTCAGGGGAAACGTGCCCGGCCATCAAGCCGTGGGTGGCCCCGGAGAACCGTCCGTCGGTCAAGAGGGCCACGGAATCTCCCAGTCCCTCGCCGACGATGGCGCCGGTCACGGCGAGCATCTCCCGCATCCCCGGGCCCCCCTTAGGCCCCTCGTACCGGATCACGACGACGTCGCCGGCGCGGATCAACCGATTCTTCACCGCGGCGAAGGCATCCTCCTCCGACTCAAAGACCCGGGCCGGGCCTCTGAATTCCTTCCGGCCGCTTCCGGCCACCTTCAGGACGGCCCCCTCGGGAGCGATATTCCCCCGGAGGATCGCCAGTCCTCCCGTCGGCTTGATCGGATTGGAAAAGGGCCTCACCACCTGCTGGCCAGCCGCTTCTTTGGCCGACTGCGCCTCTTCTTCGATCGTCCGGCCGGAGACGGTCCTCGCCTTGCCGTTTAAAAGTCCGCCTTTAAGAAGTTCTCTCGCCACC
>JACPXR010000005.1 GCA_016196465.1 Candidatus Omnitrophota bacterium | reverse complement strand
GACATCGCCCAACCGGAGACAGTCAACCTCCATTTCCACAACACCGACGCCGGAAGAGTCTTAAACCGCGTCACCGGCGGCTTCGCTTCCCAGATAGCGGGGAACCTTTTCTCCAACGGCTTGGTGGCGCTGATCAACCCGGCCGGCATCAACATCGCTTCCACCGCCAACATCCAGACCGCCGGTTTCATCGCTTCCACCTTGAGCATCACCAACGCCAACTTCCTCGCCAAGAATTACCGCTTTGAGCAGGATCCCAACCGATTACCCGCTGTCGTAGCCAACGCGGGGAAGATTTCGGTAGGCACAGGGGGCCTCGTGGCCCTGCTGGGGGGCGCCGTCCTTAACAACGGTTTGATATTGGCCCAAGTCGGCAGAGTCGCTCTGGCTGCCGGAGAGAAGATCACATTAGACTTCGGTGGGGCTCTGGCTGTGACGATCGATCAGCCCCTTTCACGAGTGGCGGTGGGGCTGGATGGGAAACCGGTCGCGGCGGCCCTCCAACAAAACGGAACGGTTTTGGCGCCTGGAGGATATGTTCTGGTGATGGCGAAGGCCCTCCCCGGGGTCTTCGATGCCATCCTGAATCAGGATGGATTCATTGAAGCCAGAACAGCCGTCGGTGGGAAAAAGGGACAGGTCTATCTGGTGGGAGAAGGCGGACTCCTTCAGCAGAACGGAAAGATCGTAGTGGATGGTTCTTCAGAATCTCCGGATGGCGGCCAGATCTTCCTACAGGGGACCCGGGTCGCGCACCGAGGGAGCCTCTTTGCCAATGCTGGAGAGGGGGGCCAGGCAGGCGACATCCAGGTGACCAGTATAGAGGAAACGATCCTGGCTGCCGGCAGCCGCCTGGAGGTGAGGGCGGCCGGTCAGAATGGCCGGGGCGGTTCCCTCTGGGTGTACGCGACGAATGGTCGTTCCGAAATGCAGGAAGGGGCGGTGATCGACCTTCGGGGAGGCGCGGTGGCTGGTGACGGCGGCCAGGGAGAGTTAAGCGCTTCTGGCGGGGCCAGCAGCGGGGGCACGGTCCTCGGCGAAGCGGCCGCGGGCACCCAGCGCGGAAACTTCATCTTTGATCCCTCGGGAGATCTGGACGTGAATGCCCAGACGGTTTCGGCGGACACCACATTTTTTGCTACCCGGAATGTGAATATCAAAGGCAATGTCACCGCCAACAGCGGGGCCAGTCTCCAGTTTTTTGCGGACCACACCAGTTCCACCCTGCAGAGCTGGGATGACGGCACGGGAGATATCAACCAGACCAACGGCAAGGCGGTGACCACCACCAGCGGCGGCTCCGTAACCTTTGCGGGGAAAAAAATTTCACTCTCGGATGACGGGGTCAACTCTTCCGGAAATCTCAGCTTCTATTACAACAGCAGTCCTCAGATCGACCCGAAGACCGACCTCGCGGATAAGATAGTCGCTTTTACAGGCACCCTCGGCCTTTTCGCGACAGGGAAGCTTACCCTCAAGAAAGATCTCAACAGTGCTGCGCTCTTTAATGGGACAAATGGGTTGCGGCTGGAATCGGACAGCGACTCAGGCAGCCAGGCCGCAGACATCGTGGACTTAAAAGGCAAAGATATCGATACCCATGGCGGGAACCTGACCATTGTTTCACGCGGATCGAACGCCTTTGAGGTGACGAGTCTCAACGCTGGTTCAGGAACTGTTCAGATTACTTCCGGGGGCAACATCAACGACGATGCCAACGACTCCACCACCGACATCGCCGCCGGGGCGCTTACCTTGACCGCCGACGCCGCCGGCAAGGGGATCGGCACCGCTCAGGGCACGCTGGACGTCAACGCCAATAGTCTCACCCTGAACGTCGGCTCGGGCGGAGCCAACGTTCATGAAATCGACAACGTTACTTTGAACGCCCCGACCATCGCAGCCGGAGGCGGCTTGACCGTCCAGGCCGACGGTACCCTCACCCTCCCGGCCACCGCCATCGCCCTTTCCGGCGCCGGCGCCCTGGATCTTCGCAGCAACGGCGGGAATCTCTCGACGGCAGCGGCGCTGAGCACCGCGGCCGGGTCCCTTACCCTTTCTTCTTCCGGCACCCTGACGGCAGGACATCACCTCACCACGACCGGTGGGGCAATCAACCTGACTGCGGACAACAACGGGTCCGGCGGGGAGAGCTTCGTTCAGAGCGCCGGCGTCACGATCGCCAGCGGCGGAGGGGACGTCGGGATTACGGTGGGCAACGGCGCCACCGGCACAGGCGATGCCAACCTACGCACGGTCAATGCCGGCGCCGGGGCGATCACCGTGACCTCCGCCCAGGGGTCGATCCTGGAGGCGGCGACAGGGGCTTCCTCCTTAACAGGGGGCACCGTCAGCTTGAACGCCGGCTCTGTGACGCCAGGAACCACCTCGGTAGGAACCGCGGCGAATACCATCAAGACGACGGCGACCACCCTCGCCGGAACCTCGGGATCCACCGGCTTCTTTGTCACAGAATCCAACGGGGCCAATCTAGCTGTCATCACCAGCACTGGCCCCATCACCCTGGCTGCAACAACCGGTTCCATCTTGGATGGAAACGGCTCTGCCACCAACTTGATTGGAAGCGGATCCTCTTCCCTGACCGCCTCGGGCATCATCGGAGTGACCCCCAGCAATGCCCTGCTTGTCCTCAACAATCCCCCGGGCCAGGTGATTTTCAATGGGGGGGTGATCTTCCCGCCTCCCCTGCCTCCTTTGGGGATCGACAGCTTCAACGGCTTCTTCGGCCAGCTCATTTCCTCTCTCTTCGGCCAAGAGAACCAGCGCCGCAGAGCCCTCCCCCTCTAAGGGGTTTAGCCTAGGGGCAAGTGGGTTTCTTCCCAATTTATTTAGTGTGTCCCTTGATTTTTTGCCTTTAGGTCAGCCATACTTATCTCGGAAGTTAATTTAGAAGACGCGGGGACCTGTCTCAAGGCACACCCGGAGTAATCCGGGGTCGCAAAGCTAGAGGGTCCGCCAAAGATTTGTGGCGGGTAGCCAGCTGCCAGTTCCCAAAGAAGGCCCTCGCGCCAATTGACGAGGAGGATCACAGTCATGGCAAAAGCGAGGGTTTTTATTTTGTGGGCTTTGTGGGGAGCTATTTTAGCTCTGCCGAGTTACGCAGAGCAGATCTCTCCAGCCGTTTATCCACCGTTCCTCGAGAGGCCCGCGCTCAGATCGGCTGGTCAGCCAGTCGCGCCGGCTGTTCAGGTGAAGGCCGCGGCGCCTACAGCGTCTGTTTCGCAGGAGGATTTCAGCCGGTCCCTGACGATTCTACCCTCCAGGATGATTTCGTTGGATCGGTTGCGCCGAGAGCAGTATCGGTATCCGGATCAGGATCTTCTCGGGCGGTGGCTGGAGCTGATGACCGAGTGCCCGCCCCTGTTCGGATCGGACGAGTAAGGACTATTTCTGGATCGTGACCTGACTCATGGCGACCGGTTCCAGGGGACGGTCGCCGGCATCTCTCTTGGCCGCCCCAATCGATTTCACCACCTCCATCCCTTCCACCACCTTTCCAAAGACCGAATGGTGATCGTCCAGCCAGGGAGTAGGGGCCAGCGCGATGAAGAACTGGCTGCCGTTCGTGTTGGGGCCGGCGTTGGCCATCGAGACAATGCCGGGGGCGTTGTGACGTAGCTCAGGGGAGAATTCGTCGGCAAAGGTGTAGCCGGGCCCGCCCCGGCCGGTGCCGGTGGGATCCCCGGTCTGGATCATGAAGCCCGGAATCACCCGGTGGAAGAGGATCCCGTTGTAAAAGCCCTTCCTGGCGAGGGTGATGAAGTTCTCTGCCGTCTTGGGGGCCTTGTCCTGATACAGCTCGATGACGATCCGTCCGCGGGTGGTTTCCAGAACGGCCTTCGGGTTGGATCCTTCGGCGTGGGCGGGGCAGATGAGGAGCCCTCCTAAGAAGAGGGCAGTGGTCGCCCTCTTAACTGCAGCCAGAGGTCGCCCCGCAGTTGAAACACTTGTAGCAGCTTCCCGAGCGGACCATCATCGCCCCGCAGTCGGGGCAGGGGGGGGCGTCCACCTGTCCCTGGAACGCCTGGCGGCTCGGCTCCAGCGTCGAGGCGGTCCCTTCCGTGGGAGTCGGCCGGGTGACGTCGGCCTCCTTGGCGGCCAGGTCGGTGACCGTCGCCGGAGGGGTCGGCTGTTTGTCCGCGGGGAGGAACTTCAGCGCCATCCAGCGGAAGAGGTAATCCAGGATCGACTGGGCGAAGCGGATCTGAGGGTTCGAGGTGATCCCCGCCGGCTCAAACCGCATGTGGCTGAACTTCTTCACCAGGGCCTCCAGCGGCACCCCGTACTGCAGGGCGAGGGAGATCGCCGTGGCGAAAGCATCCAGGAGGCCGGAGATCACGGTCCCTTCCTTGGACATGACGATGAAGATCTCCCCCGGCTTGCCGTCCTCGTAGAGCCCGACGGTCAGGTACCCATCGTGCCCGGCGATGGAGAACTTGTGAGTCACCGCCAGCCGCTCATCCGCCAGATAGCGCCTCCGGGGCCGGTGGCCCTTGGCGTCGGAGACGAGCTCCTCGAGCCCTTCGAGCGGCTCCCGGGTCCCGCCCTTTTTCCCTGAGGCGTCCGATTTTCCGGTGGAGAGGGGCTGAACCCGCTTGGAGCCGTCCCGGTAGATGGCGATTGCCTTGACCCCGCTCTTCCAGGCCTCGATGTAGGTCTGCACGATCTCCTCAATCGTGATGCCAGGGGGAACATTTACCGTTTTTGAAATGGCGCCGGAGATGAACGGCTGCACCGCTCCCATCATCCGGACGTGGCCCATGTGGTGGATCGAACGGGTTCCCTTGACCGCCTTGAAAGCGCAGTCGAAAACAGGGAGGTGCTTCGGGTCAAGCCCCGGGGCCCCCTCGATCGTCTCCTCCCGGTTGAGGTGCTCGCAGATCTTATCGATCTGCGATTCCGAATAGCCCACCCTCTTTAAAGCTCGGGGGACTGTTTGATTGACGATCTTGATGAGGCCTCCCCCCACGAGCTTCTTGTACTTGATCAGGGCGATGTCCGGCTCCACCCCCGTGGTGTCGCAGTCCATCATGAAGCCAATCGTGTTGTGGCTGATGAACCCATTGGCGAGATAGGTCACGTTCTCCGGGACCGAGAGGTCGTAAGTGGAAATTTCTCCTCCATCCTCGATCACCTCCACACGATCGTAGAAGAACCGAAGAGCCTGAGCCAGCTCCTCATTCTGAGACTCCTCGAGAAGCCGAGCGGCCCGCTGGCGCGGTATTCCTCCATGCCTTTGAACGGATAGCAGGACGGCATCCCGGTGCGGGTTGGAAGCCGGCACCAGTTCTTCCACCAGATCGGCGGGGAGGTGGATGTAATCCCGCTTTCCGCTGAGAGGGCCTTCCTTGAGGAGAATCCTCCCCGACTTCCTCCTGCCCAAGAATCCGATTTCTGAAAGGAATCGGCCATTGTAGCTGGCATTGCGCAGGCGGGCCACAAACGAGTCCCCTCCCCATCCGGACTGCCCGACTTTTGTTGTCATCGGATAGCCCAGCGCCAGGAGGAGCCCCAGGATCTCTTGGGCGAACGCGCTGTGAGCCGTGCAGAAGGCGGGGACCCCCTCGATGGAAGTTCCATCCGCCTCAAGTGGAGTGCCACTTCGGTATAACCTTCCCTGGTCGCCACATGGGACTCAAGGTTGAAGAGCGAGCGAGAGAAGGCCTTGAGCCGCTCTGCCACATCGGCATCCTCTTCAGTCACGCAGAAACGCAGCCCCTTGCTGTGGAGGCTCCCATCTCCCATAAAGTAGCCGACGAACTCCGCCAGCTCGGGTGTCACCGTCCGAGGGGCTCGCACGTTTTCGTCACTGGCCCACCACGGCTCGCTTAAGGGAGGCAGGGAAACTTGCTGAGGCTCTCCGATGAGAGAATCCATCGCCATCGGCACTACATCCCCGGATTTGACTTCATCTAGGCGCCGCCAGGTCGTTTCTTTTGTCATGGGATCCAGCACCTTGATCCGGTGATTCGGAGTGCCCTGGATTTCGTAGCCTGCCTCCGTTTGGATGCGGTGGGTCGAAGCTCGTCCGTTAATGTAAAACTTGGTGGCCAACCGTGGCCCCTCATCCGTGGCTACCCGGAAGGAAATGTCCTGCCATTGCGCCCCTTTTGGATTCCCCAGCCGATTCAAACGCATCAGCCCTCGGTTTGTCACAACGAGGGAATTACCCGTCAGGCATCCGGTCGGAGCCAGTACCGTCACCTGGGAGTTGCGGATCCCCTGGGCGGTTCCCAGGCGCAGCGCTTCCTCCCAGGCATGGGCGGCCGCCGCGAACATCTCCTCGGGCACCAGCCGGTCGTCCACCTGGATGAGGGCGTCCCGGTGCATCCGGATGACGTTGAGTTGCGGCTCCCGGTTCTTGGCGAAGCCGGCGTAAGGCCCTTTGACCGCAGAGATTTCTGCGCTGGTCCGGTACGCCTCCCCGCACATTAAGGCGGTCACAGTGGCGGCATAGGCCCGGCCTTCGTCGGAGTCATACGGAACTCCAAGAGACATGAGGAGCGCGCCCAGATTGGCATACCCCAGCCCCAGTTCCCGGAAGCTCTTTGCGTTTTCCCCGATCCTCGGGGTGGGGTAGGAAGAGTTGTCCACGATGATGTCCATGGCGATCGTCATCGTCCGGACCGCCGAACGGAAATCGGCGATCCGGAAGCGGCCGCTCTCCTCCACAAACCGCATGAGGTTCAGACTCGCCAGGTTGCAGGCGCTGTCGTCTATGGACATATATTCACTGCACGGGTTACTCGCATTGATCCGGGAGGTATTGGGAAGCGTGTGCCAGCGGTTGATCGTCGTGTCAAACTGCATCCCCGGATCCCCGCAGTGCCAGGTCGCCTCGGCGATGAGCCGCATCAGGTTCCGGGCCCTGACCGTCTCGACCGCCTTTCCGCTCATCACGGACTTTAAATCCCACGGCTTGTCTTCGAGGACCGCCTTCATGAACTCATCGGTGGCCCGGACGGAGTTGTTGGCGTTCTGGAAAAAGATGCTGGAATAGGCCTCGCCATCAATGGAGGCGTCGTACCCGGCATCGACCAGCGTCCAGGCCTTCTTCTCCTCCTCCCACTTGCAGCGGATGAATTTCTCGACGTCCGGGTGATCGGCGTTGAGCACGATCATTTTTGCGGCCCTTCTTGTTTTTCCGCCGGACTTGATCACCCCCGCGGAGGCATCCGCCGCCCGCATGAAGGAGACCGGGCCCGAGGCGGTTCCGCCGCCGGCCAGCTGCTCCTTGGAGGAGCGAATCGGGGAGAGGTTGAGCCCCGCGCCGGAGCCGTACTTGAAGATCATCCCCTCGACCTTGTACCAGTCGAGGATCGACTCCATCGTGTCGTCCACCGACAGGATGAAGCAATTGTGAACCAAAACCGAATTGGTCAAGTACTTGCCGCTTACGGTCTGGATGTCGTAAACATCCATCTCGCCAAGCGGCTTGATCGATACAATCTCGGAATAGCGAACCGCCGGGCAGGTTTTCCCTGGCAGAGCCAGAGACTGGCGGAGTTTGGCGTTCTTTCGCTCGGAGATAAAACCGATGTGCTCCTGGAAGGCTTCTCGCTCAGAACGGATCGAGATGTCCAGTTCCCACATGTCGTAACGATCCGGCCGTTTCTCTTTCTTCTGCCTCAGGCGGGCGTAGATACCGAATCGTGTCAAGAGCCGTTGCAGTTCCTCTGCCCACACTTTTGAAGTGACGGAAAAAGCGACGTGTGCACTGGGAACATGGACAGCCGCATAACCGTCAGACTGAAACAGGCTTCTGATATAGGAAGCGACCGCATCGTTGGGAGCCACCCAGAGAGGTTCCGGTACCCGGATGTCCTGTCCCCGCCGGAGTAGCCCGTATTTCTCCACAAAGGGCCGCAGGGTTTCTCCATACAGCCGGATCCGTCGGCAATGGAGCGTTGGATCATCGGTGGGAACTTCGCTCACGTGGTAATGATGATTTGGAAATGCCTGTTGCAGATGCTCGATGATCCAACGATGCTCGGCGTCATCAACGGTTATAAATTCCGCAGTGAGCGACCGATTAGTTCCCTCCTCATATTGGCCAACAAATCCGTCGGCCTGTAGCCACCCAGCCAGTGCTGTTTCAGAGACGGCCTTTGCTTCTGAAGGCGCAGTAACGGTCTTGGCTGCGTGCGCATAGACTCGCATGACCATGCCGCCTTGGAGCTGGTCGACTCGGCGCCATTCAATTCGATGGGTTCGGCGAGCTTCATGGGCGCAAACAAGATGGTCACCAGTTGCTTCGATGCTGAATCCGTCAGTGAGCTGAATCCGGTAGACCGCCTTTCGCCCATTATGTTTGACGGCAACAACCTGGGTCAGTCCTTCGTCATCGTAAACGGGAAGCCCAATGAGATTTCGCTCAACTATCTCACCGATGGGCATCAGGCCCTGAGACGTGTTGACCGAGGCATGATAAGGTTGGCAGGCCGAGCACTGGGGCTTGGGCTCGATTCCCACGTTGAACCAGACCGGGGAATTGAAGGAGGCCTTCTGCGTGAGGAGCAGATGGGCGAGCTCCGCCCGGAAATTCTCGGCATCCTCCGGGCTCTCGAAGGTACCCTCCTCGATCCCCCACTGGGTCATCGTGTTGACCACCCGGCCGATGAGCTGTTTGACCGAGGTCTCCCGCCGGGGGGTGCCCAGGGCCCCACGGAAATATTTGGAGACGACGACGTTGGTGGCGGTCTGAGACCAGAAACTGGGAACCTCCACATGGGTCTGTTCAAAGACCACCTTCCCCTTCTCGTTGCCGATGGAGGCGGTGCGCAGCTCCCAGGTGACTTCCTTAAAGGGATCCGAACCGGGGGAGGTGAAAAAGCGGGGGATCGAGAGCCCCCGCCCAAAAGAAGGGCGATTTTCTTCCAGCGTTGAAGGGTGGGTGCCAGCTGTTTGTCCCGCGGCAATCGGATTGGCGTCCTTCATCATCGGCTCCATGCTCCTTGTCTCCAGGCGAACAAACGGTTTCCCCCCCATTTTCAATGGTACCCGATTTTCAGCCCTGGAGAGTGAGGAACCAGAGGGCGAGCTTTCCTTTCGGGGAGTAGAAGGAATGAATCCACACGAGCTTGAAAGCCCCCTCCCTCCACAACATCTTGCGGGCACCTGAGCTTTTACCGCAACCGGCTGTGCCTTGTCAAGGAGAAAAATGATGATAGGATGTAAGGGATTTCCATGACCTCGAACGTTGCCTTGAAAGAGTGGGCCCTCGTCGTGCAGGCGATGGCATCCGGCCGGCAGCTCCTCCTCGTCCGGAAAGGGGGGATCCGCGATCCCCGGGGGGCTTTCCAGCTTGCCCATCGGGAGTTTTTCCTATACCCGACCCTGGAGCATCAAAGCCCGGAGGCGGTCCGCCCCGAATTTCAGAATGAGTTTCGAGAATCGCCCTCTCCTCCAGGCGATTCGGACCAGGTGGCTCTTTCCGTGTATGGAGGGGTGGCCTTCTGCGCCCAGGTCCGAGAGCCGGCCCAGCTGGCGGGGCTCGAGAAATATCACATCTGGAAGCCCGAATTCTTTGAAGAGAGAATGATCTACCGCCCGCAGTCGCCGACGTTGGTCGTGGTTCTCAGGGCCTACCGCCTCCCCTCCCCGCACGTCATCCCCGTGGAGAGCTCCTATGCCGGCTGCAAGTCGTGGGTCCCGCTTTCGCGGACGCTCTCTCTTCAGGGGATCTCTCCGGTGGTGGAAAACCGCCGTTTCCGGGAGGCGTTGGAGGAAATCAGCGCGAAGATCAGCTAAAGTTACGAACCGCCCTGGCCGGCGAGGGCGAGCTGGCTCTCTGCCGCGGCCGGGGGGACCTTCCCCTGCGTGACCAGCTGTCGGATTGACCGCTCCAAGGTGTGCATCTGATGGGCGCCGCCGGTTTCAATGATCGAATAGATCTGGGAGAGGGTGTTGTTCCGGATGTGGTTGCGGGCCGCTTCCGTGGGAACGAAGACCTCCGTGGCCAGAACGAGCCCTCCGCCCATCGCCTCTTCCTGGGGGAGCAGGTACTGGGTGAGGATCCCCTGAAGGCAGGCGGCCAGCTGAAAGCAGATCTGATTGCGCTGCTGGGGCGAACAGAGGCTGAGGAAGCGATCGATCGCCTGGATCGTGTTCGTGGCGTGGAAGGAAGCGAGGACGAGGTTTCCCGTCTCGGAGGCGTTGAGGACCACTTGGGCCGTTTCCGCGTCCTCCACTTCGCCCACGAAAATAATGTCCGGGTCCTGGCGGAGGGCCCGCCGGACCGCTTCGGCATACGAAAGGGTGTCCGATCCGATCTCCCGCTGTTTGATCACCGCTTTGACATTCTTGTGGATGTACTCAATCGGACGCTCCAGGCAGATGATCACGGCGTCCCGTTCTTGGTTGATCTGGTGGACGAGACTGTTCAGGGTGGTGGTCTTGCCGGATCCGGTGGGACCGACCACGAGGACAAGACCGCTGGGCTTGCGCGCCCATTCCACGATGACCGGAGGCAGACCCAGCTTGTCCCACGTGGCGACCCGGGCGGAGATGACGCGGATCGCCGCTTCCACCTGGCCCCTCTGCCAATGGAGGTTGAAGCGAAAGCGCTTGTCCATGCTGAGGGAATAGGCGAAATCGAGCTCTCGTTCCTTCTCGAACATCTGGATTTTCTCCTCCGACATGATGCTGTAGAGGAAAGCCCGGATCTCTCCTGGTTGAAAGGCCGGCCACTCCAACTGGGTCAGGCGGCCGTGGATCCGGACGATGGGGGGCTGTCCGGTGGTCAGGTGCAGGTCCGAGCCCTTCACCTTGAGGAGGGATTCCAGGAGCCTGGTCAAGTCCAGCGACTCGAGGCGGGTTAAAAACTCCGCCGGCTCCGGCGGTTCGATCTTTTCAAAATAGATCCCCAGAAGATATTTCTGGGCCGGCTCCTCTTCCTCTATCCGGACCACCCGGCCGAGGGCCAAGAGGGTTGTTTTCACGCCGGGGACCTGGACCTGGAGGCGGACCTTCTGTCCCAAGGGCAGGGGGTGGGCGGTGCGGATCAGGGCCCCCCTGGTGCTGATGTCGACGGTCACGGCAGGGGCGAGGGCTCCGGTCGCTTCTCCATCCTGAAGGATTTGGTAGGCCAGTGGGCAGGTGAGGCGGGTTCGTGTCGCTTGGCGCCTCTCCTCCGGATTCGTGGTTCCGGGGGTTTTTGGAGACGGGTTCGGCATCGAGTTTCAGCCGTTAGTATGGGGCGGTGAGCCGTGGGTTGTCAAGGAATTTGGCCGAGGGATGGCGGGGTGGTAAAATAACCGGATGAACCGCTTCGCCCAGTTGTTCCAAAACAAGGTCCTTTGGTGCACGATGCTCGCCTGGATCACCGCTCAGACGATCAAGGTCCTTTTGGCGGTCCGCCGGAACCGGCGGTTTGACTTCCGGTGGTTCCTGGAGACAGGGGGGATGCCCTCCGCCCACAGCGCCGGTGTGGCGGCCCTGGCGACGTCGGTGGGACTCCAGATGGGTTTTCACACGCCGGGCTTCGCCGTGGCCCTCATGTTCGCCCTGGTGACGATGTTCGACGCCCAGGGGGTCCGGCGGGCGGCAGGCAGGCAGGCGATCATCCTCAACAAGATCATCGATGAGGTCTATTCCAAAGGACAGGTGAGCGAGGAACGGGTGAAGGAGCTCTTGGGTCACACCCCCATCGAAGTGATCGCCGGCGGGTTCTGGGGATGCTTCATGACCGTCCTCTTGTTCCGGTTGTAATCCTCCATGAATACCAAAAGATGGCTTTTTCTTGTGAGCGGTTTGACGTTGGTTTCCCTGATGGGCCTTGGGGTTTTCGCCAAGGGGACGCCCCCCCAGAGCGCTCCCCCCGCCCCCCCGCCCCCCTCCCGGGCCCTTCTGGCCAAGGCGGAGAAGGCCAAAGCGGAAGGATCTTACTCCGAGGCCCGGGGACTCTATCAGCAGGTTCTGCAGGAGAATCCTTCCTCGGAAGCGGCGGCCTCGGCCCAGGAGCGGCTGGGAGCGGTGAACATGAAGCTCATTCTCTCCCCCAGTCTCACCCCCGATTCCCCCACCCATACGGTCGAGAAGGGGGACACCCTCTCCAAGATCGCGAAGCGCTTTCACACGACGGTCGAATACCTCAAAGCCGCCAACGCCCTCCAGAGCGACGTCATCCGCCCGGGCCAACGGCTGAAGGTCCTCAAGGCCAGCTTCAGCGTCATCGTGGACAAGTCCCAGAACACCCTTACCCTCAAAAACGGCGAAGAGGTCCTCAAGGTCTACCCCTGCTCCACCGGACAGGGAGGGATCACCCCGACGGGAAGCTTCCGCGTCGTCAACCGCCTCGTCGATCCCCCCTGGTACACGCCGGAAGGGGTGATCCCTCCCGGAGATCCCCGGAACATCCTCGGGACGCGGTGGCTGGGATTTGACGCGCCCGGCTACGGGATCCATGGCACCACCGATCCGGCTTCCATCGGAAAGTCGGTGACCCAGGGCTGCGTGCGGCTGGCCAATCCGGAGGTGGAGGAGCTCTTCATCCTCCTTCCCGAGGGAACGCCGGTCAAGATCGTCGAGTAGGCCCCTCCCCCATGGCCAACGGATTCGCCCTCGATTTTGAACGGCCCATCGTTGAGCTGGAGCAGAAGATCCAGGAGCTTAAAGGGCTGCCCGCCTCCAAGTCGATCAACATGGACAGCGAAATCAAGAAGCTCGAGGAAAAGCTCGCCCAGGCCAAAAAGGAAGTCTACAAGCAGCTGACCCCCTGGCAGCGGGTGCAGATGGCCCGCCACCCCAAGCGCCCCTACACCCTGGATTACATCGCCGCCTGCATGACCGATTTCCTCGAGATCCACGGCGACCGCGCTTTCGCCGACGACAAGGCCCTCATCGGGGGTTTCGCGAAGCTCGACGGGATCCGCCTCCTCCTCGTGGGGCACCAGAAGGGGCGGGACACCAAGGAAAACCTGTACCGGAACTTTGGTTCGGCCCACCCGGAAGGATACCGGAAGGCGATCCGGCTCATGCAGGCGGCGGCGAAATTCAAGCTCCCCATCCTCTGTTTTGTGGATACCCCGGGGGCCTATCCAGGGATCGGCGCGGAGGAGCGGGGCCAGGCGCAGGCGATCGCCTACAATCTACGGGAGATGGCCCACCTTCCCGTACCGATCATCGTGGCGGTGATCGGGGAAGGGGGCTCAGGCGGGGCCTTAGGGATTGGGGTGGGGGACCGGGTCCTGGTCATGGAAAACGCCTACTATTCGGTTATTTCCCCGGAAGGGTGCGCGGCGATCCTCTGGAAGGACCGGGCCAAAGCGCCGGAGGCGGCGGCAAGCTTGAAGATAACGGCCAAGGACCTTCTGGAGCTGGGCCTCATCGATGAGATGGTCCCCGAGCCGTTGGGGGGGGCCCACAAAGAGCCGCAGGAAGCGGCGAATTTCCTTAAGGCCGCCCTGAAGCGAAACCTTCAGGAGCTGAGGAAGATCTCGCCCCAAGACCTCCTCGCCGGCAGGGCTGCCAAGTTCCGGAAGATGGGGCTCTATACGGAAGCTTAATCCCCTTAGGACGTGGCCGCCCGCAAAGGTCTCATCATCGTCTACACGGGAGACGGCAAGGGGAAGACCTCCGCCGCGCTGGGGGCGGCGATGCGCTCGCTGGGGCACGGCTTCAGGGTTCTCATCATTCAGTTCTTCAAAGGGGACTGGCCGATCACCTACGGCGAACTGGAGCTGGCCCGGCAGCTCCATCCGAAATTCGAAGTCCTCCAGCTGGGCCGGGGCTTTGTCAAGATCATGGGGGACAAGAAGCCCTTTGAAGAGCACGTGGAAGCGGCGAAGGCGGCCCTCACGCTCACCCGCGAACGGATGTTCTCGGGGGAGTACGACCTCATCATCCTCGACGAGGTGAACTACGCCCTCGGGTACATGGATTTCAAGCTGATTGAGCTTGCGGACGTCCTGGAGCTCTTGCGGACCAAGCCCCCCGAGATGCACATCATCCTCACCGGCCGCAACGCCCCCCCGGAAGTGGTCGAGATGGCGGATCTTGTCACCGAGATGCGGGAAGTGAAACATCCGATGAAGCGGGGGATTCCGGCCCAGAAGGGAATCGACTACTAACCGTTCATCCTGAGCTTGTTGAAGGATGAACGGAGCTGGCGCTACTTCGCGCCGGTCACCATCTCATGGATCGTCTTGAGGATGTCTTCGAGCCGCCCCGGTTTTTCCAGCGTCCGGTCGGTGTTCCCGGTCAACGGGAGGAGTTTCTCAACGATGTCAGGCTTAGCGGTCAGCAGCAGAACCGGGATCGCCTTTGTGATCGGATCGGCCCTGAGCTGCTTTAACACCTCGGTCCCCGGCACGTCCGGCAGCACCACGTCGAGCACGATCAGCGTCGGCCACTCCGACCTCGCGGTCGCCGGCACTTCCTTTCCGGCCCCCATCTCGAGCACGTCATAGCCCTTCGCTTTTAAGTTGCGGGCGAGCGCAGTGCGCGCCTCCGGCTCATCATCGACGATCAGGATCTTCGGTTTGAACGGTGTCATCCCGGCTCCTTCATTAATGCGGCTGGTTGTTCAGGCTTCTTTCGCTTGTCTTGAATATCAGCGCAGGTTGACCGGCTCGTTCATTTTGATGTTATCTAAGTATGCCGGGGGTGGGAGTCGAACCCACACGGGGTTTCCCCCAACGGCTTTTGAGGCCGCCGCGAATGCCAGTTCCGCCACCCCGGCAGCTGTTTCAAATTGGTGGAGCTGGAGGGAATCGAACCCTCACTCCGACAATGCCATTGTCGTGCGCTCCCATTACGCTACAGCCCCACGTGAATTCTCACCAGTCTACCGGCTGGCCCCTTGCGTTGTCAATCATTCCGGCAGCGTGCTAGAATGCGCTTCTACCGACGATGAGCTATCCATTTTCGGAGATTGAATTGAAATGGCAGCGCCGCTGGGAGGAGGCGAAAACCTTCCGGGCCAGGCCGGACTCCGCCCGAAAGTTCTATCTCCTGGAGATGTTCCCGTATCCCTCCGGCCGGATTCACATGGGCCACGTCCGCAATTACACGATCGGGGACGTCCTGGCCCGCACCCGGATGAGCCAGGGTTTTCAGGTTCTCCACCCCATGGGATTCGACGCCTTCGGCCAGCCGGCCGAGAATGCCGCCATCAAGAACAAGGTGAATCCCTTCGACTGGACCACCCGCTGTGTCGAGGAGATGAGAAACGGTTTAAGGCGCCTCGGCTTCTCCTACGATTGGGAGCGGGAGGTGGTCACCTGTGAGCCCTCCTATTACGGGTGGAACCAGTGGATCTTCCTCAGAATGCTCAAGAAGGGGCTCGCCTACCGGGCGAAGGCCCCGGTCAACTGGTGCGCGAGCTGCCAGACCACCCTCGCCAACGAGGAGGTGGTGGACGGCGGCTGCTGGCGCTGCGGCACCGCTGTCCAGGCGAGGGATCTGGAGCAGTGGTTCCTGAAGATCACCGCCTACGCCGAGGAACTCCTCAAGGACCTGGAGTCGCTTAAGGAGTGGCCGGAGCGGGTCCTCACCATGCAGAGGAACTGGATCGGAAAGAGCGAGGGGGCGGAGATCTGGTTCACCCTTGAGGGAAGCGGGAAGAGGCTCCCTGTTTTTACAACGAGGCCCGACACGATCTTCGGGGCCACTTACGTGGTGGTGGCCCCGGAGCACCCGGTTGTGCCGGAGTTGATCAAGGCCTGTCCCCAGGAGAAGCAGGTCCGGGCCTTCATCGAGCGGGTGAGCCGCAAGGCGAAAGAGGTCCGGACCGCCGCCGACGTGAAGAAAGAAGGGGTTTTCACCGGCAGCTTCGCCCTGAATCCGGTCAATGGAGAGAAGATCCCGGTCTGGGTGGCCGATTACGTTTTGATGGAATACGGGAGCGGCGCCATCATGGTGGTGCCGGCCCATGACCAACGGGACTTCCTCTTCGCCAGGGAACATCACCTTCCCATCCGCGTTGTCATTCAGCCGCCCCCGGGGACTGTCCCCGTTCGGGGACAGTCCCCGGAAGAATGGCCGCAAGCGTACGAGGCGGAAGGGGTCCAGGTCCACTCCGGACAGTTCAACGGCTTTCCCAGCGGGGAGGGGAAAAAGAAAATCGCCGCCTGGATGGAGGAAAAGAAGATGGGCAAAAGGGTCACCCACTGGCGCCTCCGGGACTGGCTGATCTCCCGCCAGCGCTACTGGGGGACGCCGATTCCAATCGTTCACTGCTCGGCCTGCGGCGTTGTGCCGGTGTCGGAGAAGGACCTTCCGGTCCTCCTGCCCCAGGAGGCCCCCTTGACCGGCGAGGGGGGATCTCCTTTGGCAAAGGTCAAATCCTTCGTGGAAACAAGCTGCCCCCGCTGCGGGAAACCAGCCAGTCGGGAGACCGACACGATGGCCACCTTCTTCGATTCCTCCTGGTATTTTCTTCGTTTTTGCTCGCCCCGTTTTTCGAAAGGGCCGTTCGATCCGAAGGAAGCGGCCTTCTGGATGCCGGTGGACCAGTACATCGGCGGGATCGAGCACGCGATCCTCCACCTTCTCTACTCCAGGTTCTTCACCAAGTTTCTCAGGGATGAGGGGCTGTTGAAGCCCCCGGAGCCCTTCGCGCGGCTTCTCACGCAGGGAATGGTGTTGAAGGACGGGGAGGTGATGTCCAAGTCGAAGGGGAACGTCGTCGATCCGGAGGGGGTCATCGAGCGCTACGGCGCGGACACCTTAAGGCTCTTCATCCTCTTCGCCGCCCCCCCGGAGGATTCTCTGGAGTGGCAGGGCAGCGCCATCGAAGGATCTTTTCGGTTCCTCAATCGGGTCTGGGATCTGGTCCAGTCTGTCATTGCGACCCCGAGCGGAGCGAGGGGGGAGCAATCTCAAAACGACGATGAGCTGCGGAAAGCCACGCACGCCGCGATCAAACGGGTCACCGAGGACCTGGAGAGCTTCAAGTTCAACACGGGCGTAAGCGCTCTCATGGAGCTGCGCAACGCCATCGAGAAAAGCGCGGCCTCCGCCTCGCCGGCGGCCCTCCGGGAAGCGGTGGAGGCCCTCGTTCAGCTTCTTTTCCCCTTCACCCCCCACCTGGCGGAAGAGCTCTGGGAGCGGCTGGGGCACCAGGAGATGCTCACCGCCTCCCCATGGCCTCCCTACGATCCCCAGCTGCTCACTGAGACAGAGGCGACCCTGGTGATCCAGGTGAACGGAAAAGTCCGCTCCCACCTCAGAGTGCCGGTGGGCTTAAACGAGGAGACCCTCAAGGCCAGGGTCCTGGAGGACCCGGCCGTCCAGAAGTGGCTCGATGGGAAAGCCCCCAAGCAGATCATCGTCATCCCCAACCGGCTTGTCAACGTTGTCTGTTAGCTGTAATAAATATTCAGTTTATTTTTTTGAAACAGGCCAGCCGGGAAGGTATACTTAAACTATCAACCTCTCAAGACAGATGAAGATGAAGAACGCTGATTTTTTTGGCCGCATTCTGGGCGCTTTTCTAATCCTCGCCCTCAGTCTGCCTGGTATGGCGTGACCCCCTGTCAAGATGAAGAAGTCTACGGTGGATAGAGGGATTCAAGGGAAGGCAGAGGAGGGAGCTGCAACGACGGTAGATCAGCCTGGTATTCGCGGATTGTCCCAAGGGACAGAGCCGCATGACC
>JACPXR010000046.1 GCA_016196465.1 Candidatus Omnitrophota bacterium | reverse complement strand
AGGTGTATCCCATCTCGGCGGCCTTCTGGAGGTTCCGCTTGAGGATGTAGCGGGGATCCCCCTCAAAGGGTTCGCCGCCGGGCCGGACAATGTCGCAGAACATCCGGGCGACGGCATTCTCCTTGGGGCGCCAGGGCAGGATGGCGAAGGTGTTGGGGTCGGGAAGAGCCACCATGTCCGACTCCTCCACCCGGGTGAATCCCTCCACCGAGGAGCCGTCGAAGCCGACCCCCTCCTCCAGGGCCTCCTCCAGCTCTTCGATCGTGATCGCGACGTTCTTCAAAAACCCAAGAATGTCGGTGAACCACAGCCGGATGAACTTCACCCCGAGGTCGCGGGCCGATTTTAAAACGTACTCTTTGTCTTTGAGGGTCTTGGTGGGCATGAGAAAATCAGCCCCATTGGAAAGAACGCGTCGGGAGAAATCGAACGCTGGTTTTTACACGTCGAAGTAAAGGTAGAACTCGTACGGATGCGGCCGGAGCTTGACCTTGGGGATCTCCTGCCGCTTGTACCCGAGCCACACCTCAATGACGTCCTTGGTGAAGACATCCCCTTTGAGCAGGAAGGCATGGTCCCTTTCCAGGGCATTCAACGCTTCCTCCAGGGAACCGGGAACCGTCGGGATCTTGGCCGCCTCTTCGGGGGAGAGCTCGTAGGTGTTCTTATCCAGCGGCTGACCCGGGTCGATCCGATTCTGGACGCCGTCCAATCCCGCCATGAGCATCGCCGGGAAGGCGAGGTAGGGATTGCAGGAGGGATCCGGTGGGCGAAACTCCACACGCTTGGACTTGGGGTAGTCCACATACACCGGGATCCGGCAGGCGGCGGAGCGGTTCCGCGCCGAGTAGGCCAGATTGACCGGCGCCTCATACCCCGGGACCAATCGCTTGTAGGAGTTGGTGGTCGGGGCCGCAAAGGCCAGGATCGAGGCCGCGTGCTTGATCAAACCCCCGATGTACCACTTGGCGAGCTGAGAGATGAGGGCGTAGCCGTTCTTGTCGTAGAACAGGTTCTTGCCCTCCTTCGCCAGAGACTGGTGGGTGTGCATCCCGGAGCCGTTGTCCCCAAAAAGGGGCTTGGGCATGTAGGTCGCCACCTTCCCGTGCTTGCGGGCCACGTTCTTGATCACGTACTTGAGCATCAAGAGGTGATCCGCCATCTGGGTCAAGGTGGAGTACCGCATGTCGATCTCCGCCTGACCCGCCGTGGCCACCTCGTGGTGATGCTTCTCCACCGGAACGCCCACCGCCCGCGCCTTGTTCATGATCTCGCTGCGGATGTCTTGGAAGATGTCGTGCGGAGGCACGGGGAAGTACCCTTCCTTGAACCGGGGCTTGTAGCCCAGGTTCGGCTTCTCGTCCTTCCCGGAGTTCCATTCCCCTTCGATGGAGTCGACGAAGTAGTAGCTGGAGTTCTCGGTGGAGTCAAACCGGATGTCGTCAAAGATGAAAAACTCTGGCTCCGGCCCCCAGTAGCTCACATCCGCGATCCCGGTCTTCTTCAAATACGCCTCGGCCTTCCGGGCGATGTACCGGGGATCACGGCTGTACGGTTTTTTGGTCAAGGGGTCGTAGATGTCGCAGACGACGCTTAAGGTCGGAACCTCGCAGACCGGATCCAAGACGGCCGTCGAGGGATCCAGAAACAGGTTCATGTCCGATTCCTGGATCTTCTGAAAACCTCGGATCGAGGAGCCGTCGAAGCCGATCCCGTCCACCCAGATTCCTTCCCTGGGATTCTCGGAGAGCTCCGAAACTGGAATCGAAAAGTGCCGCCAGAGTCCGGGCAGGTCGTTGAACTTCAGATCGACGACCTTGATGTTGTGCTCCTTGACGATCTTAAAGAGGCGCTTCACGGACCCCTCATTCACCCTCGCCGAGGCGAGGGCCTCGCTGCCGGGCTCGGCGCCCCGGAGCTTGGACTTGCCGAGGGTCTGCTTGGGCCGTTGCCTCTCCAACGTGACTGTGCCACCACGACCTCGAGCCATCGAAAGGACTCCTCCGTTTGTGTTGCGCGTCGTTGAACTGCGGGCCATCTTAAAATTCTCTCCTTTTCATCTTCATCGAATCGATCCTGGGGAAAATCTGGGGCCACTAGTTTCTCAACACCGCGTTAAAGCGAGATTACAGCAATGTTAAATCCGAGTTACGACTAGAAACGAGCGAAGCGAGTGCAGGGCCCCTACAGCGCCGATTCCCCCGTTTCCCCGGTCCGGATCCGGATCACCTCATCCACCGAGGAGACGAAGATCTTCCCGTCTCCGACGGCCCCGGTCTTAGAGGTCTCCTGGATCGCCCGGACGATCTTCTTGGCGTCGCCGTCGCTGACCACGATCTCCACCCTCACCTTGGGGAGGAGTTCCACCCGGTACTGCTCGCCGCGCCACTGCTGGACCACCCCTTTCTGCTTTCCGTGGCCCTCGACCTCGCTGATGTTCAAGCCCGGAAAACCGACCTTCTCCAGGGCCTGCCGGACCTCATCGAGCTTCTCAGGACGGATGATCGCTTCGATCTTCTTCATCGCTTGCTCCCTTCTTGAACGGTCTCAGCGGTCAAACCGCTCGACCTGGCCATGGCGGTCGCGTAGGAGTAGGCCGGCTTCCGGGTGACAAACTCCGGATAGGCCGAGTTGCCGTGCTCCCCCACATCCAGACCTCCAATCTCTTCCTGAAGCGGGACGCGGATCCCCAAAACCACCTTCAGCAAGGCCCAGGCGAGGACCGAGATGAGGAAGGTGAAGAGGCCCACGGCGAAAACACCGGTGGCCTGCGCGGAGAGAAGCTTTGTCCCCCCTCCGAAGAAGAGGCCGCTTCCCGTCGTGTTGGGGTTGACCACCTCCTGGGCGAAAAGGCCCACCGCCAGGGTTCCCCAGATGCCGTTGACCAGGTGGACAGCGGTCGCCCCCACCGGATCATCGACCCGCATCCGGTCGAAAGCGATCACCGCCAGAACAACCAAAACCCCCGCCACCAGGCCGATGATGAGCGAGCTTTCAACGCTCACAAAAGCGCAGGGGGCGGTGATGGCGACGAGGCCTGCCAGGCAGCCGTTTAAGGTCATCCCTAGGTCCGGCTTGCCCAGGAGGAACCAAGAGGCCGCGGTGGCCCCGAGGATGCCGGTGACCGCGGCGGAGTTCGTGGTGACGCAGATCCTGGAGATCGCCCCTGGATCGGCCGCCATGGTGGAGCCGGGGTTAAATCCGAACCATCCCAGCCACAGGATAAAAGTTCCGATCGTGGCCAGGCTGAGGTTGTGGCCCGGGGTCGGCGTGATCTGGCCGTTGGGCCCGTACTTCCCGAAACGGGGGCCCAGCATCATGGCGCCGGCCAGGGCGGCCCAGCCGCCCACCGAGTGGACGACCGTCGAGCCGGCAAAGTCCCACATCCCCGCCTTCGCCAGCCATCCCCCTCCCCAGATCCAGTGCCCCACCACCGGGTAGATCAAAATCCCCATGATAAAGGAAAAGAGGATGAAGGAAAGGTACTTGATCCTTCCCCCCACCGATCCGGAGACGATCGTCGCCGCCGTCCCGGCGAAGACGAGCTGGAAGAAGAACTTCGCCAAGAGGGGAACGCCTGTCCAGTTCAGGGAGCCGTAGACCCCCTTGTAGGCGCCTCCCGTGGCCGGGGAATTGTCCGCTCCATGGAGGCCGAAAAGACCCTGCATCCCGTACCAGGGGGTTCCATCCCCGAACATGACCCCGAATCCCAAGAACCAGTAGGCGATCGACATGACCGCGAAAACGACGAAGTTCTTGGAAAGGATGTTGACGCAGTTCTTCGAGGGCTGAAAACCGGCCTCCACCGTCGCGAAGCCGGCGTTCATCCAGAAGACCAGCATCGCGGTGATCAACGTCCATAGGGTATCTGCCATCACTTTCGGATCCATGCGATTCCTCCTTCTAGAAAGGGTAAATCATTTCCAGACTGAGTGTGTCCTGGGTGTTGTCGTTGCTGCTTCCTGCATTGAAAACGTTGGCGCTGGCATGGTCATGCCGCCACTCCAGCCGGGTGATGAGGTCCTTGTACAGCTTGAACTCCTGGGTCAGCGTCAGCTCCCAGAGCCGCAGATCGGTCACCCCATTGTTCGCCCGGGAAGCGGTCCGGATCCCATCCTCATCGGCGAAGTATTCCCCCCTCAGGGCGAGGGCGTACCAGTCGTTGAGCTGGTAGCGGGCATAGGCCGCCACCCCCTGCCAGGAGGCGTTCTCCACATTCTCGGTGACGGCATCCTGTTCGTGCCCGTAATCGTAGTTGAGCTTCAAGCTCAACCGGTCGGTGGGATTGTAGCCGAGGACGACGTCGATCAGGTGCCGGTCGTCTCGGTTGTCGGCATTCTGTTCCGGGCCGTGCATCCCCGTGACCGACAGGAACGTCTTGGAATTCGGGGTCAGGATCCCCTGCCACTCGATGCTTTTTCCGGTGTTGTTGTCATCCACAACGTCCCAGCCCTGGTTGACCCCAAACAACGTGGTGAACCAGCTCGCCAGGGGATAGCTCAACCGCAGGCCGGTGTGGGTGAAGGGAATGGCGTACCCAAAGAGGTAGGAACGGGAAAAGTTCCAGTTGTCCTTGGACTCGATCACCTCCGCCCCATGGGAAGTGACGAACTTCCCGAATTTCATGTTGAGGCCGTTGCCCCAGGGGAAAAGGACCTCGGCGTACGCCTGCTGGAGGTCGATCTCATCGGTGGTCGACCCGAGGCCCGTGGTCACGGAGCCCACCACCTCGGCATCCTCCCCAAAGTCCAGGTCGGCCCGGAAACCGACCGGGGACTCGGTCGAGACCGGCTTCTGGAGAACGAGCTCCACGGCGTGGGGCTGGAAGCCGTTGGCCTCGGTGTCAAAAACACGGAGACTGTTCGCCCGGTTCTCCGGCCTCTGGGTGTTGTAGACGTAAGAGGCATCCACAAAGCCGCTCAACTGGAGCTTCCGGACCCATTCGGGAATCACCTCTCCGGAAGCGGTGACCACCTGAGGGGCGGCCTGCTCCTGTTTGGCGAGCCGGCCTTCCAGTTGATTCAGGCGCGCCCTCAGATCCGCGATTTCCGCCTTGAGTTGACTGGTCTCATCGGCCCAGGCGGGAGGAAGGGCGACAGAAGCGCCCAACACGAAGATGAGGAAGCTGACGATGGAGCGATCGGTAAGAGGCATCGGGGAGTAACCCTCCTGAACATGGAACGCGAAATCCAAACGAAAAGAGAAACCCGCCGCGCAACCAACGGGCATCAGTCTATGGAGGGGCGTTACGGAGAAATGACCTGCAAGTTAAATATGTGTTAAATCAATTCTACACTGATCCGGGCGGAGCCCTGGGCGAGGGAAAATTCCTTGACGCGGAGGGTGGAGCGCTGGCGGTCGATGGCGAGGTTGATCTGCCGCTCGATCATCCTCCGGAGAAGCTCAGGAGCGACGAAGGAGCCGACCTTCAACTCGTGGATCCTGGCGTGGGGCCGCTCGTTGACCACGCTGATCCCCACGCGGGAGGCCAACTGGAAGCGGAACCGGCCCAGGTGCACGGTGCCGGATCCGACGATCCCATCCGGGCGAATCTGTGTGGCCACATCCGAGATCCGCTGAGGCAGCCGCGCCTGCACCCCGCGGAGAACCACCTGGCGGAATTCGGCCTCGGTGTACTGCCGGGTCAGCTCCCGCTCCCCGACCGCCTCGAGCGACCTGGAGAGCCGTTCCGAGAAAACCTGAACGAAAACCGGAAGGGACCTCTCCATCCACTGGGTGACCGGAAGGGACTCTCCTTCCTCTGGAATCTCCACGGCGAGGTTGCCGGAAGGGGCCGGGGAGGACCGAGTGGTTTCACTGGAGAGCCCTGGAGCGGGTGGGGACGGTCCGGGGGGAGGGATCCGGTTCAAAGAGAGGAGAAGCTCCTGCACCACCGCCATCTCCTCGGAATCGCGGCTCTCCTGGAGAACTTCCAGGTACAGGCGACGGGCTTCCTCCAGTTGTCCGCTCTGATGGAACGAGAAGCCGACGCGGAGCTTGGGCAGGGTCGGGCTTTGCCCTGTCCCCTCCCACGCCCAGACGGATCCCTGCCCCAGGCCCAGAGAGACAGCCAGGAAGAAGATCCCTGCTTTTCCGAACACCCACCTCAGGTAACTGGTCACGACTGCTCCTTCCCGAGTTACCTTCGGCAGCCCAACCATCCTTCGGAAGGCCCTTGCCCTCCGGGAGGATTTGCGGCTTTGCGGCCCCGCCTTTCGGCGGGTGTGCCTGCGCCACACCTTCTTCGGCGCACCCGCCCTCGTTCTTAGTGGCGGGTTTATCGGGTAGAACCCCCCTTGGGGAGGTTCTACTGCAAGCTTACCGGGTGAAGGGGGGAAAATTCAATAGGTTGTACACAATGCGCAATGGGGAAAAAGCTTCAGAGGGATTCGAGGAATTTGTAGCCGACGTTGCGGACGGTGTCGATGAGAGAGGCGTACTTGGGGCCGAGCTTCGCCCGCAGGCGGCGGATGTGGACATCCACCGTCCGGGTGCCTCCGATGAAGTCATAGCCCCAAACCTGGTTCAGCAGCTGGTCCCGGCTGAAGACCCGCCCGGGGTGGGTGGCGAGAAACTTGAACAGCTCAAACTCCTTGTAGGTGAGCTCCAGCGGTTCCCCGTCCAGCGACACCTCGTAGCGGTCCGGGTCGAGCTCCAGGGCCCCGATCCGGATCCCGGTCCCCGGGGCCAGGTGGTTGAGCCGCTTCAACACAAAGCGCAGCCGGGACTCGAGTAGCTCCAGCTCCAGGGGGAGCACAACAAAATCCTCCACGCCGCCGAGGCCCGGAAGCTCATCCGCCTGTCCCTGCTTCACCAGGACGATCAGGGGCAGCTCCTTCGCGGGAACCTTCGACCGGACCCGCTCGACCCAAGCGGCAACCCCATCCTCTCCTGAGACATCGAGCAGGCCTAAGGAAAAACGCTCCCTGGACTCCTCGAGCCGATTGAGATCCTGAATTCCCTGGAGGCTCACGCGGAAACCGCCCTTGATCAGGGTGGTCCGGATGCGCTTCAAGCGCGCCTCGTCGGAGCCCACCAGGAGAAGCGATTCCATCCTATTCCTCCCGGTAGCGGTTCGTCATCGGCATGCGCCGGTCCTTCCCAAAAGCCCTGGGAGTTATTTTAATCCCCACGGGGGCCTGGCGCCTCTTGTATTCCGCCGCGTCGATCATCCGGATCACCCTCCGGACCGCCGCGCTGGAAAGTCGGAGGCCCCTCCAGATCCTCCCCAGCGGGAGATCTTCCTCTACATAGGCCTTGATGATCCGGTCCAGGCGCTCGTAGGGGGGGAGGGTGTCCTGATCGGTCTGATGGGGCCTCAATTCGGCGGTGGGGGCCCGCCGGAAGACCGATTCCGGAATCACCTGGCCCCCGAGGAGGCGGTTGGCGGTCCTGGAAAGCCGGTAGACGGCGGTCTTGGGCAGATCCTTGATGACGGCGAATCCCCCCACCATGTCGCCGTAGAGGGTACAGTAGCCGGTCGAGAGCTCCGACTTGTTTCCGGTGGCCAGAACGAGCCACTTGAATTTGTTGGAAAGGGCCATGAGGAGGGATCCCCGGATCCGGGCCTGAAGGTTTTCCTCCGTGACATCCGAAGGACGTTTTCCGAAAACAGGTCCCAGGGTGGCGAGGGCCGCCCGGAAGATTCGCTCAATCGGAACCTCCCGGAACGAAATCTTCAACCGCCTGGCAACTTCTCTGGCATCCTGCCGCGTCTTCGGGGAGGAGTAGCGGCTGGGCATGGAAATCCCGGTCACCCCTCCTCTGCCCAGCGCCGCCACCGCAATGGCCGCCGTGAGGGCGGAGTCGATTCCGCCGCTTAAGCCCACTACCACATGGCGGAACCCGTTCTTCAAAACGTAATCCCTTGTCCCCAGGACCAGGGCCTGAAAGATCTCCGAATCGGGATCGAGCGGCCCGGTCGATGGGGTCAGACCCCTGGGGGCCGGACCCCTCAGGTCCACAAGACCCATCGCCTCTTCAAACTGAGGGGCCCTGAAGATCACCTTTCCCTGGGGGCTCACCAGCAGGCTCCCCCCATCGAAAACAAGTTCATCCTGCCCTCCGATGAGGTTCACGTACAGGACAAAGGCCTTGCAGCCCTTCGCCGTGGCGCGAAGGATCCTCTCCCGCTCGCTTCGCTTGCCGGCATGGTAGGGGGAAGCGGAGAGGTTGACGAGGATCCTCGCCCCAGCTCTCGCCTGCGCCTGGCAGGGCCCCTCCTTGACCCAGATGTCCTCGCAGATGGAAACGCCGATCGGCGCTCTCTGCTCCCTGATGAGAAGCGGCTTTTCCCCGGGAAAGAAATACCTCTTTTCGTCAAAAACCCCGTAGTTGGGAAGGTGCATCTTGTGGTAGCAGGCGGAGATCCTCCCCCCGGAGGCGACGGCGGCGGCGTTATACAGGCGGCCTCTGGAATCCCGGTCCGCGAAGCCGATCACCGCCGTGATCCCTTTTGTCAGAGAAGCGATCCGCCGGAGGGCCTCTTGGTTTTCCCGGACAAAGGAGGCCTTGAAGAGGAGATCCTCCGGTGGATAGCCGGTCACGGCGAGCTCCGGGAAGACGACGAGATCCGCCCCGGCGCCGCGGGCCCTTTCAATCCACCGGGTGATCTTCCGGAGGTTTCCCGCAAGATCCCCGACCGTCACGTTGATCTGAGCCAAGGCGACGCGCACCGGGAACTCCTCTTAAGCCGCCACGACGGCCAGGCCCTGTTCGTCCGCCTGGGCCAACAGCTCGGTCCGGTCAAAAAGGAGGGTGCGCCTCGCCTCCACCCCCAGACAGACCGCCTTGGCCCGGACCATCGCAAAGAGGGTCTCCTTGCCGATCACCGGAATGTCGAAGCGCATGTCATGCTCCGGCCCGCAACCCTTCACCACCACACAGCCGGGGCCCGCGATCTCACCGGCCCGGAGGATCGCTGCGTCCGTTCCCTCCATCGCCTCGACGGCCACCACCGCCCCCCGGCGCATCACCACCGTCTGGCCGATCCCCAGCCGGGAAAGAGACCCCGCCAGGGGGATCCCCTGGAGGATGTCGGAGCGCTCTTCGGACGTGGGGGGTCTGCGGCTTAAAACGCCGGCGGCCGGGATCCATTCCTTCAAGAAAGTCCCCGAATCGAGGACCCGGAAACCCTGAGATTCAAGGTAAGTCACCGCCATCTTCATCATGGAGCTTCCCTTCCGGTCCGGCAGAAGACTCAAGATCCCCTTCGTGACGGCGTCGAGTCCGGTCTCCGACTTCAAGACCCTCTCCGGACGGACCTGCCCGGCCAGGATCACCTCCTGGACCCCTTCTTCCTTTAAAAGAGAGGGGACCCGGCCCACCTCGGACAAGGCCAGCCAGCGCATCCGGTCCACCTCCCCCTCCAGAGAGGGAGAGGTCTCCTCCTTCAAGCCGACCGCCACCACCCGGTACCCCAGGGCCCTGGCGGCGCGGGCGACGTGGATTGGAAACAGGCGGTTTCCAGCGATCAATCCCAGTGTCGGCAAGGAGAGCTCCGGGCCTTCTTGAATGGGTTACAACTTCTCGTCGCCTTCCAGCAGGGCAAACATCAGATCCGCCTCCGCCACCACCCTCCCCTCTACCAGGGCCCTCGTGCGCATCTGGCCCGTCTTTGAGCGGATCTTCAGCACCTCCGCTTCCAGGGTGAGGGTGTCCCCCGGCAGGACCGTCCGACGGAAGCGGACGCTGTCCATGGCGACAAAATAGGCGTATTTGCCCAGGTTCTCCGGCTTGTTGAGAAGGAGAATGCCCCCCACCTGGGCGAGGGCCTCGATGATCATCACCCCCGGCATCACGGGACGCTTGGGGAAATGCCCCGCGAAGAACGGTTCGTTGATCGTGACATTCTTGATCCCGACGGCTCGCCGTTCCGGCACCAGCTCAACGACCTTGTCGACGAGGAGGAACGGGTACCGGTGAGGAAGAATCCGCTGGATGGCGAAGATGTCCAGGGAGGTCGCTTCCGGCTCGATGTAGGTCGCCTTGATCCCTCCCTCCCTGCCCCGCTCCATCATCTGCCGGAGTCGCTGAAGGAGCTTGAGGTTCAGCGCATGGCCCGACCGGATCGCCAGGACGTGGCCCTGGAGGGGCCGGCCGAGGAGGTACAGGTCGCCGATTAAGTCCAAGACCTTGTGCCGGACGAATTCGTCCGGATAGCGCAGGTGGTTGTTGAGAATCTTCCCGTTTCCGTCCACCACGACGGTGTTCTCGTAGGTGGCCCCTTTGCCCAGGCCGGTTTTCCGGAGGGCCTCCACCTCCTGGGCAAGACAAAAGGTCCGGGAAGGAGCGACCTGAGATTCGAAAATCTGGGGCGTCACCGCCGCCGAGAAATACTGCGATGAGAGGGAGGGGACCGGGTAGCTCAACGTGTAGGAGATCCTGAACCGCTCGTCGGGGAGCACCGCGACGACCGCCGAATCCTCCTCCACCCAGACCGGCTCCCGGACCTGAACGACCCGGCGCGGGGCCTCCTGTTCCTGGAGCCCGGCCTGTTTGAAGATTTCGAGGAAGGGATGGGCCGAGCCGTCGAGACCCGGAACCTCCTCTCCGCTGATCTCGACGAGGAGGTTGTCGATCCCAAGGCCGAAGCAGCTGGCCATGAGGTGCTCGATCGTGTGGACCTCCACCACCCCGTTTCCGATCGAGGTGCGCCGGGGACGGCGGTTGGCGTCGAGGATCGAGGCGACCGCCGCCACAATCGGGGGCGAGCCGGCTAGATCCGTCCGGACAAAGGTGATCCCCGAATCGGAAGGGGCCGGCTTGAACTCCACCCGGACCGATTTGCCCGTGTGCAGCCCCACTCCCTCCACGCGGGCAGAACGCCGGATCGTCTTCTGGTTAACGGCTTGAGGGTTCTCTTCCAACGAGCTTCTCCAGTTCGGCGAGGCGCTTGCCCATTTCGTGGATCATCTGAACGAGCTCCGGGAGATGCTGAAGCGCGGCGTTGACCCGCTTGGCCTTCAACAGCGGCTTCGCGGGGGTGCCCCAGACATGGGCATCCGGCGGAACGGATTTTGAGACGCCGGCCTGGGCCCCCACCATGACGTTGTCTCCGATTTCGATGTGTCCGACCACCCCGGCCTGTCCGGCCAGGACCACGTGGCTGCCCAGAACGGTGGAGCCGGAGATCCCGGACTGCGCCACGAGGATGCTGTTGGGCCCGATCTCCACGTTGTGGGCGATCTGGACGAGGTTGTCGATCTTGGTCCCCCTGCCGACCACGGTTCTTCCGAAACGGGCCCGGTCAATGGTGACGTTGGCGCCGATCTCCACGTCATCCTCGATGACGACGGTCCCCACCTGAGGGATCTTGTGGTGGATCCCTTTGACGGTGGCGAAGCCGAACCCGTCCGACCCGATCACGGTGCCGGAATGGATGATCACCCGGTGGCCGATCTCCACCCGCTCCCGGACGGCGACGTTGGGGTAAACGACGCAGTCGTTGCCGAGGGTGGTCTTCCGTCCGATGTAGGAGTGGGGATAGATGACGCTCCGGTCTCCAAGCGAGGCCCCCTCCTCAATGACGGCGAAGGAGCCGATGGCGACCCCTTTCCCCAGACGGACCCCGCGGCCGATCACCGCCTTGGGGCTCACCCCCTTGGGATGCCGCTGAATCACCGGATAGAGGAGAGCCGCCAGTTTGGCGAAGGCCAGGGAGGGATTTTCCGTCCGGACGATCGGGAGGGCGGCCTTTTTCACGTCCAGCGAAGTGATCACGGCGGAGGCGCAGGTGCTCTTCAAAAGGGGCAGGTACCTGGAATTGGCCACGAAGGTGAGGTCGCCGGGCTTGGCCTCCTTGATCCCGGAGATCCCCCGGATGAGGGTCTTCCCGTCTCCCTGGACCCGCGCCCCGATGAAGCGGGCGAGTTCCTCCAAGGGGCGGGGGGTCACGCCGTTTCCGCTCCGGAAAGGAGGGCTTGTCTTCTTACGACGGACGTTTGCCATAATGGTCGTTGAGGATCTTGAGGATTTCATCGGTGATGTCGATCGCGTCGATTCCGTAAAGGACCGCCCGGTCGCTTAAAACGAGCTCAAGCCCATGCTCCTTGGCGTAGCCGGAAACAGCCGATTCGATCTCCTCGAGAATGCCCTTCACGGCGTCGTCCCGCTGACGGCGCAGGCCCTCCTTCGCGCTCCGGTCGAAAGAGGCGAGGGTTCGGAGTTTCTCCTCGATCGTCTGCTGCCGCTGGGCGCGCGACTCTTCGTTGAGGAGAACGAGCTCTTCCCGCAGATTTTTGATCTCTGAGACCATCTTCTCCCTTTCCTGCTGCTTGGAGCCGGAAAGCTGCTCGAGTTGGGCGTCTGATTTCTTGGTCCGCTCGTACTCGGCAAAGACCTTGTCCAGATTCACCGTGGCGATCTTGCTGACCGGAGGCAGATCCCCGGCGCGGAGGCCAGACGGCCCGAAAGCCAGGAGCAGCCCGAAAGCGAGAGATCCGGCCCCCACGGCTCGACCGATTCGATTCACTGGATTCACCCTTCAGAGGTACTAGAAGCTGCGGCTGGCGGAGAAATGCAGTCGACCGGACTTGCGCTCTCCGGAATCCGGATTCAGAGGAAAACCATAATCCAGCTTCACCGGACCAAAGGGAGTCTTGATCCTCACCCCTGCCCCCACCCCAGACTTGAATCCTTCCTGCCCGAACTCGCCGACCCGGTTCCAGACGTTCCCCACATCAAAGAAGGTGGCCCCTTTGATGAAGTCCACGATCGGAACGGTGTACTCCACATTGAAGACGGCCATCGCCTCCCCGCCGATCGGGTCGTTGGTCACGGTGTCGTGGGGACCCACCCGCCGCTCCCGGTAGCCCCGGATGGAGTCCGCCCCTCCCGCGAAAAACCGCTCAAAGATCGGAACCGCCTTTGAGCCGGAGAGTTCATCGGCCAGCCCCAAGTTGAGCCGCAACTCAAGAACCTGGTTCTCCACCAGGGGCTCGAAGTTGATCGAGGCGCTTCCCGTCCACTTCAAGAAATCCTTGTCTCCGCCCAGAAACGTCCCGGCGGTCTCAATGCCCGTGTCGATCAGGTACCCCTTCCTCGGGTTGAAGGCGTTGTCCCGGGTGTCGCGGACGTACCCCAGCCGGACCGCGGAGACCGTGTTATCCCCCAGTTCGTCCTTCAAGGCGGAGGAGGCGGTGTCCGGGACATCGCTCACCTTGACCCGCTCGAGCCGGTACATGAAGCCGACCCTGTCAAACTCTCCCAGGGTCTTTCCAAGCCGGAGGTCCCCTCCCCTGCGCCTCAAGTCGAAGCTGAAGCCTTCGCCGCTGGTCCGCTCGGTGTGAAACAGGTCGAACCCGAACAGATACGGCCGGTTGAAGATCCACGGCTCCGTGAAAGAAAGTTCGAAATTCCTCCGCCGGGTCCCCGCCTGAACCAGGAACTTCAGCTCCTGGCCCGCCCCCACGAAGGTCGGCCAGTTGAAAAGATCGAAGTTCCTCTGGACGATCTCCGCGAAACCGATGAGCTTGTCCAGGGAGCTGAAACCCGCCCCGAAGGAAAACTCCCCGGTTTTGGCCTCTTTGACGGTGACAATGAGATTCCGGCGGTCGGGAAGGTCCGATACGGCCGTCTCCAGGGTCACCTCCTCGAAGAAGCCGAGGTTGTACAGCCGCTCCTTGGTGCGCCGGAGCTTCTCGCCATCGAAGCGTTCTCCGGGAGAAAGGCGGATCTCCCGGCGGATCACCACGTCCTTGGTCTTGACGTTGCCCCGGACGATGATCTCCCCCACGGTGGCGATCGAGCCCTCGGTCACCGAATAGGTGATGTCGACCCGCTGGGTGCGGGGAGACAGGGCCGTCGTCGGCTCCACCTCCGCCGTCATGTAGCCCTGGGCGAAATAGGCGGCCTGAATGGCGGAGACATCCTGGAACAGCCGCTCCTGGCTGAAAGGATCTCCGGAGAGCAATTTCAGGCGGTCCATGAGCTTCGACTGGGGGATTTGCGAGGCGCCGCGAAAGGCAACCTCCCCCACGAGATACCGGGACCCCTCCTCGAGGGTCATCGCCACGGTCAGCCAGCGCTTCTTCTCCTCGAACTGAACGTCTGAGCCGACCTGAACGTCGCTGTAGCCCTCCAGGCGGTAGACTCCCTTGATCCGCTCCACATCCTCCTCCAGCACCTCAGGGCGGTAATAGCCGGCGGTAAACCACCCTCCCTGCTTGGTGGCCATCGCCTTGCGCAGGCGCCGGGAGGAAACGCGTTCGTTCCCTGAGAAACGGATGGCTCGAACCCGGATCTTCCGCCCTTCGTTCACAGCTCCTCCCGGACCTTGGCCTCCCGGAAGTGGCGCAGGCCGGTGATCACCACCCCCACCACCAGGGGCCGCTCTCTCACTTTGAAGCGAACCATCTTTCCCTGTTGATAGGGACGGATCTCGGCCGAGACATCGGTGAAGAAGCCGATCCCATAGAGGCGCTTGATGTCTTCATCCACGAGGGCCTGGGTGACTCGGTCGCCGGGCCGGGTACGGATCTTGGCGAGGATCGTGGTGGTGGAGACGACCTTGTTCCCTTCCACCTCCACCGCTGAGACCTGAAACTCCCCGGAAGACTCCTCTTCAGACCCGGCAGGGGCGCACGGACAAAGGACGGAAAGGAGAACTGCCGCCAGACCGACGGCCAGAGCGATCCGGGACTTGATCAACATTGGGGTAATGTAACACAGGAAAGGGGTTAACTCAAGAACGGGGGGAGAGGTTCTCAAACCGGGTGAATTCCTTGAGGAAGGTCATCGGGATCGACCCCACGGGGCCGTTCCGCTGCTTGGCGATGATCACCTCGGCTCGCCCCCGGTTCTCATCGGTGGGATGGTAAACCTCCTCCCGGAAGAGGAGCATGACGACATCGGCGTCCTGTTCAATAGCCCCTGATTCTCTCAAATCGGCCAGCTGAGGCCGGCGGTCCTCCCGCTGTTCCGGGGCTCGGGAGAGCTGACTGACGGCGACCACCGGGACCTTCAGCTCCTTGGCCAGCGCCTTGAGACTCTTGGAGATCTCCGAGATCTCCTGCTGGCGGTTCTCCGACCGGGCGGGCCCCCGCATCATCTGGAGGTAGTCGACCACGATCAGCCCCACGTCGTGCTGGCTCTTGAGGCGCCGGGCCTTGGCCCGGAGCTCCAGAGCGGAGATCGCCGGCGTGTCATCGACCAGGATCGGGGCTTCTGAAAGCTTCCCCGCCGCGTTGGTCAGCCGGGGCCAGTCCGACTGGGCGAGAAAACCGGTCCGTGCCTTGTGGACGTCCACCCGGGCATGGGCGCAGAGCATCCGGTGGACGAGCTGTTCCTTGGACATCTCCAGACTGAAGACCACCACCGGGATCCGCTCGACGATCCCCACATGCTCCGCGATGCAGGTGACGAGGGCCGACTTTCCCATGGAAGGGCGCCCCGCGACGATGACCAGGTCCGAGGGCTGCAGCCCGGCGGTCTGCACGTCCAGATCGTGAAGCCCGGTGGAGACTCCCGTGACGAGCTCTTTGCGCTGGTAAAGCCGTTCGATCGCCTCGATCGAATCCTTGAGCATCTCCTTGAGGAGAACGGCCCGCGATTCGGAGGACTTGGTCGAGATCTCAAAGAGGAGCTGCTCCGCCTTGTCGAGGAGCCCCTCGACGTCGTCCTGGTTCTCGAAGCACTCCCCGACGATCTGGGTGGCCGTGTTGATGAGATTCCGAAGAAGGGCCTTTTCCTTGACGATCTTGGCGTAATGCTGGATGCTGGCGGCCGTTGGGACGACGGTGGTGAGGGAGGCGAGGGTGCTCGCCCCGCCCACCCCCTCGAGCTCCCCGGAGGACTTCAGCTCCTCGGTGAGGGTGACGAGATCCACCGGCCGCTGCCGGGTGAAGAGTTTCGTCATCGCGCTGAAGATCTTCCGGTGGGTGTCCCGGTAAAAGTACTCCGGCTTCAACAGCTCCATTCCGATGGGGACCGCCTCCTCATCGATGAGGAGGGACCCCAGGACCGCCATCTCCGCCTCCAGGTTCTGGGGGGGGACTTTCTCGATGAGGGAATCGACGGAGGGGGTGGAGAAGGGGGTCATTTCCGGACCACCTCCACCTTGAGGAGGGCCGTGACTTCTCTGTGGAGCTTCACCGGAAGCGAGGTCACCCCCAGATGCGCGATGGGGGCCGTGAGAACCAGCTGGTGCTTCTCGAGAGGGATCCCCTGCCCTTTCAGAGACTCGAGGATGTCCCCGGCGGTGACCGCCCCGTGGAGCTTTCCTGATTCCCCGACCGCCGCCGGGATCACGCAGAGGGCACCCTCGATCCTCCGGGCAAGCTCTTTCGCCTTCGCCTGGAGGGCCTCCTCCCGGCGGTTCGATGCCCTGAGGCGGGCCTCAATTTGAGAGCGCTGGCCCGACCCCGCGGGAAAGGCCCATCCCTTCGGGATGAGAAAGTTCCGGGCGTAGCCGTCCTTCACCGTGAGGATCTGGCCTGCTTTTCCGAGCCGCTCAACATCCTGGGCCAAGATCACCTGCATGGGGTGCCCTTGAAATTCACTAGGCGGCCACGGTGGGCATGAGCGCGATCGTCCGGGCCCGTTTGATGGCGCGGGCGAGCTGCCGCTGATGGCGCGCGCAGTTGCCGGAAACCCGTCGGGGGAGGATCTTCCCCCGCTCCGAGGTGAGCTTGACAAGGCGCAGGGTGTCGCGAAAGTCGATCCTCTCCAGCCGGTCCGAGCAGAATTTACAGACTTTCTTTCGAAAGACGCGGCGGCGGGGTTCTCCGGGGCCTTTTCCCGAGCCGGCCGACGAGGAAGATTCCCTGGTTGGAGTTGCCATGTTAGAAAGGTGCCTCCCCTAACTCTCCTTCCGGAGGAAGCTCAGGCAAATCCGCCGCCTGGGACTCCCCCGCGACCTGTGAACCTTCCCGCGCAGACTCACCCGGCTGTCCCGCCGTTGGGACGGCCTCCGAAACCGTCTTGGGGGCCTTCCCCAGGAACTGGATGTTCTGCGCCACCACTTCAATCGTCGAGCGCTTCTGCCCCTCCGGCGTCTCCCAGCTGCGGCTCTGAAGGCGCCCTTCCACAAAAACCGGAGAGCCCTTGGAGAGATATTCGCCGCACAGCTCGGCCTGGCGGGCCCAGGCGACCACCCTGACGAAACAGGCCTCTTCCCGCCTCTCGCCGGAAGCGAGGGTGTAGGCCCGGTTGGAGGCCACGGTAAAGGTGGTCACCGCCGTCCCGCTGGGGATGTAGCGCAGTTCGGGGTCCCGCGTGAGATTCCCGATCAAAAACACCTTGTTCAGATTGGCCATGGTTTTCGTTCCTTCTTAAATTTCAGGCCTCAGGCTCCGAGGACGGAAGGGAGTCCTTGATGCTTCTTTCTTTCTGGGGCTCCCCCCCTCGCACCACGAGGAACCGGACCGTCTGTTCCATGAGACTTGCCGTTTTCTTCAAATTCGAAATTTCCGACGGCGGCAGCTGAAGTCTGATCTGCAGATAGATCCCTTCCGTCAGTTTTCCAATCCGGTAGCTGAGCTTCCGCTTGCCGTTGTTGGCGGCCTCGAGGATCTTTCCCCCGTGGCGGCCGACGGCCTCTTCGAATGCCTGTTGAAGCTTCGAAACCCCCTCCTCATTCAGCTCCGGAGAAATGACGAGAACCGCTTCATAATCTTTGACCGACCCGCTCATGATGAAGACCCCGCTTTCTTGTTGAACCGGTTCATCGCAGAGGTCAAACCCTCTTTCACCCAAGTTGAAACGGCCTCTTCGGCCAGTTGAAGAACTCCTTCCAGCTTCCTTTTCTCACCGGCGGCAAAGGGCTCCAGCACAAAGGGGGTCAACTCCCCGGAGGGCATCTCGGCGCCTCGAATGCCGATCCGCAGCCGCGGGACCCCTTCCGAGCCCACCTTCTCCAGGATGCTTCTCAACCCCCGGTGGCCGCCGTCCGAACCGCTTTTTCTCAGACGGATCTTCCCCAACGGCAGCGACAGATCGTCGCAGATCACGAGGACCGACTCTGTTTCCAGGCGCCAGCGCTGGAGGAGAGAGGCCACCGCCTCTCCGGAGCGGTTCATCATCGTCTGGGGAAGAACGAGCCGCACCGCCTCGCCCGCGGCATCCCCCCGGGCAACCTTCGATTCGCAAAGGGTCTGCGCGAAATCGACGTCCCAGCGCCGGGCCAACCGGCGGGCCACCATGAAGCCGACGTTGTGGCGGCTGGAAGCGTAGCGGGACCCGGGGTTTCCCAACCCGACAACGACCTTCACCTCACCCCTTCTTCGCCGCTTCTTTCTCCTGAGACTGCTTGGGCTTTTCCTTCTCCTTGCCCTGCGAGGCGGCCTCCGGGGCCTCCTCCTCCGGCTTCTTCTGTTTGATCACCTCCGGTTCCTGTGCCGCCGCCTCGGCCTCCGCCGCCGGCAGGACCTCCTCTTCCTTCTTCGGAATGACGCAGGCGACTACCGGAAGCTCTCCGTCCGTCACGAGCCGGACGCCGGAGGGCAGCGGAATCTCCTTGGCGTGGAGGGATTTCCCCACGTCCAGAGGCGAGACCTCCACCGGTATCTCCGCGGGAATTTCCGTCGGAAGGCACTCCACCTCCAGATCCCAGCGAAGGTGCTCGAGGATTCCACCTGCCTGCCTGACCCCCAGGGCTTCTCCCTTGAAGGCCAGAGGAACCGTCACCGTCAGACGCTTCGTCAGGGAGATCTGGTGGAAATCAACGTGGAGGATCTGATGGGTCACCGGGTGGTGCTGAAGTTCTTTGATGAGGACCGCGTTTTCCGGCAGGGCCTTGGAGTCCTTCTTCAGGCGCAGCGTGATGAGGACGTTCTCCCCTGCCTTCGTCTTCAGGGCTCGCCCCAAATCCCGGGCCGGAACCTGAATCGCCGTGGCGGGCCCGCTTTCGCCGTAGAGCACCCCGGGAATCAAGCCGCTTGAGCGCAGCTGGCCGACCTTCCCCTTCCCGATCGAATCCCGGAGGGAACCTTCCAACACGACCTTTTCAGGTTGCTTAGGCATGGAGCTTCCTTCCTCGCTTCCTGGGCAATTTTTCCTCGAGCTTGCCCGATTCTTCCCAATGTTCATGAAAAAGAATGCTCAACGACTCTTCCTGATGGATCCGGCGGACCGCCTCCGCGAAGAGAGGGGCCACCGAGAGCACCTTGATCTTCGGCAGCCGGCGCTCCTCGTGGATCGGAATCGTGTCGGTGACGACGAGCTCCTTCAAGGGAGAGGCCTCCAGCCGCTCGCGGGCAGGGCCCGAAAGAACCGCGTGGGTCACGGCGGCGTAAACTTCCTTCGCCCCGGCCTCCTTCAGGGCCCGGACCGCCTCCACGAGGGAGCCGGCGGTGGAGACCAGATCGTCCACGATGAGGGCGTTCATCCCGTCCACCTCCCCCATGATGTCCATCACCTCGGCCTCCATGTGGTTGATCCGCCGCTTGTCCACCATCGCCAGAGAGGCCCGGAGGCGCTTCGCGTAGGCCCGGGCCATCTTGATCCCCCCCACATCCGGTGAGACGACCACCAGATCCGAAAGGGGTTTCACCTTGGAGAAGTAATCGACAAAGGTGTTCACCGCGAAGAGATGATCCAGCGGAATGTCGAAGAACCCCTGGATCTGTCCGGCGTGCAGGTCCATCGTGAGGACCCGGTCCGCGCCGGCCACGGTGATGAGGTTAGCCACCAGCTTCGCCGTGATGGGGACGCGGGGCTGGTCCTTCCGGTCCTGCCGGGCGTAGCCGTAATAGGGAAGGACCGCCGTGATCCGCCGGGCCGAGGCCCGCTTGAGGGCGTCGAGGAGGATCAAGAGCTCCATCAAATGGTCGTTCACCGGCGGGCAGGTCGGCTGGATCACGAAGACGTCCCTGCCCCGGACATTCTGATTGATCTTGACCCGGATCTCCCCCTCGCTGAAGCGGCCCACGAGGGCCTCGCACAGCTCCACCCCGAGGGCCTTGGCCGCCGAACGGGCGAAGGCCGGGTGGGCGTTGCCGCTCACCAGCACCGGTTGATCTTGAGACTCAGGCGCCATTTCGTCCTCCCCTGACTGTTCCCACTCGCACCGACGGGTCGCGCAGCACTTGGACTCCCTTCTTCACCCGGTTTCTCGCCAGCTCGACGAAAGATCCGATCGTCACGCCATCCTCCAGCACGGTACCCGGTCCCAGCCGGCAAAAGGGACCCACCGCGCACATCCGCCCGATCCGAACCGACTTCTCGATGACGGTGTGTGGATAGATGATCGTGTCCTGCCCGATCCTCGCCGAGCCGTCGATGTAAGTGGTGTAGGGATCCACGATCGTCACACCGGAAAACATGAACCGCTCCAGGATCCGGCTCCTCATGATCGTCTGAACCCTGGCCAGATCGGCCCGCGTGTTGATCCCGAGGAACTCCCCCACCGAACGGGTGGGGGCCGAAGAGACTCCTTTCCCTGCCCGGACGAGGTGGTCCACCGTGTCGGTGAGGTAATACTCCCCGCCCTTGGCCGGCGAAAGGGCCCTCAGGGCCTTCAGGAGCGCGGCGGCCTTGAAACAGTAGGCCCCGACGTTGATCTCCTCGATCGCCCGTTCCGCCTGGGTCGCGTCGGCCTCCTCCACGATCCGGACGATCCGCCCCCTCGGGTCCCGGACGATCCGTCCGTAGCCGATGGGCTCCTGCAAGAACGCCGTCAACAGCGTCAGGGAGGCCCCCTCCCGCCGGTGGGTGTCGATGAGGCCCCGCACCGTCTGCGAGGTCAAGAGCGGGGTGTCCCCGTAGAGGACCACCACGTCCCCGCGAAATCCCTTCAGCCGCGGCAGGGCCCGCGACACGGCGTGGGCGGTCCCTTTCAAAGAGCGCTGGATCACCGTCTCCACCCCGGGGCCCAGCTGACTCCTCACCAGGTCGAAGCGGTAGCCCACCACCGCGATGATCCGGCTCACCCCGGCCCCCCGGATTGCGTCGAGCACGTGGCCGATGAGCGGCTTGCCGTAGAGGGAGTGAATCACCTTCGGAATCCGGGAAAGCATCCGGGTGCCGTCCCCGGCCGCCAGGACAATGGCCGCCAAGGGTTCCGCCTTAGGCAACCGCCTTCCTCCCCTCCCCGGTGATCAACAGAGGCGCGGCCCCTTCGGTGATGCACTCAGGGGTGATGACGCACTCGAGGAGGTCCTTCTGGCTGGGAAGATCGAACATCACCTCCAGCATGATCTCCTCGAGGATCCCCCGGACCGCGCGGGCGCCGGTCTTTTTGGCCATAGCGGTCTTTGCGATCGCCTCAAGGGCAGAGCCCTCCACGGTGAGCTTCACATTCTCCATCTCAAAGAACTTCACGTACTGCCGGATGATCGCGTTGCGGGGCTTGGTCATCACGTCCACCAGCTCCCCCTTCGAGAGGGGGTTGAAGGTGGAGATGACGGGGAAGCGGCCGACAAATTCCGGAATCATCCCGAAACGGATTAGATCCTCCGGCTCGATCTGGGAAAGGAGCGCCCCGAGGTCGGGATCCGCCGGGCCCGCGACACCCTCCGACTGGAAGCCGATCACCTTCCGCCCGACCCTCCGGGCGATGATCTTGTCCAACCCCACAAAGGTGCCCCCGCAGATGAAGAGGATGTTCGTCGTGTCGACCTGGATGTACTCGGCCTGAGGGTGCTTTCTTCCCCCCTGCGGCGGCACGTTGGCCACCGTCCCCTCGAGGATCTTCAAGAGGGCCTGCTGGACCCCCTCGCCCGAGACGTCCCGGGTGATGGAGACATTCTCCTGGGTCTTTCCGATTTTGTCGATCTCATCGATGTAGATGATCCCCGTCTGGGCCCGCTGGACGTCGAAGTGGCTGTTCTGGAGAAGCCGGAGGACCAGATTCTCCACATCCTCCCCCACATAGCCGGCTTCGGTCAGGGGGGTGGCGTCGCACAGGGCGAAAGGCACATCGAGGATCTTGGCCAGGGTCCTGGCCATGAGGGTCTTGCCGCACCCCGTGGGCCCGATCATGAGGAGATTCGACTTCTCCAGCTCAACGTCGGCCGGCGAGGAGGAAGTGGCCCAGATCCTCTTGTAGTGGTTGTAGACTGAGACCGCCATCTGGCGCTTAGGCATCTCCTGCCCCACGATGTACTGATCGAGCTGCCGCTTGATCTCCGCCGGCGGGGGAAGCTCCTTCAAGGCGGGCGTCCGTTTCGGGGCGCGGCTCTGATCCTCCTCCTTGGTGAGGATCTGGCCGCAGAGCTTCACGCAGAGGTCGCAGATGTAGACTCCGCTCGGACCGCTGAAGAGCTTCTTGATCCGCTCCCGGCCGCGGCCGCAGAAGGAACAACGTTCTCGCAGGGTGGTCATGGCTGGATCCTTATCGTTGCCCCGCTAGGATTCGAACCTAGATAACCAGACCCAAAATCTGGCGTCCTACCGTTGGACGACAGGGCAGGAGAAAATGGTCCCTTCACGCTTTTCTCGCCGCCTCATACGCTTCCAGAACCTTCCGCTGAATCGCCGCCCTGCATTCTACCGTGATCGGGTGGGCAATGTCCCGGTGCTCCGAGGAGCCCTCCGGGGGAACGCCCCCTTGCGCGTTCTCCACCGGATGAGGCGCGGGGTTCAGGGCGTCGCCGCACTGACTGCAGAAGTGGCTGCGCACGGCGTTGCGGAAACCGCACTTCGGACACGGCTCCTTCGCCCGCTCCGAGGGCATGGCCACGAAGAGGCCTTTGTTTCCCTCGATCACCTTGAGGTTCCTGACCACGAACATCTGGTCGAAGGTGACCGTCGCGTACGCCTTCAGCTTGGCCTCCGCCGAGGCCTCGCGAAGGAAAATCCTCACGTCCGTGATTTCCATTTCTAGCCCTTTGTCTGGACCACCCACACCCGCCAGTCTGAGCGCTCCCGGCGAAGAAGGCCCGCCGCCTCCATCGCCTGCGCGCGACTTTCGCACAGGGCAAAGACACTTGAACCGCTGCCGGACACCGTGGGGCGCTCTAATCCCGTTTTGGCGGTGATCGTCGCCTTGACATCCGAAAGGGCCGGGTACAGACTCTCAGCGGCAGGCTCCAGGGCATTGAAGAGGAGGGCGCGAACCTCGAGCACATCCCCTTTTCTTAAGGCCTCGAGGAGGAGTGTAACATCCGACCCGGAGGGTGTCAAGCCTGCCTGACCGGCAGGCAGGGAATAAGCCCGGTAAACGTCCTTCGTTGGAATCAGAAATCCAGGAGCCACTAAGAGATGAAAGAAGCTCGCCCCCAACGGCAGCGGTTCAATGATCTCTCCTCTTCCCCTTCCCAGCGCCCACCCTTTTTCATACAAGAAAAAGGGGACGTCCGATCCTAAGGCCGCCGCCGCCCGGAGGAGT
>JACPXR010000040.1 GCA_016196465.1 Candidatus Omnitrophota bacterium | reverse complement strand
CTGCCCGACAGATTGATCCGCGGGCAAGCGGCGGCCTCCTCGTCCGCCTCGACTCAACAGTCCCGGTGGCTGACTCGATGATTTTGGCTGACAGCGATCTTCCGCTTCGGACGAATCTGGCTGTGATCGCGGTCGGCTCGACCTGGGCGGAGGTTGACGGCGCCATCGCCAAGATCGCGCGGCCGCAGGACCTGGTTGCCGCCGAAAAGGAACCAGAGGTTACACGCGAGGTTGTCACCCAAGCCCTCACCAGAGTCTTTGGAGACGGCCCGAAGCCGTTGGCCGTCATCACCACCCGAGAGATGGCAAGGGCCTTGTCCGTGGATGCTCTCCTTACCCGGATGCTCCGCCTGAATCTGGGTGTCGTCGAGGTTCTCTCCGTGGAGACTGGTCTGGAAGAAGGTGGCGGCCAGTACGGGCTCCTCCTGTGGTCCTAAGGAGGGCCTTATGACCCGCAAGGCCGCCAGCGCACTCCTGGTTTTGACTCTCGTTGTTGCGGGCCCCCTTCCTGCCAGCGCGGCTCCTGGCCATGACACCCTCCGAGAACTCTCTGCCCGCGAAGGTCCAGCGGAAGCGGGCTTGGAGGAGAGTTTAAGGGGACAGCAGACCGGGTTGTCTCGTCGGCAGGTTCTCAGGACAGGGGCCCTGGGGCTGGGAGGGCTGTTCTTGCGGGATGCCTTGGGCTTCCTGCCGCCGCAGGCGGACTTCTTGGCCGATCTCCGTCGAGGATTCGAGGCGCGCTACGCCGCCTACAGGCAGGCGGCGGGAGAGTTTGTCCGCGCGCGCAAGATTGTTAATCGGCAGCCCATGAAGAGCGCTGTCCCCCGTCTTCTTCAAGAGGGAAAGATCTCTCCGGAGGTGTTGAGGGCCTACAGGGCAAGGGCCGGCAGGGAGTTCGAGTGGTTCGACTTTAACGGGCTCTACGAAGAATATGCCCCAGGCGAGGTGGACAAGGGGCTGACCGAGTACGGTCGGGTTTGGATCTATGGGAATGCCTTGGTGCTTTACGACCTGGTGATGAAGGGCGACTCCAAGGAGGCCCGCTCTCTTGCGGAGGCCCTCGTGCGGCTGGGTCAGCAGGAAGAGGCGCTGGGAACGAAGAGCGTTTACCACTTCTCCTACAGCACCCAGGGGGATCCTTTCATGGATCCCCGCTCTCCCACTGGAAACACCCTCTGGGCCTTGAGTGCTCTGTACGCTTACATGCTTCAGGCCAACGATTTCAGGCATCTTCCCTGGATCAATCGGAAGCTTCAGGAGCTTCTTCAGGATCTTCAGGTGGCCGACCCTGTACACCCTGCCTACGGCTTCATTCAGGCGATGCGCTATCAAGCCAAGCTCGATGATCGTCCTTTGGACGAGGTTGGATATGAGGTTTACCGGGGCAACTTCAACAAACCGGCCGATTTCTTCGCTACCGAGCACCAGTTCGATCTGGCCAGGGTCCTTTGGAGGGCTTATCTGGCCAATGAGAAGAATCCGGATGGGCCAAATTTTTTGGATTTTATCGTTTTCCGGAACAAGATCCTGATGGAAGCTTTGCCTAAGCTTTGGGACAAGGACCATTTCGTCACCGGGATCGATGCCCAGGGCCGGTTCATCCTGGGCTCCGACGGCCTGCCCAGTCTTGCCGCGGACAACAACTCCTGGGCAGGGCTGATCCTGTCCTACAACGAGGAGATGGCCTGGCAGGCGATCCAGTTTTCAAAGCGCCAATTTCTGGTGCGCCAGAGGGTTGAGTTGATGGACGGGGTGCCTGAGGCCATCAAGGTTCGACAGGCAGGGGAAAGCGTCGGGGGCCTCTCCTTCTTTGACGAGCATTTTCTGGATGAATTTGTTAGAAGGGACCTCGCGCTGATCCCCCCCGAGAAGGTGCTGGAGATCCGCCAGCGGTGGGCGCAGATGATTCAGCCGGAGGCGACCTTCGGGTTCATTGATTTTCTCTTTCGATTCGCCGATGAGACACGGCATCCTGACCGCAGGCGCCAGGCGCAAGATCTCGGGAAGGAGCTTCTGGAGGGGATGCTCCGGCTGCATGAACTTTATGGGAGGAGGGGATTGCCCTATGCGACTGTCAACACCCTCTACTTTACGACTCTTCAAAGCACGACTGCGACTGTGACGGGCCAGATGGTTTTTCGGCGGCTCTTCGAGGGGGTTGGCGGGCTGAATTTTCTTCTGGTCGATCCGCCTCCGGCGATGCGCCAGGGGATTACCCTGCGAATTCCCCGCTCCGGCCTGGAGGAGGCAAACGCGCGGCTGTGGGAGGTGCTCAAGCGGATGGACCGGCTGGTCCTTCCTTACCACCAGGCGGCCCCCCTAGCTTTTTGGATCGCTCAGCCGCAGCGGCTTGGGTCTGAGGGGGTCTATTTCGATGTGGAGCCGGGTGCCGCCTATGCGGAGCTTGAGCTGGAGAGCTTGGAGGGTCGCGCGCTCGTCGTCGGCCAGCCAAGGCGGGTGGTGGTAAAGACCAGAGAGCTTCGTCATGGAGAGGAGCCCTTTCGGGGGATCCCGGCGGAGAATGAATTCGCTGATAAGCTGGCGGATGGGATCGATCAAATCCGAAGGAACATCGAAGCGGTTCAGCCGCGGGTGTCGGCAGGCGCGATCTTCATCGGCCTGACTTCCACCGAGCCGGCCCCGAGAAGGCGGGGTTTTGTGGATGACTGGGCCGTCGTCCGGCATATTCAGAGGGCAAGGAATCTCAACGTGATCCTGACGAGGGAAGAACTCTCTCCCGGAGAGGATTCGATTGACCGGGCGCTGGCGATCGCCCAGCATTTCGCGGACAGGGGTTTTCAGGGAAATGTGGGAATCGCCCTCGGGGTGGTTTCCAGACGGCAGGCGCCGGACCTTGGCGCGGTGGAGAAAGCTCTCGAGGCGATTCATCGGAAGCATCTTGGGCTTACCGTGAGTTTCATCTATACGCTCGAAGAGGAGCTGAATGAGGTTCAACAAGTCCAGTTCCGCCGGCCGGTTCCTTCCTATGCAGAGTGGTTCGCCGCCTGGGCGGCCGATCCGATCGGGGGGCTCATGGCGGTGATGCCACGGGTGCTGCTTCCGATGGAGCTCTGGCAGGAGTTCGAAAGGGGCCTCAACACCCTGGCCGGCCTGGAACAGGCGGCTTGACAGAAGTAAGGAAACCCCTTCCGTGATTCCGGAGGATCCCAGCGACGACGTTTTCTTAGCGTGTGCTCTGGCTGGGAGGGCCTCCTATGTGATCAGCGGAGACAAACATCTTCTGGCTCTGAAAGAATACAAAGAGATTTCCATTGTTTCTGCTCATATCTTCCTTGCCAAGGTAAAATAGAGTTATGGTGCGCCGTCCCGTTATCCTTATCTCTTTGGGGCTTATCGCCTTATGGGCCGGGTGGCATTGGAAAGCCCCTTCCTCTCTGAGGTCAGCTCAAGGATTTCCTCCGCCGATCCTCGTGGATGATTTCGAGACCGGCGAGACCCAAGGCCTCTTCGCCCAGCGGAAGAACCGGCTCGACGCCTTCCAGGGGACCTGGGCCAGGCGCCCCTCCTATACCGTGATCACGAAGGTGGCCGACACCCGCCCGGGCTCCTCCGGAAAGGCCCTGCGGATCGAATACCAGAAGCTCGGCGGCTGGTGCGGCTGGTACACCCTCTTAAACGGCATCAACGCCTCCAAGCTGAACGCGCTCACCTTCTGGGTGAGAGGGGAAAAGGGAGGGGAGCGGTTCGACATCGGCCTGGCCGATAACCGGATGCAGGACCTGGAGATCGACGCCGTTTACGCCGGTCCCATCACCGCCTTCCTCCCGCAGGGAGTGGCCACCCACTGGCAGCAGGTGAAGGTGCCGCTCGCCGGCTTGCGTTCCGACATCGATCTGACCCGCCTGGGGTCTCTGGTTCTCTGGTTCCGGTACGAGGGGAAGGGGGCGATCGAGATCGACGATGTGGCCTTCATCTACGACCAGGAGGTGGAGGAGATCCAGAAGGCGAACGCCCCCCGGGCCAAGCCGGACCCGAGGGCGGCCCGTTTTTCCTGGGTCTGGAAGTACGACCCGGTGAACAACCCTCAGATCCGGGAGGAGCTTCTTTCCTTCTGCGGTCAGACTGCCATCGGGACGGTCTTCGTCTATCTGGGGGAGGACCCGATCACCCGGATGCCCAAGGAATATCAGAAGAACCTGGCCGAGTTTCTTCAAGCCGCCCATTCGAAGGGGGTCCACGTGGAGGCCCTCCAGGGGAACCCCCTCTGGGCGCTCAAAGAGCATCATCCGCAGGTCTTCGACTGGGTGGGCGGGTACCTGGAGTTCAACCGGGAACGCCCCCAGGAGGAGCGGATCGACGGCGTCTCTCTCGACATTGAGCCGTACCTCACCTCCGACTGGGAGAGCGGGGACCGGGAGAAGCTGAAATCAGAATTCGTCGAGCTGGTGGCCCAGCTTCGGAAGATGATCGATGGGGAGAAGCAAGGTCACCCTTTCATCCTGGGGCTGGCGGTGCCGGTCTTCTACAACCGGGAGCCGGTCTTCGAGGAGGCCCTCCTCAAGGAGGTCGATTACTTCGCCCTGATGGATTACTACGACACCGCCATCGACATCGCCGACAACGCCCGTTTTCACATCGACCTGGCCAACCGTCTGGGGAAGAAGGTCGTCGTGGGGGTCGAGACCCAGGACCTCGTCCAGATGGGGCAGGGGAAGCGCCGGAACACCTTCCACGAGGAGGGGTGGCTGGAGATGGAGCGCCAGCTGAGCCAAGTAGTCGATCTCTTTGCCAAGGAGCTGAGCTTCGGGGGAGTGGCGATCCACGCCTACGACAGCTACCGCCTCCTCCAGAAAGGGCGCAACGTCCCCACCCGGGAGCGCTCCGGCAAGGTGCCGGCCTTAAAGGCCCTCCGGGCCCCTCCGGGCGTTGCCCTCGACGGGGAGATCGGCGAATGGGCTGGAGCTCCCTGGTACACGGTGAACCAGCGGACTCAGGTGGTTTACGGCGCCGGGGCGTGGGCGGGGGCCCACGATTTAAGCTGCAAGATCGCCGCCGGCTGGGATGAAGAGGCGCTGTACCTCGCCCTCGATGTGACCGACAACGCCCTGGTCCAGGAGAAGCGCGGGGCCGAGATGTGGGAGGGGGATCACGCCGAGCTCTGGCTGGATATGGACCTGGACGGGGATTACTCCGAGGCGGTCAATTCCTCCGACGATTTTCAGCTGGGCTTGAGCCCCGGCGATTTCGGCCAGCTCAAGCCGGAGGTCTTCGTCTGGGTCCCTTCGGTGGATCCCAAATCCCTCGCTCAGGTCCAGATCGCGGCCCGGAAGCAGCCCTTCGGCTACACCCTCGAAGTCCGCCTGCCGGCCAAGTTTCTCTTCCAGACGCTGGGCAAGCGGGTCGGCGTGGAGCCCAAGGATCCCCAGGGGACCCGCAGGCAGGTCATTCCCGCGGTGGAGGGGATCCTCCAGAGTCAGGTTCTCAGCTCCCAAAGGTTCCAGGCCGGCTTCCGGATGGGGCTCATGCTGGACGGCTCCGATTCGGATGAGGCCCGCCAGCCGCAGAAGTGCCTCATCTCCACCTCCGGCGAGCGGCAGTGGGGGGATCCGACCACCTTCAACATCCTGGAGCTGGAATGAACCGGGGACGTCCTAAACGGGGACACCCTACGCTAACTGGGCTAACTAGGGTGGCCCCTTTTAGGACGTCCCTGATGTTGATGTTTGCTGCGACGTGGGCCTATGCCGAGCCGATTCCGCTCAAGGATGTGCCGCCCCTTCCGGCGGGGACCCCGCTTTTTGATTCAGAAGCCAAGTTCGCCTACCGGGGAAGGATCGGCGGGTTTGCCATGAAGCCCTCAAAGTACGGGATCTATGAGGATTCAAAAGTCCGGCGGGAAGGGGGCTCCAGCTCACCTGTTTGCATGCGGTACCGGAAGACCCCGAGCCCTTCCTTCTGCGGCGCCTACGTGATCATTCTCGGAGACCTCTCCTCTTACGCCACGCTGACCTTTTGGGTGAAGGGGAAGAAGGGGGGGGAGGCCTTCGAGATCGGGATGAACGACGTCATCTCGAACAAGAGGGAAGACGCCGTTCTCGTCGGGTCGATCCACCGGTATCTGCCCCAAGGGATCACCACCGAATGGCAGGAGGTGAAGATTCCTCTCGAGGATTTCTTCGGGGCGGACCTCTCCAGGGTCTACAGCATCGTCTTCAATTTCAACGAGGAGGGGGAGGGGACCTTCTGGGTCGAGGGGCTCTCCTTTCACTCGGAGCAGCTCGTCTCCTCGGATGCCGAGATTGAGAAAGCCGGGGAGCTGCTCTTGGACAATTTCGATCACAGCGATCTCAACCTCCTGGGGCGCAAGGCCAACGCCTACAAGCGCCTTCCCTCCATCTGCCTGTTCAGCCGGGTCCTTTCAAAACCGGTACCAGGTACCGAACAGGTCAACCGCTGCCTCCGGCTGGATTTCGACAAGAAGCCGACCGGCTGGTGCGGCTACTACACCCTCTTGAACCAGATTGACGGGGCCTACTTTGACTTGAGCCAGTACAAGGAGGCGGTCTTTCGGGTGAGGGGTGCCCAGGGGGGGGAGTTTTTCGAGATCGGCATGGCGGACAAGTCGTGGCTGACGATCGGAGACTCCGTCAAGGCCGGTTCGATCGAGAAGTATCTCCCCCGGGGGGTGACCTCCGATTGGCAGGAGGTAGTGATTCCTTTGTCCGATTTTGGTAAGCTGGATTGGAGCCAGATGGGCTCCTTTGTGATCAATTTCCCGCGTCCAGGGTCCGGGGCCCTCTTTCTGGAAGATCTGCGCTTCATCCGGAAGACTCAGGAGGATTTGCTCAAAGAATGGGAGGAGCCATGAAAGACCAATGTGTCCTGCATCCCGTGTCAACGTGTCCGGCTAAATTCATGAGCGTTTTTCTCTTGGTCTGGCTTTTACTGGACACTGGACACTGGACACTGGACACTGCTTTTGCGGTGCCGGCCCTTCTGGTGGATGATTTTGAGGGGGGCGGGGCCAACAAGCTCGGAGGCCGCTCCAACACCTATGTGATGGAGCCCTCCCGGGCGCTGGCCCTCAGGGTCCAGGAGCGGCCCCACAGCGGCAGCGGGGCGCTCATCCTCCGGTACGATAAGAAGCCCAAGGGGGGGCCTTACGACTCCGGCGGGTGGTGCGGGTATTACACGCTGCTGAAAGTCGGGTCCCGCACCTTCGACGCCTCGAACTATTCCGCGATCACCTTCTGGGTGAAGGGGGCCGCCGGAACGGAGAATTTCGTCGTGGGGTTGGCCGACCGGCACTGGGACGAGGTGGGAGATTCGGTGAAGTCGGAGCCGATCGGCAAGTACCTCCCCGCGGGAAAACTCACCACCGACTGGCAGAAGGCGACGGTGCCCCTGTCGGCTTTCATGCTGGAGATGAGGGAGCTGGCGTCGGTGGCGATCTGCTTCGAAGGATCGGTTTTCCCAGGCGGGGCGGGCAAGGGAACGGTTTACGTCGACGACCTCATGTTCGAATAGGAGGAAAAAGCGAGATGAAGAAGAAAAGTGTGTGGCAGGCAAGCGCCTTGGCGGCGGCGATCGCAGGACTTTTTTTGATCGAGTCGGCCGCGGCGGCGCCGCTCCTGGTGGATGATTTTGATGGGGATGAGATCAAGAACAAGCTCGGCAACCGGGCCAATGTTTTCATCAAGGCCCCTTCCAAGGCGATGGTCAGCCGGCGGGAGGAGACGCTGGATGGGAAGAAAAGCCAGGTTCTTCTTCTGAGATATGAAAAGAAGAACATCGGCGGGCCTTTCGACTCCGGCGGGTGGTGCGGGTATTACACGCTGCTGAAGTCTCCGGGGGCCCTCGTGGCGCCCACGCCGGAGGATCCCGAACCGCCCCCTCAGGAGGAGCAGTACCTGGACGGGAACGCCTTCAAGGCGATCACCTTCTGGGTCCGGGGGGAGAAGGGGGACGAGAACTTCGTCGTGGGTCTTTCCGACCGTCATTGGGACCGGGTCGGAGATTCCGTGAAGTCCCAGGAGATCGGGAAATACCTCAAGGCCGGCAAGGTCACGGCCGAGTGGCAGAAGGCGACGGTTCCGCTGGATGAGTTCTTCCTCGACCACGGACAGCTCGCCTCCGTCTCGATCGTTTTTGAAGGGGATCTCTTTCCCGAATCCGGGCACGCGGGGACGGTCTATCTCGAGAACATTGCGCTCGAGTAAAGCCCCGCTTTTCGGCGCGTGGGGGCTGTACCTGCTGGCCGGGGCCCTGTCGCTGCCTCATCCGGCGGCGGCCGACCCGGGCGAACTGCCTGCCATGGCTCGGGGGGAGCCCCCCCGAGCCATGTGGGTGTGGGATGCTCGGATCGCCGTCCAGACCGAAGCCCGGAACCGTCTCTTGGCTTTCTGCCGGTCCCACCGGATCGGGACGGTCTATCTTTCCGCCTACAACCTGAAGCCGCCGATGGACCGCTCCTACCGGGATTTTAACCGTCTCGCCCACCGGCTGGGGATCTCGGTCCACGCCCTCGGGGGTGATCCCCGGTGGGGGGTCGCCCGCTATCACCACATTCCCCTCCAGTGGGCGGAGTCGGTCCGTCAACTCAACGCCCAGGCCTCCTCGGAAGAGCGCTTCGACGGCCTCCACAGCGACGTGGAGGTGTACCTTCTCTCCAAATCCTGGAACGAGAGCCCGGGGAAACTCCTGGGGGCTTATCTCGACATGAACGCCAAGATCCATGAGGCCCTTCAGGCTGCCCCCGACCCGATCGCCTTCGGGGTGGACATTCCCTTCTGGTTTGACGACGATCCCAGCTACCGGATCGTCTGGCAGGGGCAGGCGAAGCCCCCCTCCTACCATGTCCTTGACACCGTCGATTTTGTGACGGTGATGGCCTACCGGAATTTCGCGGAAGGCTCCGACGGAACGATCAGGCTCGTCTCCCTGGAGATGGATTACGCCGACCAGATCGGCAAGAAGGTGGTGATCGGCCAGGAGACCCAGGCCGACCTCTTCCCGGCCTACGTCACCTTCGGGGGGACCTCCTGCCCCCAGATGAAGCGGGAACTGAAAAAGATCCGCGACGCGCTGAATCACAGGAACAGCTTCGGCGGATTCGCCATCCACCACTACGAAAGCTACCGGAAGCTATGCAGAGACTAATTTTTGTGCTCTTCCTGATCGCTTACCCCCTCTGCCTTACCGCTGCCTTCGCCGACACGGTCTACCTGAAATCGGGCGAGTCGCTGAAGGGTCTCGTCGTCGAGGAGCACCGGGACAGGATCGTGTTGAGCACCGAAGCCGGAGAGCAGACCTTCTTCCGGAGAGACTTGGACGACGTCTTTTACGACGACCCGGAGCGGAATTACCTTTATCTGGGCGAGCAGGCGCTCGAGGCGGAGAATTTCTCCGCGGCCCGGGGTTTCTTCCGGAAGGCCCTGCAGATTTACCCTGAGTTTCAGGAGGCGGACGACGCCTTGAAGCGCCTCGAGGATCTTCAGCGAAAACGCTCCGTCTCCTGGAAGGCCGCGCGTCCGGAGGCGGATCTCGAGGGCCAATGGGGGCTTCTCCTTTCCGCCTACACCCCCTCCTCCGGCCCCTCCCGCCCCTGGCCGAGGGTGGAGAAGGCGAAACCCGGTTCCCTGGCCGAACGCCTGAGGCTTCTTCCCGGCGATGAGCTGATCAGCTTCTGGGGGGATTCGCTCGCCTTTTTCTCCCCGTCGGAGGCCGCCGAAGTTCTCCTGGGCCCGACAAAGACGCCGGTGAAGCTCACCATTCAGCGCCGGGTCTTGCTTGCCCCCAACCCCACCGGGCGGGACTGGCCGGGGCTGGAGCTTGAGATGTCCCGGATGGGATTGACCGTCTCCAAAGTGGAACCGAAGCAGCCGGCCGCCTCAAGCGGGCTCTTGGCCGGGGACCGGATCGTCCAGCTCGGGGAGATCTCCACCCGGTATCTGCCTCTTCCGGAGGCCCGGAAGGTGTTTCAGGATTCAAAAACCCAAGGGATTCTTATGACGGTTCATCGGGACCTTCATTTTGATCGGGAATAAGGAGGAGTGAGACCCATGTCCAGTTCATACCGAAGAACTCATTTCGTCACAGACCTCTCTTTGCAGTTCAAATATTTCCTCGTGACGCTCGTTCTCCTGCTGGCGTTCCTCGGGGTGTCGATCTGGATCGTCTACGTGACCGGCTGGTCTCACCTGGTGGAGCGCCTCTCGCAGGTGTATCCCCAGGGGCGGCTGGTCGAGATCCTGCGCCTGATTTATTTCCGCCTCGCCCTGGGGTTCCTCGCTTTCCTGCCGGTGGCCTTTCTCATCACCCTGTTTCTTTCCCACACCGTGGCGGGGCCTCTCGTCCGGATCAAGCGCTACCTCCGGCTCATGGCCCGCGGGGAATTTGAGCTGGCCCCGCTGGTTCTGCGCCGCTACGACGAGCTGAAGGAGGTGGCCCTGCTCATCAATGAGATCACCTCGGGCCTGGGCCCCCGGTTTCAAGAGAGGAAGAAGCTCATCGATTCTCTCCAGAGTACCGTCGGGGCCCTGCGCGGCGATCTCCAGCGGCTCCCCTCGGCCGGACAGGAGATTCACCGGAAGATGAATTTCCTCGCCGACACGCTAAAAGTGCTCGAGTGAGATTGACCACGGGTCTGCACGCCCCCGCCCGTGGCCTCCTGCTTCTTTCTCTGCTTTGTCTGTTTTGCCAGCCGGCGGCGGCTGCGGTGAGGGAGGAGGGGAAGGACACCGACGGCGACGGGAAACCGGATGAGTGGAGGGTCTATGAGGGGGACGCCCTGGTCCGGATGGAGCGGGACCGGGATGGCGACGGCAAGCGGGAAGTATGGATCTTTCTTGAGAAGGGAAAGCCGGTCCGGTCCGAGGTGGACCGGAACCGGGATGGGAAGCCGGATCTCGTCCGCTGGCTGAAGGGGGGCAAGGCCGAACGGGAGCAGGCGGACCTGAACTTCGACGGAAGGCCGGACGCCTGGGCCTTCTACAAGGAAGGCCTCAAGGACCTCATGATCATGGACCGGAACCGGGACGGAAAGCCGGATGCCTGGTTTTATTACGGCAAAGACGGCGTGAAGCTGGTGGGTGGAATCCTGGATGAGAACTACGACGGGAAGCCGGACCGGACCTTCGGAAGCGCCCCTCAGAAGGAAGACAGAAAACCCTGGTAAGGCCTGCCTGCCGGCCAGGCAGGCCTGCCTCGCCCTCCTTCTCGCCGGGGCGGCCCTTTACAGCTTCAGCTTCAAAATCCCCTTCCTCTGGGACGACCAGCACCTGATCCTCGAGGACCGCTTCATCCGCTCCTGGTTTTTCCTGCCGGATCTCTTCGGACCTTCCTTTTACCGGGAAATTTTCTACCAGAGCTACTACCGGCCCCTCCAGGGATTGAGCTTCCTCATCGATCATCAGCTCTGGGGGCTGAACCCATTCGGGTATCACCTCACGAGCGTTCTCTTCCACCTGGCCAACGGGACCATGCTCTTTTTTCTGGCCAGGTTTCTTCTGGGCGGGATTTTGCCCTCCTTTTTCGCGGGGCTCCTCTTTCTCCTGCATCCTGTCGCTGTTCCGGCCGTGGGCTACCTCTCGGGCCGGGCCGACCCGATGGCGGTCTTGGGGATTCTCGCCTCCTGCCTTAGCTGGTGGAACTTTCGTCAACCGGAAAGGCCCAACAGGATCGGCTGGTACCTCTTCAGCTTAGGGAGCGTTGCCTTTGCCTGGTTTTCGAAGGAGAGCGGGCTGGTGCTTCCCCTCCTGCTTCTTGGGCTGGATGGGGCTCATCCCAGCGGCGGAAGGCGGCTTCGGCGGGGGGAGCGCTGGGCCCCCTATCTGCCGATGGCCTTGATGGCCATCGCGTACTTCAAGCTTCGTCAGGGGCTCGGGTTCGCCGGCCCCCAGCCCTCTTTGGAGGGGCTGGGGCGGTGGCTGACGATCCCCTCCATGCTGTTGAGCTATCTTCGGATCTACTTTCTTCCCTTGGATCTCCACATGGAGCGGCGGATTCCGTGGCTTTCAGCGCCGGATCTTTTGAATTTCTGGGGGCCCCTCCTGGCATTGGCTGCCCTGGGGTGGCTCCTCTTTCGGTTTCGAAAGGAGAGGGGGGTTCTTTTTGGAGCGGGATGGTTTTTCCTGGCCTGGCTGCCCATTTCGGGGCTCTTTGTCCTTTTGGACCCGAACATGGCGGACCACTGGCTCTACCTGCCGGGGATCGGGCTGTGCCTGGCGATGGGAGGGATTCTCGCGCAAGCGGTGAAGGCCCCCAACCCCCGGCCGATTCTTGCCCTCGCGGGAGCTTTCGCCCTTGCCCTAGCTGGAATCAGCCTTCACCGGCAGTGGGTCTGGTCGGACCCTCTGCGCTTGTATGCGGAGTCGCTGCGCTACCCCCCGGAGAGCGCCATGGTCCACAACAACCTGGGGAATCTCCTCCTCAAGCAGGGAAGGCCGAAGGAGGCCCTCACCCATTACGAGAGGGCCCTTGCCCTGAAGCCCGACTACGCCGAGGCCCACAACAACCTGGCCGCGGCCTACGAACGGATGGGCGAACTGAAGAAGGCCCAGACAGGATTCGAGAGGGCCCTGAGTCTGGATCCGGCCAACACGCAGGCGGCATTTAACCAAATCAATCTTGATCTTGAGCAGGGAAGGCTCGATGAGGCCCGCTCTCTTTTGGAGAGGATCCAGCCCCGCACCCACAAAGACCGAGTCCAACAGCGCTTGATCGAGGCTCAGATCCTGATCCGCCAGGAAAAGTCCCTGGAGGCGGAGAGACAGCTTCGGGCCCTCCTGGAGGCCCATCCCAGGGAGGCGGAGGCGTTGAATCTCCTCGGAATCAGTCTGCGCCGGCAGGGGAAGGGCCGTTTGGCGATCCCCGTGCTCAAGGAATCGATCGATCTTGCCCCGCATCAGGCCGCCCCCTGGGTGAACCTCGGCAACGCTTACCGGGACCTGGGGGAGCGGGAGGAAGCGATCCGCTGCTATCGGAAGGCCCTCGAGCTGGACGCCTCCCACCCGCAGGCCGCCTCCGCCCTGAAGGAGCTCTTGTCCCGTTAGACCCTACCGACTTTCTTATGCGGGGGATTGACAATACGTACGATATATGGTACGCTTTTAAATAGGAGGAGAGGAGAGCAAAGGATGACTATACTAACCGCAAGTAGGGCGAGGGCCCAACTTTACAGGTTACTGGATAAAGCTGCCTCTTCGCATGAGCCGGTTCAAATTGCTGGTCGGAGAAATAGTGCAGTCCTTATCTCGGAGGAAGACTGGAGAGCCATTCAAGAGACATTGTATCTCATCTCCATTCCGGGGATGAGAGAGTCCATCCGAAGGGGATTGAAAACGCCCGTAGAAAAGTGCAGTAAGACCCTGCGGTGGTAGGCTGGCAACTCGTCTTTACGCGCCAGGCCCAGAAGGACGCCAAGAAGCTCTCCGACTCAGGTCTGTGGCCCAAGGCAGAACCTCTCCTCGAGATTTTGAAGCGCAATCCCTTTCAGACGCCGCCGCCCTATGAGAAATTGGTAGGAGATCTCGCCGGAGCTTATTCTCGTCGTATTAACATACAGCACCGGCTCGTGTATCAGGTACTTGAGGAGATCAGGACGATCAAAGTCATCCGGATGTGGACTCATTACGAGTGAGATCCGGTCGGGGACCGACGGGACTTGACGAAGTAGCTTCTTGCGTGGTAAAAAGTTCCGTCTAGCCCCTCGGATTTCCGCGGGTCGATCTAACCACGAGCTGCCTTCAAATGAAAAGGAGGAGTTTTCTTAAAGCCATGGAAGTCATTGTCAAGGAATCGTACGACGAGATGTCCAAGTTGTCCGCCGAGCTCATCGCCGACATCATCCGGCGCAAGCCGCGGGCGGTGCTGGGGCTGGCCACCGGGTCGACCCCTCTGGGGACCTACAAGGAACTCATCCGCCTTCACAAACAGGAGGGACTGGACTTTTCCAGGGTCGTCACCTTCAACCTGGATGAGTACGTGGGACTCGATCACGGTCATCCCCAGAGCTATCACTTCTTCATGTCGGAGAACTTCTTCAAGCAGATCAACATCAATCCCAAGAACGTCCACCTCCCCGATGGAACCGCCAAGGACATTCCGGCCTTCTGCAGGTGGTACGAGGAGGAGATCGTCAAGGCCGGGGGTCTCGATGCTCAGCTTCTGGGAATCGGCTCCAACGGCCACATCGCTTTCAACGAGCCGGGCTCGTCTCTGGGGTCCCGCACCCGCGTGAAGACCCTGGACGACAAGACCCGCCAGGACAACGCCCGGTTTTTCCGGACGATGGGCGAGGTCCCCAAATACGCCATTACGATGGGGATCGGCACGATCATGGACGCGAGGCAGTTGATCCTTCTGGCCAACGGGGCGGGGAAGAGCGACGCGATCTCCAAGACCTGCGAGGGCCCGATCACCGCCATGGTCCCGGCGACGATCGTTCAGCTGCACCCCCGGGCGACGATCATCGTGGACAAGCAGGCCGCCTCGAAGCTCAGCCGGGAATATCCGGCGGAGCCCCGCGTCCTGGTTTTGGCGTAATGGCGTATGATGTCCTGAAGTCTCTCCGGGAAGCGCGGAAAGGCTCCGAGTTCCTCCGGGAGGTTTCCCGCGCGAAGGGGGCGTTTTCCCTCCTCTCTTCCAAGAGGGAGGCGCTTTCCAAAGCCGGCTTTAAGCCGCTTTCTACAGCTCAGCTTCGGACGCTGGAAGCCCAGGGAAACACCGCCCAAGACTGGAAGTCGGTTTTTGTGGCGGCCGGATTTGACCCGAAGCGGGTTTCCCGCTGCCATTTCGCGGGAACCGTTCTCCTTCCCTCTTTCTCCGGCACCGTCGAGGCGGAGGGGGTTTCTTTCCCCACGGGGGTGCACCACTCGACCCTTTCGGCCTGCGTCATCGGGCGGGACGCCTTCGTGCGGGACGTTCAGCTGCTCCATCGGGCTGTGGTCGGTGAAAAGGCGGTTCTCTTCGGGGTCGGTTCCCTGACGGCTGCTTCCGAAAACAGCTTCGGCAACGGCCTGGAGTGCCTCATTGCCATCGAAACCGGCGGGCGGGAGGTCGGGCTCTTCGCGGAACTGACGGTGGAGGGGGCGTGGGTCCTCTGCCGCTCCAGGCAGAAACGGGACCTTCTTCATTCTTACGGGAGCGAGCTTTCCGCTTATCTGAAGGAGGCCGCCTCCCCCTGCAGCGTTGTGGCCTCCGGCGCCAAGGTCCTCCATACCCCCAAGGTCCGGGGGGTCTTTCTCGGGCCTTCCGCCCTGATCGATTCGGCGGCGCTGGTCGAGGATGTGACGGTCTTGAGCGCTCCCGGTGAGGAGAGCGAAATCCTCTCCGGCTCGATCGTCAAATCCAGCATCCTCCAGTGGGGCTGCGAGGTCGCCACGGGGG
>JACPXR010000014.1 GCA_016196465.1 Candidatus Omnitrophota bacterium | reverse complement strand
TATCTGTCCACCCAGCAGAACGACCTCCTGAAGGCCAAGGAGAATCTCCACGAGGCGATCACGAAGATCAACCGGACCACCCGGGCCATGTTCCGGGAGACATTCCAGGCGATCCAGAAGGAGTTTCAGGTGACCTTCAAGCAGCTCTTCGGAGGGGGGGAGGCGCGCCTGGTGCTGATGGACGAGGAGGATGTCCTGGAAAGCGGGGTCGAGATCATCGCCCGCCCGCCGGGGAAGCCCCTTCAGGCGATCTCCCTCCTTTCAGGGGGAGAGAAGGCCCTCACCACGATCGCCTTGTTGTTTGCCATCTTCCGGATCAAGCCGAGCCCTTTCTGCCTGCTCGATGAGATCGACGCCCCCTTGGATGAGGCCAATGTCGGACGCTTTGCCTCGGCCCTGAGGGAATTCTTGAAGGACTCGCAATTCATCATCATCACCCACAACAAGAAGACGATCACCATGGCCGATGTGATGTACGGCATCACCATGGAGGAGTCCGGCGTCTCGAAGATCGTTTCCGTGAAGTTCAAGCAGGATTCAAACGGCGACGGGAACGGAAACGGCCATGGCGCTGAAGTCAGGGTCAGGCCTTCCGCCGTCGAAGATCCCAAACCGCCCCACCCGCCAAAAGCAGAATAATCCCCTCCGCCAGCCACCAGGGAATCGCCGCCCGCTTCATTGGACGGCGCCCTTCTCCAAAGGGGTTCCTATAAAGGAAGGCGATCTCCGTGGAGCCCAGGGGTTCCAGGCGGTAGCGCTCGACGATCCTCTGAAGCTCCAGGTTGGGGGGGAGATCCGCCCCTTCCTTCATCCAGACGATCAGCCGTGCCGGGAGGATCTGGGCCTCCAAAGAGCGGGGTTCGAACTCCCTCAACATTTCATTCGTGATGGCCCTTCCCGTGGTGACATTCATCATCCCCGCCAGGTACGGAAAGTTGCTGAAGACAAGCTCATCCGGCTTCGTGTGGGCCTTCACGCGGGCACCCAACTCTCCCATGAAATGGGGGTTGAAGAGGGGCTGGGCCGTCGGGCGGGGGATGCCGGTTTCGCGGCCGGAAAGAACGCTCAAGGTCGTGTCCCCCCAGACCCAGCGCCATCCTTCCCCGGAGACCCGGAGACTCGGAGCCGCGAGAAGAAGCGCCGCGACCACCGCCCCCAGGACCCACTTGGGGCGTTTCTTTTCCAGCCACTGATCCAGCGCCACCGCCGCGAGAAGAAGGAGGGGAAAAAGTCCCTGCGCGCTGAAGAAGCGGAACCGGTAGAGGAAGGCCATCGGCAGGAATCCAACGGCCAGGGCCGGAAGGAACCGGACGATCCCCCGGCGCCTTACGGCGATTGCGAATCCCCACAGGCCCAGGGCGGCCAGGAGAACGGAGCTCTCAAAAAATCGATCCTCCCCCCGGGGCTGGGGTTTGAGAAGACTGATCTGTCCGGCGATGTGAATGAGCCAGGGGCTTGCCACCAGAAGCCCCAGCCCCACCGAGGCCCAGGCGGTTTTCCGGTACGGCTTCTCAAGGAGTCCGAAGAGGATCAGGGAGAGGGCCAGAAGCCACGGGATCCCCGCGTGAAGAAGGAAGGTGATCCCCAGGATCAACCCGCCCGCGATCCAACGCTGGCGGTGGAGGGCGAGGATCAGCCCCAATCCGACGGTGAGAGCAGCGTTGGCTGGGGGGTAGTTGGCCGCGCTTAAGAAAAAGCTGTAGGGGGCGGCGAGACAGGCCGTGCTTAAAAAGGCGATCCGGGGGGTCATCGTCCGGCAGAGGACGGACCAGGCCGCCCAAAGGAGTGCGGGCAGGGCCGCCCAGCACCACAGCTTCGCCATGACAAGCGGCGGGACCTTGAGAAACGCAAGGGGGAGGAAGGACAAATGAAAAAGGGGCGGATAGAGATGGACCCGGCCCTCGGGGGCCGCCTCCCAGAAGGCGTGGAGCACCGGACCTCCGGCTTCCCGGAACCCCTGGATGACGCTCAAGTGGTAGTAGCTGTCTAGGAAATAAGGGAAGGCGGGCCACTGGGCCACCGCCAGAACGGCGACGGCGAAAAGGATCAGCGCCGCCCCCAGCCCCCAGTTACGCAATCGATACCCGGTTTCGCCCCAGGCGCTTGGCTTCGTAGAGGGCCTGATCGGCCGCTTTGAGGAGGGCCTCGGGGTCCTGGGCGTCGTGCGGGAAGGTGGCCAGGCCCGCGGAGAGGGTGAAGGGCAGCCCGGTGTCGTCGAAATTGACCCGGATCCGCTCGGCCATCTTCAAGGCGTTGAGTTTCTGGGTGGAGGGGAGGATGATCGCGAACTCTTCTCCCCCGTACCGGGCGACGTGGTCTCCCTCTCTGGCCGTCTTTTTCAGGAAATCGGCCACGGCGGTCAGGGCCTGGTCCCCACCGGGATGCCCGACCTCGTCGTTGTACGCCTTGAAGTGGTCCAGGTCCAGGAGGAGAAGACTCACCGGCAGGCGGCTCCGCTCCGCCTGGGCTTTCGATTCCAGAAGGAGGCGCTGAAAGGCCCCCCGGTTCCAGAGCTTGGTGAGGGAGTCCAGCTCCGCCTGCTGGCGGACCGACTCGTAAGCGAGGGAGTTTTCGATGGCGAGCCCCGCGTGGGCGGCGAGGAGGGCCAGGAGCCGGAACGATTCCCTTGGAATCGGCTTCAGGGTGATTCGGTTGTCGGCGAAGATGACCCCGACCACCTTGTCATCCCGGGATTTCAAGGGGACGAGGACGCAGGAAGTGCTCTTGAGGACCCTCAAGACCGGGTCCTGGGCCGCTTTCTGTTGGGCTTCGGAGCTGATCACTTCGATGGGGGTCCCCTGGAGCGCCGCCTGAGCGATCAGCCCGCCGGCCATCTGGGTGAGAGGGACTTTCAGGGAGGAGACCGTCTGATGGAAAGCGGAGTTTTCGAGGGGTTTTCCGGTCCGGTAATTGGAGATCAGGTCCATGAGACTTAAACGGCGCTTCGCGATCTCCTCCCAGATCACCATCGCCTCTTCGCCGGTTTCCGGGCCGATCCCCATCCGGCCCTGCAGGATCTTTTCTGCTTCATCGGCCAGGAAGATGCCGGCCCGGTTGAACCCCAGACCCTCCTGCGCCGTGACGCCGGTCAAGATGATGTAGAGGGTCTCGCCGAAGTCCAGGGTGGTCCGGAGGGCGTTGCCGATCTCGTAGAGGAGGGTCAATTCGGATTGGGCCTTCTCGAGCAGCTCCTGGAGTTTCTTGGGGGTCATGGAGGTTATTATACCCCTTTTGAGCGTGGTACAATTGGCCCCATGACGACCCTCGCAAGCCCTGTCGCCCAGATCGATCTTGAGAATCTGCCCAAGAGCTCCCTGGTCCGCCTGTACGATCCGGCGACCCCGGGGAACAGCTTCATGCTGGACGGCTTTCCGGCGCTGGCCGCTGGCGGCGATTGGCTTTCGCCAGAGGATGCGAAACCACTCCGCCCTCCTGCGTCGTGGCTCTCCCGGCTCGTGGAGGTGATCGAGACGCGGGGCCCTCTGGGGATGACAACCAACCAGACCCTTTTCCGCCAGCTCGTGGAGACGAGGGCCCTGGACGGGCGCCTGCGCGCCCTCAAGGCGGAGGGCCGCCCCAAAGAGGAGATCTACCGGATTCTCTACAACGAGGCCGCCGTGGCGGCGGCGCGGGCCTTCAGCGCGATCCACGCCCGCTGGCCGTGGGAGGGGAGGGTTTCCCAGGAGGCCTCAGCCCTCCTGAGGGAACTGGATCCTTTGGTGCGGGATGTTCTGCGGATCTCGAAAGGGATGAGCGGGGTGGGGGCCTTCACCAAGATCCCCAACCTTCCAGTCGGGCCCCAGGCGATTGAGAAGGCGGTGGTCGGAGAAGACTCCTCCGACGAGGTCCACCCGAACGTCACCCTTGTTTTTTCGGACCGGCATTACCTTCAGACGGTGGAGGGGTATCTCTCGGGCCTGGAAAAGCGCTCCAAGGTCCGGGGGGATCTTTCCAGGATCCGCTCCGTCAACTCCCTTTTCGTCAGCCGCGTGGACCGGGTGGTCGACCCGATGATTAACGAGGTGTCAGGCACCGGCAGGGTGCCTGACACCATTTTGCTTTTAAAGGGGAAAGTGGCGGTCTCCCAGGCCAAGAAGATCTACCAGATGTTCGAGGCGGTTTTCCTGGGGGTTCCTTTCGAGGATCCGGCAGGGCTTTACGCCGACCCCGAGGGGAAAGAGATGATGAGCGCCCTCCGCCGGCTCCAGGGCCTCTTCGCCCGCCTCAAGGGCCTCGGGGCCCATCCCCAGCGCCTCCTCATCGCCTCCAGCGGCGTCAAGGCGGACCAGCCGTACAGCCCCCTCTTGTACGTCCTGCCGTTTTTGGGCCCCTGGAGCGCCAACACGATGCCGGAGGGAACCCTGGAAGCGGCAAGCCGCTTCGTGGGGGGGCTCTCAGACAGCCAGGTCCGGGCCTTGAGGGGCCGCAACCTCATGCGGGAACCCCTTCCCGACCTGCCGGCGGAAGAGAAGGAGGCCTGGGAGAGGGCCCTCTTGCTGACTCCCGCCGAGCGGAAGGCCTCGGGGATCCGGGAGGTGACGCCGGATCAGATTTTGAGGGACGCGAAGAAGCTGATCTTTGATCCGAAGGGAACCTCTCTGAGGGCCATCTGCGACACCCTCCGGGACAAGGGGGCCGCCTCCTTCACCGCCGACGAGGAAGCCACCCTCCAAGCCCTTGAAGCCACGCTCCAGGCCCTCTAGCTGAAGTATAATATCTCCAATGTTCAACACCATCCCAGAGATACTCGACGATTTAAAACAGGGCAGACTCGTCATCATCGTGGACGACGAGGACCGGGAGAACGAGGGGGACCTCGTCCTCGCCGCCCAGTTTGCCACCCCCGAGGCGATCAACTTCATGGTCAGCCACGGCCGGGGCCTGATCTGCGTCCCGCTGGAGCCGGAGCGGCTCGAGGTGCTGGAGCTCAAGCCCATGGTGGTGGAGAGCCAGTCTCCCTTTGGAACCGCCTGGATGGTTTCGGTGGACGCGCGGGCCGGGGTCACCACCGGGATCTCCGCCCACGACCGGGCCGCCACCATCAAGAAGCTGATCGACCCGGGCACCCGCTCCAACGATCTCGTCCGTCCCGGCCACATCTTCCCCCTCAGGGCGAGGCACGGAGGGGTCCTCGTCCGGGCGGGCCACACCGAGGCCTGCGTGGACCTCACGCGCCTGGCCGGGCTTCATCCGGCCGGGGTCATCTGCGAGATCATGAATCCGGACGGCTCGATGGCGAGGATCCCGGAGCTCATTGAGTTCGCCGGGAAACACTCCCTCAAGATCGCCTCGATCGCGGAGCTCATCAAGTACCGGCTTTCCAAGGAGCGTTTTGTCCGCCGGGTGACGGAGACGGTCCTGCCCACCCTCTACGGAGAGTTCCAGTTGATCGTCTACGAGTCCTCCCTGGACGGGCAGGCCCACATGGCGCTGGTGCTGGGGGACATCCGCCAGCCGCCGGTCCTGGTGAGGGTCCACTCCCAGTGCCTGACCGGAGACGTCTTCGGCTCCTCCCGCTGCGACTGCGGCCCGCAGCTGACGGCTGCATTGAAGTTGATTCAGAAAGAGGGGCGGGGGGTCCTTCTGTACCTGCGCCAGGAGGGGCGGGGCATTGGGCTCGTCAACAAGATCAAGGCCTACGCCTTGCAGGATCAGGGGCTGGACACGGTGGAGGCGAATCGGGCGCTCGGGTTTGACCCGGACCTGAGGGATTACGGCATCGGCGCCCAGATCTTGGCCGACCTGGGGTTGACCCAGGTGAAGCTCATGACGAACAATCCGCGAAAGGTGGTCGGCCTCGATGGATTCGGGCTCTCGATCCTCGAGAGGGTGCCCCTGGAGATTCCGCCCAACCCCGTCAACTCGAAGTATCTGAAGGCCAAGCGGGACAAGCTCGGCCACCTGCTCCTGGAAGTGCTCGACTCCGAGTAATCCTTGCGTTTCTGCATCGTCGCCGCCCGTTTCAACGGTGAAATCACCGGGTCGCTCGTTCAAGGGGCGCAGGCCTTTTTCAAAAGCCGCGGTCTGCCCAAATCTTCCGTCCAGGTGCGCTGGGTGCCGGGGGCCTTTGAGCTTCCGGTGGAGGCCCTCCGGATGGCCAAGACCGGCCGCTACCGGGCGGTGGTGGCGGTGGGGTGCATCCTGGAGGGGGAAACGCCGCACTTCGCCTTCCTCTCCCAGGCGGCGCTGCAGGGATTGGTGATGGCCGGGGTCTTGAGCGGGGTTCCTGTCACTTGCGGGGTGATCACAGCCAGAGAATGGAAGCAGGCGATCAAAGTTCTTTATCAGCTCGACGTCACGAAGGACCCGCCCGGTGAGGGGATGAAGAACTTCCTCCGCCATCACCGGGTGGCGGAGGAGTCTCGGCTTTTCGTGGCGGCGCTGGTGGAGGGGACCACCTCCCACCTGAAGGAGATCGACCAGCTTCTTTCCAAGTACGCCACCAACTGGAGCTTGAGCCGGATGGCCGTCGTCGACCGGAACATTCTCCGTCTGGGGACGTACGAGCTCCTCTTTGGAAGCGAGACGCCGCCTAAGGTGGCGATCAACGAGGCGGTGGAGCTGGCCAAGCGTTTCGGCGACGTCGAATCGGGGAAGTTCGTCAACGGGGTTCTCGATTCCATCCACAAGGCACCGGCCAGTGGTGAAGCTTCCTCTAGCTGACCTGCACCTCCACACCTTCCATTCGGACGGCACCTTCTCTCCCGAAGAGCTGGTCCTGCGGGCCCTGAACCTGAAGCTCTCCTGCATCAGCGTCACCGACCACGACACCGCGGCGGGCCTGCCGGCGGCGCAGAAGGCGGCCGGAGACCGCCTTGAGATTCTTCCCGGCATCGAGATGACCGCCCTCTTCCGGAAACGGGAGCTCCATATCCTCGGTTATGGGATCCGTCCCGAAGAGGCGGCCCTCAGCGCCTTCATGGCGCGGATGCACTCCTACCGGAAGGAGCGGATCCAGGCGATGATTTCCCGCCTGCGGGCCCACGGGGTGGAGGTCTCTTTCGAGGAAGTCCAGAAGGTCGCCGGGCCCGGAACGCTGGGGAGGCCCCATCTGGCCGAGGCGATCCTGAAGAAGGGGATCGTCGGATCCCTCAAGGAGGCCTTCGAGCGGTACATCGGAGACCGCGCCCCCTGCTTCGTCCAGGGGGCCACCCTGACCGTTCCGGAGGCGGTGGAGATCCTTCGGCAGGCGGGAGGGGTGGCGGTCCTGGCCCATCCGTACCGGCTCGTCCAGGACGAATGGATCCCGGAGCTGGTCGCCTGCGGCATCCGGGGAATCGAGGCGGTTCATTCCGAGCACCCCGGCAAGATCACCAAGAAGTACCAAAAGATCGCCAAGGAACAGAAGCTCCTCACCACCGGCGGCTCCGACTGCCACGGGTTCCGAAAAGCAAACGGCCCCTTGATCGGAAGCACCTCCATTCCCCTGGAGTGGGTCGATCGCTTGAAAGAAGCGATCAGCGGCAAGGGTTAAGAGATTGATTCGAGATGAGCGTTACATGCGCTTGGCACTCGATCTGGCAGCCCGGGCTCGATGGAAAACCGGCCCGAACCCGATGGTCGGCGCGGTGGTGGTGCGCGGGGGCCGGGTGGTGGGAAGGGGTTTTCACGCGAAGGCCGGCGCCCCCCACGCCGAGGTGATCGCCCTTCGCCAGGCCGGCCCTTTGGCGAAGGGGGCTACCCTGTACGTCTCCCTGGAACCGTGCGATCACACGGGAAGGACCCCTCCTTGCACGGAGGCGGTTCTCCGCTCCGGCGTCCGGCGGGTCGTCGCCGCCATGGTCGATCCGAATCCGCTCACCCGGGGCAAAGGTTTCAGGCGCCTCCGCCGGCGGGGCCTCCGGATCCGGACAGGCGTTCTGGAAAAGGAAGCCCGCGCCCTGAACAGGGTCTTCGTGACCCGGATGAGACTGAAGCGCCCCTTCGTGACGGTCAAGGTGGCCCAGTCGCTGGACGGCAAGATCGCCACCGCCGCGGGGGAAAGCCGGTGGATCTCAGGCCCCGAAGCCCGGGAATGGGTTCACCGGTTTCGGGACCGGGTGGACGCGGTCCTCGTGGGGGTGGGGACCGTTCTCAAGGACGATCCGCTTCTGACGGTCCGCTTGAAGGGGAAGAAAAAAGAACCGGTCCGGGTGGTCCTGGATGCTCGCTTAAGGACTCCCCCTTCGGCGGAGCTTTTCTCATCCAAGGCCCCTCTCCTCATCGCCACCACCCTCCCCCCTTCTTCGAAAGCGGCGAAGCGCCTGGCCCGGGCCGGAGCCGAAATCCTCCGCCTGCCCGGCAGCGGCGGCCGGGTGAGCCTGAAGGCCCTTCTTTCGGCGCTGACAAAGCGGGAGGTCTCGCATCTTCTGGTTGAGGGGGGCGGCAACGTGATCGCCTCTTTCTTCGAGGCCCGCGCGGTGGACGAGCTGTACTGGATCATCGCCCCGAAGATCATCGGGGGGCGGGATGCCCCCACCTCGGTGGAAGGCAGGGGGAGGGGCCCTTTGAGCGGGGCCGTCCCCTTGAGGAATCTCACCATCACCTCTCTTGGAAAGGACCTTCTCCTCCGGGCCGATGTTCACTGGGATCGTTGAGACGCTGGGCACCGTCCTGGAGCGCCGCCAGGGGGGGCTGGTCATCTCCCCCAAGCGGCCCTTGAAGGGGATCGCAGAGGGGGAATCTGTTTCGGTGGACGGGGTCTGTCTGACCGTTGAAGCGAAGAGGGCCGGAGGAATCGCCTTCCAGCTCCTCCCGGAGACGGAAAGGGTCTCCACCCTGGGGGTTCTTCGCAGGGGGGACCTGGTCAATCTTGAGAGGTCTCTGCGGGTGGGGGACCGGGTCGGGGGGCACCTGCTTCTTGGCCATGTGGATGGAAAAGGGGTGATCCTCCGGTGGGAGAAGAGGGGAAACGGTTTGACCCTGACCCTCAAGGTCCCCCGGGGGCTTGCCCGGTTTCTCATTCCCAAAGGCCCGATCGGAGTGGATGGGGTCAGTCTCACGCTGGACCCGGAGCTTCAAGGGGAGCGGGCGCGGGTGCATCTGGTCCCCCATACCGTGAGGCAGACGGTGCTGGGGAGGAAGCGGTCCGGTTCGACGGTCAATCTGGAGGTGGATCTCGTCGCGAAGTATCTGTGGGGTGTAGTATAGTATCTGGAGATGCCGCGCCGTTACGCCGTCTTATGGACCGCGCTCCTCGGGATTTGCTATCTCTTCTTGAGGGGGGCGCCGGGCCGCCCTCCAGAGCTCCCGGGACCCCCTTCCGGACCCCTCGAGGCGGTCGTGGAGCGGGTGGTGGACGGAGACACGGCCGTTCTTTCAACCGGCGTGAGGGTGCGCTACATCGGCGTGGACACCCCGGAGCTGCACCATCCGAGGAAACCGGTTGAGCCTTTCGCCCGGGAGGCGAAAGAGTTCAACCGGCGGCTCGTGGAGGGAAAGAAGGTGCGCCTGGAACTCGACGTTCAGCGCTACGACAGGTACCACCGCTTGCTGGCCTACCTGTTTCTGGCCGACGGGACCTTTGTGAATTCGGAGCTTCTCCGTCAGGGCTACGCCCAGCTCTTGACGATTCCCCCGAACGTGAAATACGCCGATCTTTTCGTGGAAAACCAGAGGGAGGCCCGCGAGGCGGGACGGGGACTCTGGAGGAAAAGGCGAGCCGTAAGGATTAAGGAATAAGGATTAAGCAATGGACGAAACGAGGCGGGCAATCGTGGGAGTGAGGTTTTTAGGCTTAATCCTTACCGCTTACAGCTTACCGCTGGCTTTAACAGGGTGCGTCAAGCGGACGATGGTCATCGAGAGCGACCCTCCCGGCGCCACCGTCTGGATCAACGAGACGAAGGCGGGGACGACGCCGCTTACCCACGAGTTCATCACCCACGGGCGGTACAAGTTCCGGCTGGAGAAGACCGGTTTCCAGGAGCTCACCGCTCGGGAGATGGTCCGGGCCCCGGTCTACCAGTGGATTCCGATCGATTTCCTGGCGGAGCATCTCCTTCCGGTTCACCTCGAAGACAAGCACCTCTTCCGCTATCAGCTCTCGCCGGCCTCTCCTTCCCAACGGTTAATGGAGGAGCCGCCCGGGAGGAAAGAGGCCCTTCAGGGGGACTTCAAGGATCCCCATCCGGAGAAACGCCGGCTGGCCTGCGTGGAGGCGGCGAGGAAGAGGGACCCTGAGCTGGCGGCTTCTGTCCGGGAGGCGGCCCAGGATCCTGACGGTTCCGTCCGGGCGGCGGCCCTCCAGGCCCTGCGGGGGATCGAGGGAACGAAGTCGATGGAGGTTCTCCTGAAGGCGCTGAAGGAGGATCCCCAGCGGGAGGTCCGCTGGCAGGCGGCCGTGGAGCTGGAAGCCCTCGGCAGCGCCGATGCCGTGCCGGCCCTTGTCGAGGCCTTGAAGGACCGGGACTCGCTGGTCCGGACCGGCGCCGCCGAGGCCCTCAAGGGGCTCGCGGATCCGAGGGCCGTTCATCCCCTCGCCCGGGCCCTGAAGGACCAGGACAGCTCCGTCCGGCGGGCGGCCGCGGAAGGCCTTGGAAGAATGGGGGACAAGGCGGCGGTCCCCGCCCTTTCCAGGGCTCTCTTCCACAGGGACGTTCAGACCCGGCGCAGGGCCGCGGAGGCCCTCCTGCGGCTGAAGGATCCTTCGGCGAGCCGGGCCCTCGTCCGGAGTTTCTCCGACTGGGATCCGAAAGTGAGGAAGACCGCCACCGACGCCCTGATCTCTTTCGGCAACCAGAAGGAAACGGTTCCGATTTTGATCCGCCGCCTTCGGGCCTGGAAGCCGTGGATTAGGGAACACGCCGCCCGGACGCTGGGGGGCTTCAAGGATCCTGGTTCGCTTAAAGCCCTGCGGCTCGCCTTCTACCGGGAGGATGACGAGGAAGCCCGCGCCGCCATGGCGGCAGCCCTGCAATCTTTTGAGAAAAATTGATTTTCCCGGGGCGTGGCTCAGCTTGGCTAGAGCGTCAGCGGACGGTCGCCGTCGAATTAGTGGCGACCGCTTGGTTCGGGAATTGGTATGTATTACGTCTATGTGATCAAGTCTGAGTTGCTCAACAAGACGTATGTTGGGCAAACAGACGATCTCGAGTTGCGATTGAAACAGCATAACGGCCGATTGAAAGTTTTTGATTGGAAACTTATTCATATTGAACAGTACCCAACCCGATCCTTGGCGATCAGGAGGGAAAGGTATCTCAAGACGGGGGATGGCCGAGCGGTTTTTCTGAACAAGGATATAGTTTGAACTCAACGGGGCGTGGCTCAGCTTGGCTAGAGCGCTTGGTTCGGGACCAAGAGGTCGGGAGTTCAAATCTCCCCGCCCCGATTGTTATAACTCGCTTATTTTCAGTGAGTTATCGATTTAAAGAAGACGCGTAAAAATCCTGCCTGGACATTTCCTGATACCGTCCTGATACTGAAACCAGTAAAGCCAGAAGGCAACTAAGAGACAGCAGCCACAATAGAAGCAAATCGCGTCGTTTCACTCGAAGTCCCCCCTCCGAAAGTCTCCAGCAGCATTATCAGAATAATTCGCAATCCCCCTTGACAGCAGCACAGCTATAGTATATTATTAGTATTGTAAGTTCAGAATGTTCTGAAAATAAGATATGTCAGAAGGAGGAGGAAAATATGGAAGCGGGATTACCGGGTGTTCAGCAGCGGTTCATTGAAGGGATGGGGGAGATCAGCCGTTTCTGGGGGTTTAGCCCTGTCATGGGACACATGTATGGACTCCTATATCTCAATGCAGAGCCGATGGCGGCGGATGCCATCGCTGAAGCATTGATGATCTCCAAGGGCAATGTCTCAATGAACCTAAGAAGTCTTGACCGTTGGGGAATGATTCGGAAGACCAGGAAAAAGGGCGATCGGAAGGAGTATTACGAAGCGGAGCCAAACTTCGTGAAGATTTTCGTCAACATCCTTTCAGAACGGAGGAACAGAGAATTTGATAAATCTCTGAGCACTGTGAATGAGTGTTTGGAACAGGTGAAAGGAATTGCTAAAGGGAAGGAAACAGCTTTTGTAAGGGAACGACTGTTACACATGGAGCGTTTCTTTAAGATGTTGGACGGAAGTGTCATAACGCTGCTGAAGCTGGTTGGAAAAGGAGCGTAGAAAGGCACCTCTTTGGAGGTCTCTGATGGAACATCATAGACTGAATATTGTAACGGGCGCAACAGGCTACACAGGCAAATACATCACGCGCCGGTTGCTGGCGATGGGGCAGCAAGTGAATTCGCTGACGGGGCACCTCAGCCGAGAAAACCCGTTTGGCGCACAGGTCGCTGTTCTTCCGTTTAATTTCGATAACCCGAAGGCGTTGGCGGAGAGCCTTCAAGGGGCAACCACGCTCTACAACACATACTGGGTTCGCTTTTCGCATGGCATGGTTACGTTCGATGATGCTGTGAAGAACACGAAGATGCTTCTGGCAGCAGCCAGATCAGCGGGTGTCCGGAAAATCGTTCACATAAGTATCGCAAACCCTGACGCCAACTCCGCCCTTCCATATTATCGAGGTAAAGGACTTCTTGAACAAGCGGTGATGGACTCTGGGCTGTCGTATGCCATCCTCCGCCCGACGGTCATTTTTGGGCCAGAGGACATTCTGGTTAACAACATCGCTTGGTTGCTGCGGACATTCCCCCTGTTTGCTATCGCAGGTTCTGGTGACTACCAGATTCAACCTGTGTTTGTAGAGGATGTCGCGGAACTTGCCGTGAAGGTGGCGGAACGCGAAGAAAATGTCGTACTGGACGCGGTTGGCCCAGAGATCTTCACGTTCAACGAACTCGCGAAACTGATCGCCAAACACGTCAAGAGCAGAGCACGAATTGTTCAAGTGCCTCCGAGACTGGCCCTGCTGCTATCCCGTCTGGTGGGGTATCTCATGAGAGATGTTGTCCTCATGGAGGAAGAAGTCGAAGGCCTCGTGGCGAACTTGCTGGTGTCATCCTCGACTCCGACCGGCTGGACACAATTCAGCGACTGGGTTGAGCGTAATGGCAGGACCCTCGGGACTCGTTATTCATCAGAATTGGGAAGACATTATCGTTGAAGACAAACAAGGAGGGCATAAAGATGAACGACACAGTGATTTTTCTTGCAGGTCTTGGGTTGACGGTTGGGGTATGTGCGTTGGTCGTGTGGTATCTCAAACCACACCTCTATAACATCCTGGTTGATCTGTGCGGGACGAGCGAGCGGGCGAAATTCTGGATGGCGTTTTCAAACGTCACCTTGATGTTGGTCCCCACTCTATTTGCGATGTCCTATCGACCCGATAGCGGAAAAGACCTTTCAGTTGTATTCCGAGCGACCAGTCAACTTAGGTGGTCTCTAATCGGTTTGGCCGCTTCAGTCATGACCCTGGGAGTCGTCGTCAGCAGATTTATTCCAAGGAGATTGTAGCCACATCTAGAGGAGATAGCAGAGAAGAGGCTGCGGAAATGTAATCTTTCAAGGAGGGTTGCCATGAACGTCATCTCCGCTGGGTTACTTGCAGGGTTTGGGATGGCAGCTGTGATGGGTGTCGGGGAGCTATTGGGGTTGGTGAAGATCAACCTTCCCCGTGTCGATGGCGAGTTTTTCTTCAAGGATCGGTTCGGCAAACCCATTACGTACTTGTTGGGGTTGGTCATCCATCTTGGAACAAGCATCTGTTTTGCAGTCGGCTATTTCCTGTTCAGGAGATATGGAGTCCCACATCTGCCTTGGTTGGGGGCAGGGCTGCTGTGGGCAATCGTTTTATGGCTGGCCTTCGGGCTGACAGTCTCGCCTGTTACAGGATCTGGCTGGTTTGGTTCGAAGGCGGGCAAATGGACTTGGTTTGAACTGCTAATCACTCACTGCGCGTATGGTTTGATCGTATCACTTTGTTTGTAGTAGTCGGCGGGTTTCTTCTTAGAATAGCCGCCTGAGAGATCCAGTTTCCTGGTATACTTTTACCAGGTGAT
>JACPXR010000027.1 GCA_016196465.1 Candidatus Omnitrophota bacterium | reverse complement strand
TTCATCCCTGAACTTCGGGGATGGGAGGATCGCAGCCTCTCTATCGGCAGGGAAGGCCACCTGTATTTTTACCACTATGACTTCTACGCTCAGGCCCTCGCCAAGATTGAACGGGGTCATCGTCAGGATCTGGAGGATGTCCGTGCGATGCTTAGCCGAGACCTGATCGATCCAAAAACCGTTCGCCGCTCCTTTGATGAGATCGAGCCGCTTCTGTACCGCTATCCTGCGATCCATCCTCCTTCCTTCCGGCGAGCAGTGGAAGAAATTCTGGGTCGGTAACGTGGGCATGCTTCTTGCCCTGGACGTCGGCAATACCAGCATCACGGTCGGCCTGTTTAGAGGAAGGCGCCTCGTTGCGAAGGGGAGGATTCCCACGCACGGGGCTTCCTCTTATAGTGCCGGCCTGCGGGGCCTCCTCCGGAAGAAAAGGATTCCTCCCGGCGCGGTCCGGGGGGTCATCCTCTCCAGCGTCGTTCCCCAGGCCACGCGGCGGCTTAAAAAGAGCTTCAGGGGGCTGGGGCTGCCCAGGCCTCTCGTGGTGGGCCAGAACGTCGAAGCCCCGGTCACGAACCGGTACCGGATCCCCTCCCAGGTGGGGCAGGACCGGCTGGTAAACGCCGCGGCCGCCTTCTTCCTTTATGGAGGGCCGGCGATCGTGGTGGACTTCGGCACGGCGATCACGATCGATGTCGTCTCCGGGAGGCGGGAGTACCTGGGGGGGCTCATCGTGCCCGGGATGGAGATTTCCCTGAATGCCCTTGCCGAGAAGACGGCCCTCTTGCCGAAGGTGAAGCTGGGGCCGGCAAAGGAGCTTCTCGGACGGGATACGGTTTCGAGCATGAAAAGTGGCATCTTATTTGGCTACAGCGCCTTATGTGATGGAGTGGTGGAGCGCCTCAAGCAGAAATACGTCCCAAAAGCCAAGGTAATCGCCACAGGCGGACAGGTAAAGCTGATTGCTCCTCATTGCCGGATGATCGACCACGTGAGCCCTACCCTGACCCTCCAGGGCCTTGAGCTCACCTACCGAAAAAAATCTTCTTGACATTTCGGATCTAAGCGGTATGATAACCTTCAGATTTAGCACTCTGAAGGTTTAACTGCTAAAAACCTACCGTTAGCTCGAAAATCCTCATGGAGGTGGTAGAGACGATGGCAATTCAACCCTTAGGTGACAGGATTTTGGTGAAGCTTCTGGATGAGGAGGAGAAATCCCCTGGTGGGATCATTCTGCCGGATACGGTCAAGGAAAAGCCCCACGAAGGCAAGGTGATGGCGGTGGGCAAAGGCCGGGTGCTGGAGGACGGAACTGTGAAGCCCTTGGAGGTGAAGGTGGGGGACACGGTCCTTTTTGCCAAATATTCCGGCTCGGAAGTGACCCATGCGGAGAAGGAGTTTCTGATCCTCCGGGAAGAAGACGTCTTGGCGGTTTTGAAGGGCGAGAAGCGCTAAAAGGAGGTTTGACGAAAAGATGCCGAAGCAGCTGTTGTTCAACGACGAGGCCCGCCGGGCCGTTCTTCGCGGGGTGGAGACCCTGGCCAAGGCGGTCAAGGTGACCTTGGGCCCCAAAGGAAGAAACGTCATTCTGGACAAGAAGTTCGGTTCCCCCACCATCACCAAGGACGGGGTGACCGTGGCCAAGGAGATTGAGCTCGAGGACCCCTATGAGAACATGGGGGCCGAGATGGTGAAGGAAGTGGCTTCCAAGACCTCCGATACCGCGGGGGATGGGACCACGACCGCGACCGTCTTGGCCGAGGCGATCTTCCGCGAGGGCTTGAAGAACGTCACCGCGGGCGCCAATCCCATGGGGATCAAGCGGGGGATCGACCTGGCGGTCGAAGAGGTGGTTAAGAACCTGAAGGAGAAGCTCTCCAAGCCGATCAAGGACAAGAAGGAGATCGCCCAGGTCGCCACCATCGCCGCCAACAACGACTCGGAGATCGGCAACCAGATCGCCGAGGCGATGGAGAAGGTCGGCAAGGACGGGGTGATCACCATCGAGGAGGCCAAGGGGATCGAGTCCACCCTGGAGGTTGTCGAGGGGATGCAGTTCGACCAGGGGTACCTGTCTCCTTACTTCGTCACGGACGCGGAGAGGATGGAGTGCATCCTCGAGGACCCCTACATCCTGATCCACGAGAAGAAGATCTCCGTGATGAAGGATATGCTGCCTCTGCTGGAGAAGATCGCCCGCACCGGCAAGCCCCTTCTGATCATCGCGGAGGAGGTGGAGGGGGAGGCGCTGGCGACCCTTGTGGTGAACAAGCTGCGGGGAACGCTGGCGGCGGCGGCGGTGAAGGCCCCCGGCTACGGGGATCGCCGCAAGGCGATGCTGGACGATCTCGCGGTCCTGACCGGCGGGCGCGCGATCACCGAGGATCTGGGGATCAAGCTGGAGAACATCACCCTGGAGGACTTGGGGCGCTCCAAGCGGGTCGTGGTGGATCGGGAGAATACCACGATCGTTGAAGGGGCCGGCAAGACCTCCGCGATCAACGGGCGGATCGCCCAGATCAAGAAGCAGATCGAGGAGACCGACTCCGACTATGATCGGGAGAAGCTCCAGGAGCGGCTGGCCAAGCTGTCCGGCGGCGTCGCGGTGATCAAGGTTGGAGCCGCCACCGAGACGGCGATGAAGGAGAAGAAGGCCAGGGTGGAGGATGCCCTCCATGCCACGCGCGCGGCGGTTGAGGAAGGGATCGTCCCCGGCGGCGGGGTCGCGTACCTTCGGACGCTGCCTTCCCTGGAGAAGCTCAAGCTGGCCACCGAGGATGAGCGGATCGGGCTGGATATCGTCCGCCGGGCCTTGGAGGAGCCGATCCGGCAGCTGACCGGCAACGCCGGTCTCGAGGGATCGGTCGTGGTACAGCGGGTCAAGGAGGAGAAGACCAACGTCGGGTTCAACGTCGAGAAGCTGGACTACAGCGATATGCTTCAGGCGGGGATCATCGACCCGACGAAGGTGTCTCGTCTGGCGATCCAGAACGCCTCCTCGATCGCGGGGCTGCTCTTGACTACGGAGTGTCTCGTGACCGACATCCCGGAGAAGGAGAAGTCAGCTCCCGGCGGCCCGCACGGCGGCGGCCCCGGTATGGAGTATTAAGCCCATGCCTACCGCGACGGCCAGCAGGGCGAGTCTGAGCCTGAAGCCCCTCGGGGACAAGGTGATCGTGGAGGTCCTCGGGGCGCGGGATCGGACCAAAGGGGGGATCGTTCTGCCGGATACGGCCAAGGAGAAACCGCAGGAAGCCAAGGTGATCGCGGTCGGCTCCGGCAAGATCCTGAACAACGGAAAGGTCGTCCCGCCGGAGGTGAAGGCGGGGGACACGATCCTGTTCGGGAAATACTCCGGCAACGAGGTCAGCATCGAGGGAAAGGATCTGCTGATCATCAACCAGGACGACATCCTGGCAGTCATCAAGTAAGCTGCATTCGGCAGGTCATCCTCGCCCTCGGTCGTGGTCGTGGCCGAGGGCAGGCTCCAGCGAGAAGGTCATCCTCGCGAAAGCGAGGATCAACGGAATTGGGGTCAGACCCCGGAGGGTCTGACCCCAGTTTTTCTTAGAATTAATAGTACGTTATATTTACTAATAAATCTTCCGAACCCATTGACGTCCAGAGTGGTACGTGGTATCTTTAGACTTAGGATTAAAATAAGTTTCTAAGAAGGAGACTCCCCGATAATAAAGGTAAACCGATCTGACTGGGGTCAGACCCCATGGGGTCTGACCCCGATAGTTATTCGTCCGCTGGCCCTGCTAGTGGCCCTCACCCTTGCCTTGCCCGCCGGAGTTCATCCTGAGCCCTCCTTTAGCTCAAGTGAGGAACCGGGGCGAAGGACGTTGCGCGTGCGAAACGGCGGCTTGGAGGAGCAGACCCCCGCGACCCAGGCCATCGGGCAAGCCCTTCAGCCCGAATCCACCCAGCCCGTCCGGGCCGGCTTGGAGGAGGAGAGGATTCCCGCTGGGGATCATGACCCCAGAGAGTACGACGCCGACCAGGATCTCCTGCTGGGCCTTTCGAGGTTAAGCCAGGTCTTCGTCCAGTCTCTGGGCGATGAAAGGATCGAGGTTCTGCCGTTCGGCGCGACGCCGGTTCTGCCCGATCACGCGGAGGGGGTGGAGGTGGGCCTGAATCAGGTGATCCACATCGGCCGCAGCAATCCGCGGCCGGGGCAGATCTGGTTGTCGGTCCAGGGAGTGGACCCAAAGGTCAGCCGCCTGCACGCGACGGTGGAGCTGGTTCTTCGGGACGGAGAGGAGAAGATCGCCGTCATCAATCAGAGCAATACCAACGCGCTTCGGGTCAAGACGGTTCTCAATCCGGAGCCCCGGCCTGTTTCGAGGAAGGCTCCGCCGGCGGTGGCGGCCGCGGGGAAGATCGCCAACGGAGAGATGCTGGGCCAGCTTGAGGAGAATGAGCTGAAGGGATGGATCCGCAAGTTGAAAGGGCTGCAGCAGGATGATCCCCCTCCGGAGCCTCAAATTGAAAACGAGATCGGATCGCTGATCCGGGTTTTCGAGCTGCAGGTCAAACGCATCCAGCTCTTGAGCCTTTCCGAGGGCCGGCGCCGGGTTCTGGCCGCGGTGGCGGAGCTTGCTTCCGGAGGAGAGCAGAAGACAGCGCTGAGCTATCTGTTGTCAAAGAGGCCTTATCGCGTCACGCCGGCCATGGCGCGCGCCTATCTTTCACGGGGGCAAGACTTCGGGGTTTCCGCTCCCTGGATGGATTTGCTCCGAGCTTTCAGGCAACAGTCCAGGGGGGAGGACCCGGAACGGCTTTATGACGATTTGAGCGGTTCCGCTTCGGCTCAAGTTCAGATTCGTTGGCTCTCCCGAAGGATCCAGCCGGAGAACCGGCTTCGGGTGCGTGGGGAGGAGGGTGGCTCTCGCGAGGTTTGGGTGACGAAAATCCAAGAGGGGAAAATCCATTACATCGTTAAGGGTTCAAGGCAAGAGGAAACCGTTGCGCGGTCGGAATGGGAGAGAGCCGATTCAAAGATCGAATGGCTCGCCGGAGGGCGCCAACTTCCCGCGGGACTCGAGGAGCGCCAGCCGGCGGCCGGGGCAGAAAACCCTTACCTGCCGACGGTCCTCAAGGATAAAGTCCTCTTCGTCATGAGACCCCGGCACACTTTTTGGCTGAGAAAAGATCCCCGAGCGCGAGTCGTTCTCAACGACACGGGTTTGGAGCTGTACCTCGGTGACCTCAGCGGGGGTATCCATCTTCGTGTCACAGAAACATTCGATGGGAAACACCGTCTTCTGGAGATAGCGAGACGTGTCAGGAACGTCCACTCCTCGGTTGATCGGGTCCGAGGAACTACCTTGGTGTCTATGGGTTGGCGGGCAGACACCCTTTTTAAAAATGGCTCTTCACCGTTTCGTGTGGGTGATTTTCACGGTTTTTCAAGGATCTGGGATGAAAGAGGTGAGCACTTTGAGCTTCAAGTACTCGGGGTCTCGGATCCCATAGGCCCTGCGTTGAATTACCCGGATCTTGTTGT
>JACPXR010000026.1 GCA_016196465.1 Candidatus Omnitrophota bacterium | reverse complement strand
CGGGGCCGACGATCCTGAGGTGGATGATCTGCACATGGGAAAGAAACATGTCACGGTTCGGATCCTCTCTTTGGGGGCCGGGACGGGGAGGTTCGATGTCAGGGGGGTTGCGGACTATGGAACCGGGCAATAAATGAAAGTGTCCCGTGTCCCGTGTCCAGTGTCACGGGGGGTGACGCTCCTTGAGATCCTCATGGCGATGCTGATCATGGGGATGATCACCAGCGGCATCTTTGTTGCCTTTGTTTTTGCTCGTCAGGTGAGCCAACGCTCCGAGTCGGAGCTGCAGGCGATCGCCGCCATGCAGACGATCGGCGAGGAGACGCGCCTGGCCGTGGGCCAGACGAGCCCCATGGGCCTCAACATGGATACCCTGGCCAATGGGATCTGGGTGGATCAGTTCATGGTTCAGCCCCCTGCAACCGCCCAGGTGCTCACTGCCCTGGACATGCCGGCCGACTGGCGGGCCAGGTATCAAACCAACGCCGGAAGAACACCCGCTGCCACCCTGGCCGACCACGGAGACGGCCGGATGATGATCATTGAGGACCTCGTCGATCTGGACGGCGACGAATTGGCCGGCGTCGATTTGAACCCTTCCAGGCCCGGCGCCGAGCTGCGGCGGGTGCAGGTCAGGGTCCGCTGGACCTCCCCCAAGTAGATTGCGCAAGCTCCCCGGTTACGGTAAAATACCTCCTCCCGTCACAACTCACAATGGAGATGCTGCACCCATGGAGGCACCCGCAACGGAGACGGCAAAGCTGGCCTTTGCTGGAAAGACCCTCGAGCTGCCGGTCATCGCCGGGACGGAACAGGAAAAGGCGATCGACATCGCCGCCTTGAGGGACAAGACGGGGGCGGTGACGCTGGACTTGGGTTTCGGCAACACCGCCAGCTGCCTGAGCGCCATCACCTTCCTGGATGGGGAGCGGGGGGTCTTAAGGTACCGCGGCTTTCCCATCGAACAGCTGGCCGAGTACGCCACCTACTCCGAGACGGCGTATCTGTTGATCTACGGGAACCTCCCGGTGAAGAGGGAGCTGGAGCAGTTTACCTCCCGCTTGGCGGATCGCTCCGGCCTGCCCGAGGGAATGGAGGACTTCTTCGACCACCTCCCTAAAGGGATTCATCCGATGGCGGTCCTCTTCTCGGCGGTGGCGGCCCTCTCGGGCTATTACCCCGAGCTCACTCACCCCAACCCCACCCGGGAGGAGATCGACAGCATCATCCTCACGCTCCTGGCGCAAATTCCGACGATTGCCGCCTACAGCTACCGCAAAGGCAACGGCCTGCCGGTGATCCCGCCTAGACGTGATCTTTCTCCGACGACAGCCAACTTCCTTCACATGATGTTCGGACCGGCCGGCGCCGATGGAAAGCCCGACGAAGTGGTGGTGAGCGCCTTAAGAAAGATCCTGATCCTCCACGCCGACCACGAGCAGAACTGCAGCACCTCGACGGTGCGCCTGGTGGGTTCTTCCCGGGCAAACGCCTTCGTTTCCATCTCTTCAGGGATCGGCGCCCTCTGGGGGCCCCTGCACGGCGGGGCGAACCAGGCGGTGATCGAGATGCTGGAGAAGATCCACAAGGACGGGGGCAACTTCTCCAAGTACGTTGCCCTGGCCAAGGACAAAACCTCCGGTTTCCGCCTGATGGGTTTCGGCCATCGCGTCTACAAAAACTTCGACCCCCGCTCCCGAATCCTTAAAAGCTCGTGCGATCAGGTGCTCGAGCGCCTGGGGGTTCGCGATCCGCTGTTGGATCTGGCCAAGCGCCTCGAAGAGGCGGCCTTGAAGGACGACTATTTCGTTTCGCGCAAGCTCTACCCCAACGTCGATTTCTACAGCGGCATCATCCTCCGCGCCATCGGCATCCCCACGGATCAGTTCACCGTGATCTTCGCCCTGGGGCGTCTCGCCGGATGGCTGGCCCACTGGCGGGAGATGCTCGAATCGCCGGGTTTTAGGATCGGGCGCCCCCGCCAGATCTACACCGGCTCCACCGAACGGCGCTTCGTCCCGCTCGCCCAGAGGGGATAAGGCCCCCCATGCGACACCTCGTCGGAATCATCGGGGCAGGGAATGTGGGGGCGACCTGCGCCCAGCGGATCCTGGAAAGAGGATTAGGGGATGTTGCCCTCGTGGACATCGCGGAGGGCTTGGCCGCCGGCAAGGCGCTGGATTTGAGCGAGGCGGCTCCCCTGGAGGGCCACGAGGGACGGATCACCGGCGCAACGACCTACGACCTGATCCAGGGCTCCCGGGTGGTCGTCGTGACGGCCGGACTCCCCAGGAAGCCTGGAATGTCCCGGAGCGATCTCCTGGAGACCAACGCCAAGATCCTTCAGTCGATCATCCCCCATGTCGTCTCCCGGGCGCCCGGCTCGATCATCATCGTCGTGACGAATCCCTTGGACGCCATGACCTACCTGGCCTTTCGCTTAAGCGGTTTCCCCAAAGAGCGGGTCATCGGCATGGCCGGCGTGCTCGATTCGGCCCGGCTGAGAACTTTTGTCGCCGAGCGCCTCCATGTCTCCGTGAAAGAAGTTCAGGCCCTGGTCTTGGGAGGGCACGGAGACAGCATGGTTTCTCTTGCCCGCTACACGACGGTGTCCGGCGTGCCGATCACAGAACTTCTTCCTCCCTCTGAGGTGGAGAAACTGGTTCAGCGCACCCGGAACGGCGGCGCGGAAGTGGTGAAACTCTTAAAGACCGGCAGCGCCTTCTACGCCCCCGCCAGCTCTGTCGCCGACATGGTCCAAGCCATTCTCAAAGACGAGCACCGGCTCCTCCCCGCCTGCGCGCTCCTCTTGGGCCAATACGGTCTGAAGGATCTCTTCTGCGGAGTTCCCATCCGGCTGGGGGCCGAAGGGGTGGAAGAGATCGTTGAACTTTCCCTCACGCAAGAGGAGAAAGCCACCCTCACCGCTTCCGCCCGCGGCGTCCGAGCCGAGATGGATGCCGTGGATTCCCTTCTGCATGCGACTGCTTGAAGCCCAGGCCAAGAAAATCCTCTCTTCAAGGGGAATCCCTGTCCCCGCTGGGGTTCTGGTTTCAAGCGCCAGTCAGCTTCCCGCCGCCCTGAGGCGAGCCAAGAAATTTCCGCTGGTTCTCAAGGCGCAAGTCTACGCCGGCGGCCGCGGCAAGGCCGGGGGCATCCTCAAGGTCAAGAACGCCCAGGAGGCCAAAAGGGCGGCCCAGGGGCTTCTTGGCAGGCGCCTCGTCACCCCTCAAACTGTTTCCGCGGGAGTACCGGTCAAGTCCCTGCTCATCGAGGAGGGATTGACTCTCCTGAAAGAGTTTTATGTCAGCCTCCTCATCGACCGTTCCCAGGGGGTTCCGGTGGTGATCGCCTCCAAAGAAGGGGGGATGTCGATCGAGGAGCTGGCTAAAGAAAATCCCAAGGCGGTTCTCCGCTTCCCTGTGGACCCCCTGTTGGGTCTTCTGCCGCACCAGGCCAGGAGAATCGCCGGGCGGTTGGAGATCCCATCCGAACACCGGGCTGGAGCCGAGAGCCAGCTTCTCCATCTGGCCAAGGCCTTCTTCGAGCTGGATGCCTCTCTCGTGGAAGTAAATCCCTGGGCCCTCACCCAGGAGAAGGGGCTCCTCGCGCTCGACGCCAAACTGACCCTGGACGACAACGGCCTCTTTCGCCATCCGGAGTTTGAGAAATTCAAGACCGCCGATGCCGACAGCCCGATGGAGAAAAAATCCCGCGAGATCGGAGTCCATTACGTCGGCCTGAAGGGCAACGTGGGCTGCATGGTCAATGGGGCGGGCCTCGCCATGGCCACGATGGACCTCATCAAACTCCACGGGGGAGAACCGGCCAATTTTCTCGATGTGGGGGGCGGGGCCGATGTCGGCCAGGTCCGGGAGGCCTTCAAGCTGATCTTGGCAGACCCGCAGGTGAAGGCGGTCCTGGTGAACATCTTCGGCGGGATCATGAAATGCGATCTGATCGCCCAGGGGATCATCTCCGCCACCCGCTCAATCCGGGTGAAGACGCCTCTGGTCGTCCGCCTCGAAGGAACCAACGTCGAGGAGGGGCGCAGGCTCTTGAGCGAATCGGGGCTGGGCATCACGAGCGTATCCGACTTGAACGAAGCCGCCAGACGCGCGGTCGAGGAGGCCCATGGCCATTCTGGTCGATAAGAGCACGAAAGTCATTGTTCAGGGGATCACCGGAAAGGCCGGCTCCTTCCACGCCGCTCAGATGCGCTCTTACGGAACGCAGGTGGTCGGGGGAGTGACCCCGGGGCGGGGGGGGACTCAGTCGGAGGGGTTCCCTGTTTTCGACACGGTGTCCGAGGCGGTTGCCCAGACGGGGGCCACCGCCAGCTGCATTTTCGTGCCGGCCCCCTTCGGGGCCGACGCCATTCTCGAGGCGGCCGAGGCCGGGATACGGCTGATCGTCGCCATCACCGAAGGGATCCCGGCGCTCGATATGATGCGTGTCAAATCGTTTTTGAAAGTGGGGACAGCCCAGAAGGGGAATACTCCACATCGTGGGGTGTCCCCTTCTGGGCTGTCCCCGGTCTTGATCGGCCCCAACGGCCCCGGCGTCATCACGCCGGGCCAGTGCAAGATCGGAATCATGCCCGGCTACATCCACCGCCCCGGACCGGTGGGCGTCGTCTCCCGCTCCGGGACCCTCACCTACGAAGCGGTCTGGCAGCTGACCCAGATGAAGCTTGGGCAGTCCACCTGTGTCGGAATCGGAGGAGACTCGATTCCAGGCACCGGGTTTGTCGAAATCCTCAGGGCCTTTGAACAGGACCCCGAGACCAGGGCCGTTGTCCTCATCGGTGAGATCGGGGGAACCGCCGAGGAGGAGGCCTCTGCCTTCATCCGGAATCACCTGACCAAGCCGGTGGTCGCTTTCGTCGCGGGGGCGACCGCCCCGGCGGAAAAGCGGATGGGCCACGCGGGCGCTGTGATCGCCCAGGGACAGGGGACTCATGCCTCAAAGGTGGCCGCCTTAACCGGTGCCGGCGTTCAAGTGGCTGAAAACCCTGCCGAGATCGGAAAGACCCTCTCGCAACTCCTGACAAACCTTCAGGTTAAGGCGTAACTTTTCCTACCATTTTGATCTAACTTTATGGTGTATACTTGCTATGACGAGGATGAGATTTATCCACTTTATGGAAAGTTACTTAAAAGACGGGAGGGGATAGATCGATGAAGCGAGCAGGCAAGGCCTTCGAAACGTTTTTCCTTGTTGCGACCTTCTTGTTGAGTTCAAGCTCTTTGCTCCTTGCCGAGGAAACCAGCTTCGTCACCTACGTCCCCGTCACCTCGAGCTCAACCAACGCCCACTTCAACTCCCTCACCGTGGGGAGCTCCTACAGTTCTGAGACCCCTCCCGACGGCACCGCGATCGTCTCCGGCAGCGTCGGGATTGGCACCACCACCCCCGGCACACCTCTCCATATCCAGAAAGGATACGACGGCGGCCACCTGCGCCTCAGCTTCCCGGGGACCGACAACTTTGGAGAACTGGGGATGGTCACCTACACGGGGAGTTCCAGTTCTCCATCCAAAGTATGGCTGGGCCAAAACCTCGCCTCGGGAACCCCCACCACCCATTCAGGCCCCACCCAATCCAACGCCAATACACCCTCTTGGCTTTCCGTGTGGGATGGAGACACAGACTCCTTTTCCGTTGAGCGAATCGCCCCGGGAGGTGGAAGCACCCCCACCAACTTTCTGACGATTAATTCCACAGGCAACGTCGGCATCGGGACAACAGGGCCGAACACCAGGCTGGAGGTAGCCAACTCCGGGGCTGACGCCCGTTTGCGGATTGGCTCCACGGGGGATGCTTCTGCCGCCGTGCTGGATTTCTACAGCACGCACTCAAACGCCGGAGGGAGAAACTGGTCAATCCGAACGAACGACACCGTGTTCGGGGACTTCAACCTCTACCAGTCGAACGCCCGCTTAGGCGACCCAACCTCTGCCGGGACGAGCGCACTGTATCTCAGCGCGAGCAGGAACGTCGGCATCGGCACCAGCGATCCCGGAGCGAGACTTCATCTCAAGAGCCCTCCCGGCGCCAATACGGCGCTCCTGGTTGAAACAATCAGCAATACGGGGGGTCCAGAACTCATCCTTGAACGCTCCAGGGTTGGGCCGGCCCCCGTGCAGTCTGGAGACATTCTGGGCCATCTGTTGTTCCGGGGCTTCGATGGGGCGGTATACGATTCGGCTGCCCGCATTGTCGGTGAGGCGGCTGCCAACTGGAGCGCCACCTCTCATCCCACCCGCATCAAGTTTCGTACCACACCTGGAAACTCCGTCAATCCCGTGGAGCGGCTGGGCATCACCGAGGACGGGACGCTCGAGTTTCCGGGAATCCCCACGGCTTCCGCTCCCGCCACGGCTCCGGCGGGCCGAGCGAGGATTTACTATGATTCTACGAGAAACCTCTTTCTTATCTCCAAGAATAGTCACGTCTACGAGACCCTTCAAGAAGTGATCGACGTGAAGCCCGTCGATGAGGAAGTGTCTAACAGCACCGCCTTGCAGGATGATAACGACTTTCAATTCACCATGGGAGCCTTTGAGCTTTGGCAGTTTGAGATTAACGCGTTCTTCGACTATCCTGCCGGCGCGGATTGGAAGGTCAAGCTCAACGGCCCGGCTTTGGGGGCGAGCGGTTGGTTAAGGGCGACCCTGTTTGAATTTAACGCAAAAGACTCCGTCTCCAACGCATCGGATAATTATGTCGGTTGGAATCTCACCGATTACAGCACCGTAGCCTCTTTCAACCACGGCGGGGCTAAGACGACGCTGATCGTGATCAAAGGGTTCATCCAGACCGGACCGACTGCCGGCACCTTTGTCATGCAGTGGGCCCAGCGGGTGGCCCGGCCGACGGCCACGAAGGTCTTGAGGGGCAGCTACCTGAAAGCCAACCGGATCAGTTAACCGGGTTTACCGGGTCTGGCCGGTAAACGTGAAATCTTTCAGGAGGAGTGCGGGTACCACCGCCGCCGAAAGCCCCTGGCCGGGGTCGGCGATGAGCGTTCTCTCCTTGGAAGCGGCGATCGCGTTGGAGAAGGCCTCCAGGATCGACTGGGTGAAGCGCAGGTTCTTCACCGCCTGCACGACCTTTCCTTTCTTGACCAGAAACGTCCCATCCCGGGTGAGTCCCGTCATCAAAGCTTCCTGAGGCCTTAAGAGCCCGTTGACATAATGGAACCGGTTGATCCAAAGTCCCCGGTCCATCTGCTTGAGGAGGTCCCGGTAGGGGGTCTCGCCCGGGGCCATGAAGAGATTGCCGGCCAGGGGCCCCTCCGACTCGTCGTAGGCCGGGGCGTGGCCGGTGGAGTGTCTGCGGTGAAGTCTGGCGTAATGGCTGTCGTAGACGACCCCCTGCGCGACCCCCCGTTCAATGAGGCAGACCCGCTGTTTGGGGACTCCCTCGTAATCGAAGGGGACGCCAAGCCCCTCCGGGTTTTGCCCGTCGTCCGAGATCGTGATCAACCGGTGCATCAGTTTCTCCCCGATCCGCCCGGCCATGAAGCTCGTTCCTTCCACGATCTGCTTGGCCCCGAAACCGATAGTGCTCAGCCACTCCAAAAGCTCCGCCACCGCCTCCGGCTCCAGGAGAACGTCGTATTTCCCCAGCGGAATCGGCCGGGGGTTTCGATTCATCCGGCAGAAGTTCCAAGCCCGCTCCAGGGCCGCCTCGGGGTCAAGTCCGGCGATGTCCCGGACCACCCGGGTGGCGAAGCCGGAGGCCCCATCCCCGGCCGCCACGAGCCGGATCCCGGCGATGGAGAAGGGCTGGTAGCGGGCGAGGCCCCTGGAGCCGGCCACCGCGAGCTCATCTTCCCCGACGACGAAGGAACCGGCGAGGTCCGCCCCCTTGGATTCACAGCGGTTCCAGAGCTTCTGGATCATCCGGACGTGCTGGGTGAGCGGCCTCCGGACGGTGGCGGGGAAATAAGCGATGAGCTTCCGTGGATGCAGTTTTGAAGAGGCCGTCCCGAAGGCCGGGGCCGCCTGCCGGGCGTTGAGGCGGGCGATGGTGAGGGCGCTCTCGACCGCCCGCAGGAGGGCCTCATGGTTCAGGGAGCAGGTGGTGGCCACCCCCGTCCGGCCGCCGCAGGCGACCTTCACCCAGACGGTCACCTCCTCCTCGTGGAAGTTCTGATGGATCTGCTTCCGGGCGAAGCGGATGGTGGTGCGTCCCCCCCGCTGGGCGGCGATGAGGGTCTCATCCGCGCGCGAGGTTTTAAGCGCCTTCTTAAGCGCCGTCAAGATCCGTGACTCACCCAGCAGCATTACCGCCTCCTCCCTACCTGGACTCGCTCGAAGCGGGCCGGGGAGGCCCCATGCCCGACGTGCATGAGCTGGACCGGCTCCCCCTTGGCGCAGTTGGGGACGCCGTAGAGCTGCCATTCCCCCGGGCCTGCCACGCCGCTGCAGGAGCGCCAGAATTCCGGCGTGATCCCGGTGTAGACCGGGTTCTTGAGCGCTTGGCCGATTTTGCCGCTCCGGATCTCCCAGCCGATTTCGGTTCCGAATTGGAAGTTCAGCCGCCGGTCGTCGATCGACCAGCTCTTGTT
>JACPXR010000008.1 GCA_016196465.1 Candidatus Omnitrophota bacterium | reverse complement strand
ATACAGAGTGCCTTTCAAAACCTCCAGTCATTCCCGCGAAAGCTGGAATCTGAGAGCGAAACCTGATTCTCGCTTTCGCGAGGATGACGCTTTGAAAATGGGCTCACAGGTAGAAGTGAGGAATGGGCTGCCTGGGGGGATGGCGCAGGCGAAGGCGCCGGTTCTGGTCCACCGCCGGATCGCCCGGGACCATTGCTTGATGCGGCTGAAATCGGCCCGGATCGCCTCCTGCGCCCTGCCGGGGCAATTCATCCATCTCCTCTGCGGCGAGCCGACGCTGCTGCGCCGGCCGTTCAGCCTGTTGGACGCCGATCCCAGGGCCGGCACCCTTGATTTCATCTACAAGGTGGTCGGTTCCGGAACCAGGGCCCTGACTCATCTCTCTCCGGGCGACCGGGTGGATCTCCTGGGGCCCCTCGGGACCCCCTTCAAGATGCCCCCCGACGCGGAGACGGCCTACCTGATCGGCGGCGGGGTCGGGATCCCGCCGCTCTATCTCTTGGCCAAACGGCTGCTCGATCTTCCACCCGCCGGCTCCCGCCGGGTCGTCGCGTTCCTGGGAGCCAGGACGAAGGATTGGGTGATCTGCGCCGACGGATTCCGACGATTGGGGATCCCGGTCCATGTCGCCACCGACGATGGGACATCGGGACACCGGGGCAGCGTCGTTGACCTGCTCCGAAGGTTCTTGCCCACGACCCGGAACCGGGGACCCGCGCCCGTTCTTTACATCTGCGGCCCCACCCCGATGATGGCGGCCGCGGCGGCCCTGGCCGATCGGCGGGATCTGCCGGCCCAGGTGTCGCTGGAGGAGCGGATGGGCTGCGCGATGGGCTGCTGCATGGGCTGCGTGGTGGAGGTTGCCGCCGAGCCGGCCGGCTCCCACGCCCGCTTTCAGAGGGTCTGCACCGAGGGCCCGGTGTTTCAGGCGGACGAGATCGTATGGCGGTAACCGCCGACCTCGCCGTCCGGATCGGGAAACTCACCCTCCAGAACCCGGTGATGGTGGCCTCCGGGACCTTCGGCTACGGCCAGGAGTACCACCGCCTCTACGACGTCAATGCCCTGGGGGGGATCGTCACCAAATCGATCTCGCTCAAGCCCCGCCCCGGGAACCCCGCTCCGCGGATCTACGAGACCCCCTCCGGGATGCTCAACTCGATCGGCCTGCAGAACGTGGGGCTGGAGGCCTTCCTGAAGGAGAAGCTCCCCTTTCTGAAGAGGCTCAAAGGGCCCAGGATCATCGTCAACCTGGCCGGAGAGTCGGTGAGGGAATACGTGGATCTGGCCCGGCGCCTCGAGGATGCGGGCGGAATCGACGGGCTGGAGCTCAACATCTCCTGCCCGAACTGCGAGCGGGGAGGAATCGAGTTTGGGGTCGATCCGAGGCTGACCGCCCAGGTGGTGGGGCGGGTGCGCCGGGTGACGCGGCGGACCTTGATCGCGAAGCTCTCCCCCAACGTCACCGACATCGCGGGAATCGCCCGGGCCGCAGCCGAGGCGGGGGCCGACGCCCTTTCCCTGATCAACACCCTGCTGGCGATCGCCGTGGATGCCGACCGCTGGCGGCCGAGGGTCGCCACCGTGACCTGCGGCTTATCGGGACCGGCGATCAAGCCGGTGGCCCTCCGGATGGTCTGGCAGGTTCACCGGGCCCTGCCCCGCGTCCCTCTGATCGGCATCGGAGGGATCATGCGGGCCGAGGATGCGGTGGAGTTCATGCTCTGCGGGGCGACGGCGGTCGAGGTGGGGACGGCCAACTACGTAAATCCCAAGGCGCCCCTGGAAATCATCCGGGGCCTGAGACGGTACCTGTCGGCCCGGAAGCTGGCCGGCCCAAGGGCGCTCGTCGGAAAACTTGCAGTCCCTGAGAGGCTCAGGGGGATCCCGCAGGGGGTGGCCGGATGAAACTGGCCCCGGCCGATCGCCTCATTGTGGCGCTCGACGTGAAGGGGCTGGAGGAGGCGGCCGGGCTGGTCGAGGTGCTCGCGCCGGTCGGGGTGAGGCATTTCAAGGTGGGGCTGGGGCTGTTCACCTCCGCAGGCCCCGCCGCCGTCGAGGCGGTCCACCGCCTGGGGGGGCGGGTTTTCCTGGATCTGAAGTTCCACGACATCCCCTCCACCGTGGGCAGGGCCGTTGCCGCGGCCAGCCGGCTCGGGGTCTGGATGACCAACTTGCATATCCAGGGCGGATCATCTATGATGCGGCAAGCGCTTCACTCCGTCCGGGAGGAGGCGGCTCGATCCAAGCAGGGGGCCCCCTTGCTCATCGGGGTGACGGTCCTCACCTCGATGGCGGAACGGGACATGGCGGACCTTGGATTGAGGAAGACCCTGAAGGACCAGGTTCTCTATCTGGCGAAGCTGGCAAAGTCGGTCGGCCTGAACGGGATCGTCGCCTCCGCTCAAGAGGCGAGGATCGTCCGGTGGGCCTGCGGGGAGGAGTTCCTCATCGTCACCCCGGGGATCCGGCTGGCCGGTCCGGAGGGGCTCTTCCCCAGCCCCAGCCCTTCGAAGGAGGACCAGAGCCGGACCGCCACCGCCTCCGAGGCGGTCAAGGCCGGCGCCGACTACATCGTCGTGGGCCGACCGATCCTCCAGGCCTCCAACCCCGCGGAGGCGGCTCAGGCCCTGGTGCGGGAGATGGGGGCTGTTTCCTAAGGGAGAACGACAGGCGGAGATGGAACGATCGATCCTGGTGGTGGACGACGAGGCGGCCGTCACCCTGGCGCTGGAGGCCTTCTTCCAGAGCAAAGGGTATGAGGTCTTAAGGGCCTTCTACGGGGACCAGGCTATCGAGCAGCTGGAGCGGAGCCGCCCTTCTCTGATCATCCTGGATCTGCAGATGAAGGACGTGAACGGCATTGAGGTCTTGAGGAAGGTCCGGGCCTCTTACCCTAAGGTGAAGGTCCTCGTCATCACCGCCTATGGAGAGCAGTTCCGGAAGGAGCTTGGGGAGCTCAAGCCGGAGATGATCAAGCAGAAGCCGGTTTCCCTCGAGGAGCTCACCCAATCGGTCAAGGCCCTCCTGGAACAGGGGCCTGCGCCAGAGGAGGCGGCTTCACAGAGATTGGCCCCTTCCGAGTCCCTTCGACTCCTGTTCGTCGAAGGGAACCTGCAGCTCTATGAGCAGATCATCAAGCCGCACTTCAAGAACCTCAAGGGAGAGCTGAGGGTGGAGCTGGCCTGCGCCAGCGAGCCGGAAGAGGCCCTTCGAGCCCTGGAGGAGTTCAAGCCGCACCTGGTGCTGCTGGACGGCACCCGGATGCCGATCGGGGTGGACACCGGAAAGCTCGCGGCCGAACTTTCCAAAGGCCCATTCCCCCCTCTGGAGGTGATCCTCCTGGCGATCCCCTCGCCCCGCTCCGGAGGGACGTCGCAGCCGCCGGCGGCCTCCCTTCGGCAGATCGAAGAGGCGATCCAACGGGCCGTTCGATCCCATCACCTTTTCCCCGCACCCCACGGAGGGTCTCCCGATGCGGCCCAGTGACGTGATGCGCCTCTTCCGGGAGTGCGGCGCCTGGCTCGAAGGCCACTTCCTCCTCTCCAGCGGCCTCCACAGCCACGAGTACCTCCAGTGCGCCATGATCCTGCAGCACCCGACCCTGGCCTCGCGGGTCTGCGAGACCCTGGCGGAGCGGTTCATCAGCGACGACGTCACCTGCGTGGTGGCCCCGGCCCTGGGAGGGATCCTGGTCGGCTATGAGACGGCCAGGCACCTCGGAGCCAGGTCGGTCTTCGCGGAGCGGGAGGGGGGACGGCTGGTGTTCCGGCGGGCCTTCCATGTGGGGCCGAAGGACCGGGTCCTCGCGGTCGAGGATGTGATCACCACCGGCGGCTCGGTGGATGAGCTGATCAGCCTCGTCCAAGATCGAGGGGCCACGGTGGTGGGGGTGGGGGCCCTGATTGACCGCTCCGGAGGGTGGGCCGCCTTCGACGTCAAGTACCACGCCCTGTTGAGCCTGAGCCTGAAGACCTTCCCTTCCTCGGAGTGCCCCCTCTGCAAGGAAGGGGTCCCCCTGACCAAGCCCGGCTCCCGCGGGCTCTAAGGACCGGCTCTAAGCTCCTCCCCCAAAAGAGATCGTGCCGAGGGGGAGAATCGAACTCCCCACGCCAGCCTTTTCAGAGCTGCGCTCTACCACTGAGCTACCTCGGCTTAATCGGCGCCAGCATTGTATCATCTCCCGGAGGTTTTGCAGATCCAGACCCGGCAGTGGGCGTTGCGGACGACGTATTCGGTGGTGGCCCCCAGGCTGGAGGCGGCCGGCAGAGGGGAGGGGGGGTGCTTGTGGACGGCTCCGACGACGATCAGATCGAAATCCTGCTCGGCGGCCAGATCCACAATCGCCTGTCCCGCGGAGCGGGCCTGGAGGATCTGGGTCGTCACCTGAAGATTGAACTCCCGCCCGATCGCCATCGCTCTTTTCAAGGCGGCATCGGCCGCTGCAAGCTTGTCCGGGAGGAAGGTGTCCAGGGGCAGCGTCGCCGGGACCTCGATCACGTGCAGGGCGGTCACGTGGGCCCCGTGGTCCCTGGAGAATTGGCAGGCCACCTGGAGGTTCTCGGTCATCGGCCCGCCCATGGTCGGCACCAGCACCGACTTGACGGCGAGCGCCTGATACTCCGGAACGGAAACCTTCTCGATCTGAACCGTCTCCATGACCGGCAGCTGGGCCCGCTTCCGATACCAGGCGTACAGGAGACAGCCCATCCCCATCCAGATGAAGCCGAGGTTCCGCCCATGGACATGGGTCGCCACGACGATCAGCCAGACGGAAAAGGTGGCGCAGAATCCCAGGAGGGCCGTCAAGGGGAGCTGCCGCCCGGCCAGCCGGAGGTTGAGGCCGAGCTTGAAGGGCCGCTTCAAATCCGGCTCCTTCACCCGCAACCCCAGGAGGGACAGATGCGCCATCGAAAAGGCCAGCATCGCCCCGAAGTTGTACAGGTCGGCCAGGACCTTCAGCTCCCGGGCGATCAGCACGACAAGAATCGAGATTGCGGTGAAGGCCGCCAGGGCCAGGTAGGGGGTCTTCAGGCGCGGGTGGAGGCGGCTAAAGAAGGTGGGCAGTTGGTAATTGTTAGCCATCGAATAGGCCAGCCGGGAGGCGCCGATCATCCCGGCGTTGGCAGCAATGGTCAGGATCGTCGCCCCCAAGACGGTGATCCAGGGAGCCAGGTAGGGACCCACCCCCGGCATGTGGGCGGCGATCCCGGCGATCGGGTCGTTGATCCATTGGCCGCCCAGCTCCTGAGGGGTCATGACCGACAGGGCGATGACCGAGATGCCCATGTACATGACGAGAACCGTCCCCAGGGTCATCAGCATCGCACGGGGGACCTTGCGCCCGGGATCCACCGTCTCCCCTGAAAGCTGGGAGACCGCCTCGATGCCGGTGTAGGCCACCATGGCGATCGTGACTCCATAAATCAGGTTCTGCCAGCTCGGGGCCACTCCCCATTCAATCTGGCCCAGAAGCCGTGGAAGGTTCAGCGCCAGGACCGAACCGATGACGATGATCGCCGCCTGCGTGACGATGTCCATGAGGGCCAGGGTGAGGGAGACCCCGGCCGACTCCCGAATGCCGGCGATGTTCAGGACCCCCAAGGCCACCAGCAGGAGCACGGTGAATCCGATATGCCCGACTGGCGTCTTCAAGGCCGGCCAGAAATAAGACAGATACGGGGCCACGGTGTAGGCGGAGATCGCCGCCGTCAGGACGTAGTCTAAAAGCAGCGCCCAGCCGGCAATGAAAGAGGCGACGTCCCCAAAGGCCCGCCGGGCGAAAAGCTGGGAGCCCCCGGATTCCGGCAGGGCGGCGGAGAGCTCCGCGTAGGTGAGGACGGTGAAGATGAAGAAGATGCCGGCGATGGCGATCGCCAGCGGGGCGGCCCCCATCGCCCAGGCGGTGGTGACGCCGAGGGCGTAATAGATGGAGGAGCCGACATCCCCGTAGCCGATGGCGAACAGGGATGCGGTGCCGATCAGCCGCCGCAGGGCCCCTTTCTCCATGGCGACGACATGCCGCCTGGAAAGGTTCTCGTCCGAGAGATCTATCCTTCGCTTATCCTCTGAGGGCATTTCTCTCCCTTTGACTGGCTGTTGGCCGACATTGTATGAGGAAGGGAATCCTCCCGTCAAGCCCGCGGCTGGGCCTTTCTCTCCGCCGACTTTCTCTCCGTCGCCTTGCAGGCGCCTCTCCTTCGGTATAGACTGGAGGAAAGGCCGGTACCATTCTGAACATGAAATCGTTCCTCCTGTTGCTGACGGGCCTCCTCTTTGGGATGCGGCACGCCTTCGATCGGGACCATGTCGCCGCCGTCACCCACTTCGTGTCGCTGGAGCCGGACCCGCTCAAGAGCGCCTGGTTCGGCTGCCGCTGGGCCATCGGCCACGCCATGGCCGTCCTCCTCTTGGGGTCGCTGATCCTGATCCTGCGCCTGAAGTTCGATCCTGCGTTCGAGCGGTACGCGGAGATGGCCGTGGGGATCTCCCTGTTGATCCTAGGGGTGTGGCGGCTGACCCTTCTGGCGCAGGAACGCTCCCATGAGCATCGGCACGCGCATCCGACGAAAAAGCACACCCACCCCCATTCCCACGAACCCGGCAGCAGGCATATCCACTGGTTCGCCCCCACCCTGGTGGGGATGGTCCACGGCGCCTCCGGCGCCGTCGAGGTGCTGGTCCTCATCCCGATCGGCATGATGGCGACGGCCTGGCTCGCCTACACCTACATCGGCCTGTTCAGCCTCGGCTGCGCCGCCTCGATGAGCGGATACGGCTACCTGGCCGGCCGGTTCTATCACCGGGCCAGCCAGACCGGCCGACGGATCTACCGCGCCCTCGTCATCCTCACCTCCAGCTCCGGAGTGGTCCTCGGTCTCATCTGGATCCTGAGGAATCTTCCCCGGTAGAAATCCTCGCCACTCGTTTGCCCTGACTTCTGGTAGAATGTGGGGGATCTGAAGGAGGCGACGCCACTGAGATGATGAAAACGCTGCTGTTGAATCCACCGTCCTTTGAAAACTTCGATGGGGGGGCCAGCTCCCGCTGGCCGTCAAGGCGCGAGGTCTGGTCGTTCTGGTATCCCGTGTGGCTCGCCTATCCGGCCGCCATGATCCCGGGAAGCCGCCTCCTCGACGCCGCCCCTCACGGGGTCACCCCCGAGGAAGCGGTTGGGATCGCTAAGGAGCACGAGTTCGTCGTCCTATTCACCAGCACCACCGGATTCCGCAGCGACGTCAAGCTGGCCGAGATGATCAAGGGGGCGAACCCAGCCGTGAAGATCGCCTTCGTCGGCCCGCACGCCAGCGTTCTTCCCGAGGAGACCCTCGGGGCCAGCCGCGCGATCGATTTCGTCACCGACAAGGAGTTCGATTCCATGGTGACCGAATTCGCCAGCGGCAAACCCCTGGAGGAGATCCAGGGGGTGAGCTTCCGAAAGAACGGCGGGATCGTCCGGACCCCGCCGCCGCCGCTCAATCGGAATCTGGACGACTACCCCTGGGTGACCCCCATCTACAAGCGGGACCTGGACGTCACCAAGTACAACATCCCCTTCCTCCTCCACCCCTACATCTCCCTCTACACGACCCGGGGCTGCCCGGCCCTGTGCACCTTCTGCCTCTGGCCGCAGACCTTCGACATGCACCCCTGGCGGGAGCGGTCGATCGGAAACGTCGTGGAAGAGGTCCGGTGGGCGCTGGCCAACTTCCCGCAGGTGAAGGAGATCTTCTTCGACGACGACACCTTCACGATACGCAAGGAGCGGGTGCTGGCCCTGGCCAAAGAGTTCCGGAAGCTGAAGTTCACCTGGTCCTGCAACACCCGGGTCCACGTCGATGCCGAGACGATCCAGGCGATGCGGGAGGCCGGATGCCGGCTGTACATCGTGGGGTTTGAGTCCGGATCCCCCCAGATCCTCAAGAACATCAAGAAGGGGACGACGGTGGAGCAGGCCCAGACCTTCATGAGCAACTGCAAGAAGGCCGGGATGAAGGTCCACGGCGACTTCATCATCGGGCTCCCCGGCGAGACCCCGGAGACGATCCGGCAGACCATCGAGTTCGCCAAGCGGCTGGATCCGGAGACGATCCAGGTCTCCATCGCGCACGCCTTCCCCGGCACGGAGCTGTATGAGTACGTCACCAAGAACGGCTACTTCCGGCAGGATGCCCAGATGCTGGCCGAGACCGGCCATCAGCTCCCTCACATCGAGTATCCCGGGCTCTCCCGGGCCGAGATGATGGAGGCGGTGGACCGGTTTTACCTGGAGTACTTCCTCAGGCCCCGGGCCTTCTGGCGCGTGGTGAAGAAGACCCTCTACGACCGCCGGGAGCGGGATCGCCTTTTCCGGGAGGCCCGTGAGTTCATCCGGCTCCATTTCGAGCGCAAACGATTCATCGCCCAGCAGGAACAGCTGAAGGCGGCGTGACCTCCCGATCCGCCATCGTCACGGGGGACGACTTCGGGATCTCCTCCCCGGTCAACCGAGCGATCATCGAGGCCCATTCCGACGGCGTGCTGACCAGCGCCAGCCTCATGGTGACGGGGGAGGCCTTTGAGGAGGCGGTCGCCCTGGCCCACCGCCATCCCTCCCTGGCGGTCGGCCTCCATCTGGTCCTCATCTCCGGCCGGTCGGCGCTGCCCCATTCCCAGATCCCCCACCTGGTCAGCCCGACGGGCCGGTTCTCCTCCCGGCCGGTCGGGGCCGGGCTCAACTACCAGTTGAACCGATCCGCCCGCCGGGAGCTTGCCCTGGAGATACGGGCCCAACTGGAGAAGTTCCGGCAGACCGGGCTCAGGCTCTCCCACCTGGATGGCCATCGGAACATGCATCTGCCGCCGGTGGTGCTGAAGATCCTCTGGGGATTGCGCGAGGAGTTCGGGGTCCGGGTGATCCGCCTTCCGTCGGAGGAGCTGGGGACCACCCTGGCCCTGGACAGATCCGGATGGCTGGAGAAAGCGGCGCTGGCCTGGACCTTTCAGGCGGTGCGCCGTCTCTATGCTAGGCGGCACCTCACCTCCGCCGGCATCCGCTTCACCGACCGGGTCTATGGGCTCCTCCAAACCGGCCGGATGTCGGAGGAGTACCTGCTGGGGCTGATCCCCAGAATCCAGGCGGACCGGATCGAGATCTATTCTCACCTCACCACAGGAGAGGAGCGGGCGGCCCTCCTGAGCCCCCGGGTCCGGGAGGCCCTCTTCTCCCACGGATTCCGGCTGGCCACCTTTTCAGACGAAGCAGAGTCATGCACTCCTTCCTTGTCCTTTCGTTCCTGATCCCCTCCCTGACCGCCGTCGGGTTCTATGGAGCGGCCCTCTGCGCCGCCTGGGATTTCTTCTCCGGCAGGAGCCGGCCGTCCCCCCCCGAACCGGAGTTCACTCCGCCGGTCTCGCTCCTCAAGCCGGTCCACGGCCTTGATCCCAGCAGCTATGAGAACCTCTCCTCTTTCTGCCGGCAGGATTACCCCGACATGCAGATCCTTTTCGGGGTCCGGGACGAGAAGGAGCCGGTGGTGGAGATCCTGCGCAGGATCGTGCGGGATTCCCCGGATCTGGACGTTCAGATTGTCTCCTGCCCCTCTGCCGAGGGGGCCAATCCGAAGGTGAGCAGCCTGATCCAGATGGAGAAGCAGGCCCGGCACCCGTTCCTCCTGGTCTGCGACGCCGACATCCGCGTGGGGCGGGAGTACCTGCGCCGGGTGATCCGCCCGATGCGCGGCCCGGAGGTTGGGGCGGTCACCTGCATGTGCCGCTCCCTGAGCAAAGGGGTGATCGCCACCCTGGAGGCCCTCCGGGAATCAACGGAGTTTTGCCCCTTCGTCCTGACCGCCTGGAGGTGGGAGGGGATGAAGTTCGCCCTGGGCTCCACCGTCCTCATCCGGCGAGAGATCCTGCGAGAGATCGGGGGATTCCGCTCCATCGCCGATTACCTGGCGGACGACTTCCTGTTGGGGAACCGGATCGCCCGGGCCGGGTACCGGGTGATCCTCTCCGATCTGGTGGTGGAGCATGACTTCTCCGCGACGGGGCTCAAGGCCCTCATCCGCCGCCAGATCCGGTGGAACCGGGGCATCCGGGCCTGTCGCCCCTGGGGCTATCGGGGGCTGATCTTCACCTACGGGATCCCGATGAGCGGCGCCCTGCTCCTCATCTCCGGGGCAGCCCCCTGGGCCTGGGCGGTGCTGGGGTTGACCTGGCTGACGCGGCTCCTCACCGCCTACTCGATCGGGGCCCTCCATCTGAAGGATCGGGCCGCCCAGCGATTCTGGATCTGGGTTCCGGTCCAGGACATCCTCAGTTTCGTTCTCTGGTGCTTCGGCCTCTTCGGCTCCGTCGTTTATTGGCGGGGGAAAACCTTCCGGCTCCTCAAGGACGGACGGCTGGTCTCTCCCGATCCTCCCTCGCCGGAGGAGCTTCCGCAGGAACCGACCAACCATGTCTCTCCGATCGCTGTTGCCCGTTAACACCGCCCTGGCCAGGCCGTTGGTCCCCGCCTTCATCCGGCTCAAGCTCTCCGCCAACTCCATCACGCTCCTCTCCCTCCTGTTCGGGCTCCTGGCCGGGATCGGGTTCTCTCGAGGGACCCCCTCCGGAATGGCGTGTGGAGGACTGGGATTCCTGCTGGCCAACCTGATGGACGAGTGCGACGGGAAGGTGGCCCGCCAAACGAACACCGCCAGCCGTCTGGGGGCCTTTTTGGATACGGTGGCCGACTGCGTCGTCCATGTGGCGCTGTTCCTCGGCCTAGGCGTCGGCTTATCCCGCCAGCATCCGGCTGGGCCCTGGCTCTTCCTCGGGTGGGTGGCGGCCGGCGGGAGCATCCTTTCCTTCGCGCTGGATGTGGGCGGGGTGACCCCCTGGCAGGCCCCCTCCTCCATGAGCCCCTCGCCGAAAGAGAGGTGGGGGTGGGTCATCGAGTGGCTGCGGATCGACTTTTCCCTTCTCGTGCTCCTTTCGGCCCTGCTAGGCTCGGTCGGCTGGATCCTCTGGGCCGGGGCCATCGGGGTCTTCCTCTTCTGGCTCCCCAGCACCTTCTTCGTTTCCTCCCGCTGAAAACCGCTTGATTCATTATTTTCATTTTAGGGTGCTGGCTGCCAAAATCGAGGAGGGTTGATTTTATAGTAGAAATGTGTAATGTCTCAGTTTGGCCTAAGATTGTTTTTGGAGCAAATCCAGCACGTTTTCCAGCGTCCATAGCTTATTTGTTACTCCTGCCGCCATTGCCGGTGTTACCCGTAGTGTCTTGTGGATTCGGACGAAGTTGTAATGCATGAAGTAGAGCGCAATCGCGTGGGCATGGTTCTGAATCTTCTTGCTGAATCCGTTGGTTAAACGGGTAAACCGGCGCATCCCCATTCGCATAGAAAGATTCTGCCGCTCAACATAGCTTGTAGAGACGTGCTCATATTCCGGCTTGCCGGTGATGAGGGCGCGTTTGGCTCCCATGCATTGAGCGGGGCTGTAGCGGGTTTCCCCTTCCGGTTTATCAGTCCCGTAAATCTTTTGGAGCATGGCATAGTCAATATCGGCTCCAAAAGCGTTCTCAACCGCTTCGAGGTATGCCTTGTGTCCATCGGTGGTCAATTGAACGCGGTTTGCCAGCCGTCCCGCCAGATCGCGCATGAAGTGGTAAGCCGCGCCAGCATCCCGTGTCCCAATGTACCAGCAGGGGATGAGCTTAGTTTCAGCATCCAGAGCCGTCCATGTCCAGACATCGCCGTAGCCAAATTTCCCACGCTTCTTCTTTGGGACGTTCTTATCCTTTGCATAGACGAAGCTCCAAATCTCATCGCATTGAAGCCGCTTGCAGGTGAGGTTTCGGAAGGTCTTGTCCTGGTACTCGGAACAGACCACGCCTACATCCACCAAGAGCTTGGTAACCGTGTTGATAGAAACGTTGGCCATGCGAGAGGTGGCACGAAGGGAAGCACCCTCTACCAGAGCATTCAGAATTTGAATTTGTCGTTTTCGATCTAACCTGTTCATGATGGTATTATGCCTTGTTCTCAAGCATTTGTCAAGTTAAAAAGTAATGGATTATTTCTTATTGGTCAGGTAGAATAGAAGTGCCGGTGGTTGGATTCACACCGGCACTTAGGGTATTACCTCGGGCGTGGGGTTGGTGGCCGCTCCTAAGCTAAGGTCACCTCCCCACGCTTCTTGTTTTGGCCGCCGAGCCAGCCACAATCTCTTCTCATTTTTCACCCCTGCCCTTCGTTACCTGCATCATTTCTTGAACCTTACGAATCCCCTCCGTTGTTACTTTGTATTTTTTCCGCGCCTGTTTAGTCTGCCCTGATTTCTGAATCTGAATTACGAGACGAGGAGTCATATTCTGCAAAACATCAAACGCCCTCGTGATGTTTTTAACACCATGCCCCATATTTTTGAGCTTGGTGTTGAGGGCTTGGGATTCGAAGTTCTCATTTCCTTCAATCTCTTGGAACCAGTAGCCAACAACCAGGGCTTTCTCCGATGCTGTCGTGGGATTGGCCGCGTCATAAAGAGTCGGAAGGTCTTTAAACTTCTCCACCTCATTATCATCTTGTGCCAGAGGAAATTTCTCAGTTCCTCCAGAACCCTTACCTGCGCCAAGAAACTTCGTCGAAACGCCGAACCGGTCGAAAGCCCACTTCAAAACACGAGCAGTGGTTCGCTCGTCTAACCCCTCCAGAGCTTGAGCTACAGAGGTCATTGCTGTTAATTCAGGATCTTTTTCCATAGGATACCCCCTCGCATGTAATAGACCACACCTGGTGGGTAAATGTCAAGTGCAAAGTCTATTGCAGATATATTGCGAGGTTTTGGTAATGGTGCGGACTACGAAGAAAGGTCCCAGCGGCTTCGAGCAGCCCGTCGGGCAATCGCTCTCCGTCGTCGGGGTGAGAGCTTCCTTAAGCGGGAAACGCCGCCTTTAATTCCTCCAAGGCGACCTCTACGGATTGCAGTAGCGTCTTTTTTGGGAGGGGATTGCTTTGGTATTTCTCCGATGGCCTGCTGAACGACTGAGAGGGCGCGTTGCGCCCAGTCGCGGGGTTTGGTAATTCTTCTCTGTTTCGCCATACCCCCATTTTGGCTTATAATCAGGGCGTGGTCAAGGGGCTGGATTCTGAAACTGAGACACTACCAAGTAGTCCATTCGACCTGTTAATGCCTGCGTGAACCACCAAGAATCCCTATCGTTTTCCTACAGGGCCCTTTTCCCACTGCGTGCCGACGGCTAGGCAAATCGGAAATTGTTGACCTGAAAATCGCTTGACTCGTTATTTTCGTTTATGTACAATATCGAAAATAGAGAGAGGTGTTATTTTTGAGGAGAAAAGATGCCTGAGAAAGCGAAGCCGTCGGGGCGAACCCTTCGATGTCCAGAAGGGTACACGGCATTCATCCCTGATCCGCTGCCGCCAAAGCTCAACTGGACGCCTGAGCTGACCCGATCTCTCTCAGACGCCGACCGTTTGATCGGGAAACTGGCAGGGGAGGGGATACGGCTGCCGAATCCCCATCTGCTGATCCGGCCGTTTGTTCGCCGCGAGGCGGTCCTTTCCAGCAGGATTGAGGGAACTCATTCTTCCCTGGGGGAGATCCTAGCTGCAGAGGCCGGGGCGGCAGTCGAGCGATCTCCTGACGACCTTCGCGAGGTGGGCAACTACGTGGTCGCTCTGGAATACGGCATCAAACGCCTGGAATCGTTGCCTCTATCGTTGCGCTTGACAAGGGAGCTTCACGAGAGATTGATGAAAGGCGTACACGGTCGTCATGCCACGCCCGGCCAATTCCGGCGCTCGCAGAATTGGATCGGTCCCCCAGGATGCACACTCATGAACGCTGTGTATGTTCCACCGCCCCCTTCGGAGTTCATGAACTGTCTTGGGGAGTGGGAGAAATTCCTCCAAGATCGGTCGCTGCCCCCCTTAGTTCAGGCGGGGATGATCCACTCCAAATTTGAAGCGATCCATCCGTTCCTCGACGGCAATGGGCGTGTAGGCCGGCTGCTTATTATTCTCTTTCTCATCGAGCGGAAAATCCTTCCCGCCCCTTTGTTGTACTTAAGCGCTTTTTTCGAGGCGACCCGGCGGGATTATTACGATCGTTTACGTGGTGTCGTTGAGCGCAGTGAGTGGGTTGAATGGTTGGACTATTTCTTAAACGGGGTTGCGCGCCAGTCCGAAGATGCTCTTGGGCGGGCGGAACGGATCAATGGACTTTTAGAAAATTGGCGAAAAGCCGTGGCCGATCGCCAGTCGAAATTGCCTAGCCGAATCATCGAGTTACTTGCAGAAAATCCTTACCTGACCTTGAAGAAAGCCTCTGGGCAGCTCGAAGTGGCTTTCACAACCGTCCAGCGTGCCGTAGAGCAATTAGAGAAATTGGAGATCCTTGCGGAGATGAGTGGCGCTGAACGAAATCGGGTTTATTGTGCTAAGAAGATCCTTCGCATTTTAGAAGAACCGGCACATCTGATTCCGGAAACAACGCGCTGACAAGGGTTGTGGT
>JACPXR010000019.1 GCA_016196465.1 Candidatus Omnitrophota bacterium | reverse complement strand
CGCTTTTCCGAAAAAAAGAATCTTCGGATTCGATCTTCCCGATGGGCCTCTGGGGGAAGGAAGGGGATCCTCCAGGGGCTGGGGGGCGTCATGAAACGATTTCGAGATCAAACGCTGATCCAAGGGGATGCCTTTCAGGCGCTCCAGGATGATCCGGGGGGCCCCTTCCCGGCTGTAGGGGTTCACCAAGTCCTTCAGGCTCGCCCGAAACGCCCCTGAAAGGGCCTGCCGGATGCCGGAGAGGATCGCTTCGCTGGAGGCTTCCACGTCGATCACGTTCCGGGCCCTCAGCCTGCCCCTCTGGCGGTTTCCGATGTTCACCACCGGAAGCTTGAACGAGGGCGCCTCGATGATTCCGCTGGAGGAGTTGCCCACCATGGCCCCCGCCAGGGACATCAGGGTGAAATAGGCCTGGGTTCCGAGGCCCTCAACGGCTTGAGCCAAGGAATCGTCCCGGACAAAGGAAAGGATCTTCTCCCGGATCAGCCGTCCGGAAGGATCTTCATTGGGCATGGTGAAGATCACCCTCCGCCCGGAGGCCTTCAAGGCCGCCAGGAGGGCCTCTGTCTGAAGGGGGATCTGACCGGGTCCTTTGGTCTCCGGGTGAAAGGTGACCAGAAGAAAGGGTCCCTCCACCCTCAGGCGGAAGCGGTCTTGAAGCATCGCCGGAGACCACGGGGTGAAACTCCGCGCCGCCTCCAGGGCCGGAGCGCCGGAAACGCAGACCCGCCAGGGTTCTTCTCCCATCTGAATGACGCGCCGGGCGTGTTCCTCGGTTGAAACAAAGTGGAGATGGGCGAGCTTCGTCATCGCGTGCCGGAACCCCTCATCCATGGCCCCCTCGGAGATTTCCCCTCCGTGGAGATGGGCGATGGGAAGGTTGACCGGCACGGCCGCCGCGGCCGCGGCGAACATCTCAAACCGGTCCCCCGCCAGAAGGAGCAGATCCGGCTTGAGGCGGCTGTAGGCGGCGGAAAAAGCGGAGATCCCCCGGCCCATGGACCGGGCCACCGCCTCCGGATCATCCGACCGCTCCAGGATCTCCAGCCGTTGGGCGATGGGGATCCCTTCCGCTTCGATCTCTTGGACGGTCAGGCCGAAATCCTTCAGCAGATGGGCCCCGGAGACAATGAGCTGAAGCTCCCATTCCGGATCCCTTCTCATTTCTTCAAGAATCGGCCGGTAGATCCCGATGTCGGAGCGGCCCACCGTCACGACGCAGATCTTCCTCATCGGAACATCTCCTCTGTGAGGAGCGTCCCTTCCGGGATCTCTCGGGTGGTGATTTTTCCGAGGACCTCCGGCAGGAGCGCCGGGGAAATCCCAACACCCGGACGCTTGGCCGCCACGAGCGACCGGGTCAAGGGCCTGCCGGCCGGGATGTCTCTGGAGGCCACCAGGCTCTTGCGGGCCACCGCCGCAATCTCCCTCTCCTCCGGTGCGGGGGCCTTCTGGGGGCTGCCCAACGCAGACTCGACAAGACGGATCCCCCTGACCCAGGCCTTCAGCCGATCCGGCTCCAAAGAAACGGCGTGATCCGGGCCCGGCAGGAAACGGCTCAGCGTGAAATGCTTTTCCAGAATGGAGGCCCCCAGGGCGACGGCCGCCAGCGACGCCTCCTCTCCGAGGGTGTGGTCCGAAAAACCGACCGGCACCCGGAAGGTCTTTTCCAAAAACGGAATCGAACGAAGGTTCAGATGCGCCGGATCGGCCGGATAGGCGGAGAGGCAGTGGAGCAGCGCCAACGGGGGATTCCCCGCCTGACGGATCAGATCCACCGCGCGGGTCACTTCCTCCAGCGTGGACATCCCGGTCGAGACGATCATCGGCTTTCCTTTTCGGGCCAGGTGAGCCAGGAACCTCAGGTGGGTCAGCTCGCCGGAAGGAACCTTGAAGGCCTCCACCCCCAGCGCCTCCAGAAGGTCCGCGGACTCCTCGTCGAAGGGGGAGGAGAGGAAGAGGATCCCCTGCCTCCGGCAGTGGTCCATCAAGGCCTCGTGCATGGGGCGGCTCAGCTCCAGGCGCTTGAGCATCTCCAACTGCGACTCCCGCCGCGGGGCGGACCGCTTCTGGTAAGCCGCCTTGGGGGCGAAGGGAGAGGTCATCTGCTCGGCCCTGAACGTCTGAAACTTCACCGCGTCCGCCCCCGATCGCTTGGCCGCCTCCACGAGCTCCTTGGCCCTCTGGAGGCTGCCGTTGTGGTTGACCCCGGCTTCCGCGATGACAAAGCAGGGGTGCTTCGAGCCGATGGGGCGACCCGCGATTTCAAAAGAAGCCTCGGCGGCGGTCGAAAGCCAGCCCTCCCCCAGGCGCATCTGCCAGGGAAGATCAATGTCCAGGGACCGCTCCGGCGGCATCCGATAGGCGTAGGTCCGCTCGGTGGTCCAGCTCTTCCGCCTCAGGAGGACCTCCCGCCGTTCAAGAAAGACCGCTCCGTTGAGCGCGTAGAGGGGGGGCAATTCCTGCCGGCGGGAAACTTCGACCCCCGGAGGGATCCAATCCACCAATCTCCCTTCCCGGTCGATCCCTTTGGTCCAATACGGATGCGGATGGGCGGGGCAGACGCTGACCACTCCATCCGCTTTTCTTTCCTGAGCGAGCCGGATCGGACGGTCAATGTCCTCCAAGGCGCGCAGGGGAGAGGTCGGCTGGAGAAGCAGGAGGAACTCCGGCCGGTACGACTCATGGGCCTCGAGCCACAGGAGAGCGTGCAGCACCACTTCCATCAAGCCCGCTTCGTCCTTGGCCAAAGCGGCGGGCCTCATGAAGGGAACCTCGGCGCCATATCGGCGGGCCACCTCCGCGATCTGGCGGGAGTCGGTGGAAACGACACAGCGGTCCACCCACCGGCTCTGTTTGGCCAGGCGGATCGTGTGGGCGATGAGGGGAAGCCCTGAGAAGGGCTGCAGGCACTTCCTGGGGATCCCCTTGGATCCGCCCCGGGCGGGAATGAGGGCCAGCACGGTTGGGCGCATCTAACGCCCCGCTCCGGAGGTGAGCAGCGCCTCCTCTTTTTCGGTCGGAAACCCGAGGGGACCAGCCATGCACCGGGCCAGCGCCTGAGAACCGATCTCCCGGGGGAGGGGAAGATCGACTCCGTTTTCGAACACCCGTTGAAGCCAATCCTCCAAAGCCACGGGTCCCCGGAGAAGACAGTTCCCATCCATGGTGTGCTCGCCTGGGGCGACTTCCGGTGAAGCCGCGTAATAAACGGAAGGAATCCCCAGGGCCCGTCCCACGGAAGTGGAAGAGGTGAAGGGTATGGAGATGACCGCGTCCATCCGGCTGAAGAGGAGCCACGGATTTTCCCTCTGTCCGAGCTGACGCACCGGAAAGGGGGCCTCTTCCGCCAGTTTCTCGAGAAACTGCGCGTAACCTGGAACCACCTGTTCATCTCTTGGAAATCGCTTGGGCTTGATGAGAACCTCCACCGCCCTGCCCTGAACCCCATCCGGGTGGAGCCGCCGCAGGGCGAGGAAGATGTCGTTGTAGAAGGCCTCGACATCCTTCAGCGTGTACCAGCCCGCCCCGAGCCCCAGAAGGGACAGGAGCGAATCGGCATGGGGGGAGATGTCGAAAATCCCGAGCCGGAACGCCGCCCGCTCAAGCGGCCGGCCCCTTTCGGCCGCCGGGCCGTTGGGAGCGTTGGGAGCGAACATCACGGGACCTGAGACAAGCACTTGGGCCCCCGGCTGCGCGTACCGACGAAAGAACTGGGCGATCGATTCGCTCCAGAGGATGTAATGGCTGTAGAGAGAGTACCGGTAGCCGGGCTCCAGATCGTCCCAGGGGGCCCCCTTCGCGCTGGGAACATTCAGGGAAGCATAGGCCACAAAACAGGCTGAGCGCCCCAAGATCCTGGAGGCCACCACCCAGGGGGCGTCGCAGGCGATCTCCCCCAGCGTTCCCACGGCGCAGCTGGAAGAAAACCGACTCAGCCAGGCCTTGGACCAGGCGACCATGGCGTCCTCGGCGAGGGTGAGCGACTCGATCCCACCGGAGGAGTCCAGGCAGGCGCCCCAGAGGTCCCGGAGGGCCTTCAGCAAGAGCCGGAACATCGCGGGAGGAGCCAGGGGAGGAATGCTCGTGGGAAGAGGATCGAGCGGGCCCTCCAGGTTTCCGTAGCCGACCAGCCAGATGGAACTGGGATCCATCTTGAGTTCCCAGGCCAGCTCCCGGAGGAAATGGGGCAGAGAGAGCTTTTCTGGGTCCGCCTGCATCTCGATGGGGGAAATCCCGCCCCACACCAGATGGATCCTCTTGGGGCTCCCCGTTTTCTGGGATGGACCGCGCAGGGAAACCCAGGTTCCTTTCAGGACCCGGAAGAGCGTTCGAAAAGCCCAGTACCGGGAAACAGCCCTTCTTCGTGAAGTTCTCATGGCGGGATTGGCGATGGTCAGATCCCACCGTGGCGTGTCCGGATAGCCAAAAGCGACCATCCGGGCGAAGGTCCACTCGTACGTGAAGGCCTGATGAAACCGCTGCCGCTGAAGCCTTCTGAGGGAATCCTGGTCCAAGCCAGAGACGGCGAACCGCTCTGGGAGGGCCCCGAGAGAGGGCATCTCGAGAACAAGGCGGTTGAGCGCTTCCAGGGACCGGTAATGGACCTCAATGGGAACCGCCGAATAACTCCCGACGGGATGGTCGCGGCTGGTGATCCAAACCCCCACCCTCTTCAGCAGGGATCCCAGCCGTTGAAGAAACCAGCCCTGATGACCCAGAAGGAGAATGAACTTAGGCTTCATCCGCGTACCCCAAGAGGGCCTCGGCAAAACGGGTGAGCTGAGCCGCCTCCTCGATAGAAATCAGCGGAATCCAGCGCCTCATCTTAAGGTCGATGCAGGCGGCCGCCTGCTCCGCGAAGCCCGCCTTCACCTCCGGCGCGAAGGATTCCACTGGGATTTCCTCCCAGTCGGAAAGGGAATCGGTCTTTTGAAAGAGCTTCTCCAGAGGGCAAAGCCGGTAGGCGGCCTTGGCCGTGTACAGTTCGACCGACCACCGGCCGGCGGAGCCCCAATCGGCGTGGTAGCTGAAGGGGATCCCCTCCACGGAGAGGCCCGAGCCGACGAAGATCGATCCCGCCGGATGCCAGTCGAGGGCTTGCCCCGAGCGGTGAGCGCTCCAGCGCTCGGGCAGACCGATCGCCCGGTGGGCCATGCTCAGAACGTGCAGACTGTTGGCGATCCCCCACCGGCTCAACTCACGCGGATCGAATCTCCCAGGGTCGATTCGATCCAGCAGTTCCGTGAAGGTGTAGCGGCAGGAGGTGATCCCTCCATCCCCCTTCGTCCTCGCCAGGGCTTCCAGAAAGGAAGGATAGCCCACCCGGTTGTAGCCGCAGAAGGCGGTGACCCCTGTCCCTTGAAGATGACGAGAGAACTCTTCCAGCGCGGCCGCCTCCAGCGCGACCGGTTTCTCAATGAGAAGCGTTCGAACGCCCAGCGAGACTAAACGCTCGGCGGCCGGAATGAGCGATGCCGTTGGGGTGGCGACGATGCCGAAGGTCCGGGAAGAGAGCCCTTCCCGAAGCGATTGGAATCCCCCGGAGATCACCCGGATCCCAGAGTTCTCCCGAAGTGGAGCCAGGGAGGATTCCGAACGGGAGCAGACAAGAATCTCCTGAACCGAGAGCGAGCGGAGCGCCTTCAGATGCTCCCTTCCCATGGCGCCGTAGCCGACCACCACCGCGGGAACCTCCGATCCCTTCACCGCTTGAAGCCTCCGCGCCAAGTCAGAGGAGAAAAGGCACTCCGCTAGGTGACCGGACACAGCGGGCGCTCCTCGTTGAGAAGCTGATTGAAGTGGGGCCGAAGCGACTCCAGGATGAACCGGTGGGCGGCGAAGGCCTCCTCCAGGGTGGGCAAATCGCACCGGCCGGTTCTCAGGATCTCCCGGGCGAACTGGCGGGTCATCCGGCTGACCCAAAAGTTTTCCAGAATCTCCATCGGCCGCCAGACCCATCCGGAGGCCTCCTCGCTCAAGGCCGCCCACTGCTGGAGGTGATCCGCGACGCACCGGACGCTGGGGCTGGCGATGGAAAAGTGCTCATGGTCCGGACGCCCTGGATGGTAGGTCAACGTGAACTGGCTGCCGTTTTTGGTGAATCCCCGGAGGGTGCCGCTCAAATCGAAAAGCTCCCCTCCCCTTTTGGAGGGGTGAAGGATCGGGTCCACGTTGGAGCCGGCTTCTTGGATCTCGCTCGCTTGGCTGTAGAAAGCAAACAGGTCCGCTGCGTGGACTCCGTTCGTGGCCAATCCGTGGTTGCCCCCCGTCACCGCCATGGAAACCGGTTCCCCCGTTTTGAAGAGTTGCTTGAGCTGCCGATGGAACGGGTGCCCCCTTCCCTGACAATCCACCCACACGGAAAGCTCTCTTTCCCGGGAAAGCCGGATCAACGCCTCGTAGGCCTCGACCGTCTGCGTGACGATTTTCTCCAGGAGAAAGGCCCGAACCCCCGTTTCCTCCGCGACCGCCTGGACGATCCGTTCCCGATCCTTCGCATGGGTGGCCACGATGCAAAGGTCCGGCCGCCCGGTCACCTGCCGGATGGAGCCGAGCCAGCGGATCTCCTGCGCCGCCGTCCGTTCCGAAGAGATCTCCTTGAGCCGCTCTCTCCCGAGCTGAAGAGCCCGCGGGTTCGGATCGACCACCTGGACTTGAGCCACCACCTCCCCCAGGCAGGCCACCGCCTGAAGATGCCGGCTTCCCATCTGCCCGCATCCCACGAGCAGGACCGAACGCCCCTCAGCGGCCATGGGAAGGCACCCACGACTGGAGAACCTCACCGACCGTTTTGACGGATCCATTCGCCGGAGGGGGCCTCAGGAAATCCTCAGGTTCCCACCTCTGGCCCGCGGGCCTGACCGTGATCTGATCCGAGTAATAAGCCACCGGCTTGATCGCGGGGCCCCGCTCTACCCCCTCCAGACCGATGACGAAACCTCTTTGACAACAGACCGCCCCCTCTGCCAGGGCGCCGGAGGGGGCCCCGATGAGTCCAGCGTAGTCACAGAGGATCTCAGAGAGGGCCTGGCAGGAAGAGTCGATCGTCCGAGCGGAAATCCCCAGCCCCTCCAGGCGCCCAACGAGCCCCTGGGGATAGGGGTCTCTTTCCCGCGGATGCGGCCGAATGTCCACCTGGGTGAAGCCCCCCGCCGAGACAGCCCTCTGGATCTCCTGAGTCCACCGGTCTTCGATGGACCGCGCCGGATTGATCATGCTGATCGAGTTGATCCACGGAGCCCCCAAAGTGACCAATAGCTTCTTGGAGGCGCCGCCACGCGCTGGAGCGCAGGGGCCGGCGCTGAAGGAGGCGCCGCCACGCGCT
>JACPXR010000018.1 GCA_016196465.1 Candidatus Omnitrophota bacterium | reverse complement strand
CTTAAGCTCGCGGCCCGCTCAAACTGGAGGTTTCTGGCGGCAAGCTCCATCTCCCCCTCCATCTCGCCCACCACCTGCTCCAGATCGAACCGGTCGGCGTCCACCCCCACCGCCTGCTGGAGGAGGTCCTGCGCCTCCTCCTTGGCGGCCCCCTCAATCCCCTCCCGGATCGCCTTTTCCACCGAGCGGGGGGTGATGTTGTGCTTCTCATTATACGCAAGCTGGATCTTTCTGCGGCGTTCCGTCTCTCGGATCGTTTGAGCCATCGCGCCGGTGACAGAATCGCCGTAAAGGATCACCCTTCCGTGGAGATGGCGGGCCGCCCGGCCGGAGACCTGGATGAGCGAAGTGGGGGACCTTAAGAAACCCTCCTTGTCGGCATCCAGGACGCAGACGAGAGAGACCTCGGGCAGATCCAGCCCTTCCCTCAAGAGGTTCACCCCCACGACACAGTCGAAATTTCCCTGGCGGAGGTTCTTCAGGACCTCCACCCGCTCAAAAGCGTCCAGATCGGAGTGGATGTAGGTGACCTTGAGCCCCACCTCCTTCAAATGGGCGCTCAAATCCTCAGCCATCCGTTTGGTCAGCGTCGTCACCAGGGAACGCTCCCCCTCCTGGGCCCGCGCGCGGATCTCGTGAATCAGGTGGTCGATCTGCCCCTCGATCGGCTGGACCTCCACCTCCGGGTCGAGAAGTCCCGTCGGCCGGATCACCTGCTCCACCACCTCCCCCCGGCTCGACTTGAGCTCATAGGGGCCGGGGGTGGCCGAGACAAACAAGGTCTGCTGGACGATCCGCTCGAACTCCTCGTATCGAAGGGGACGGTTGTCCAGGCAGGAGGGGAGCCGGAAGCCGAAGTCGACGAGGACCTGTTTCCTCGCCCGGTCCCCTTCAAACATCCCCCGAAGCTGAGGAACCGTCGCGTGGGACTCATCGATGATCGTGAGGAAATCTTTCGGGAAGTAATCCAGAAGGCACCACGGCCTGGACCCCGGCGGGCGGCCCGAAAGGGCGCGGGAGTAATTTTCAATCCCGTGGCAGAAACCCATCTCCTTCATCATCTCCATGTCGTAACGGGTGCGGGACTCCAGCCGCTGGGCCTCAAGGAGCTTGCCCCGGTCCCTGAGCTCCTGGAGGCGCTCTTCCAACTCCTCCTCGATCGCCCCGAGGGCTCGTTGGATCCGCTCGGAGGTGGTGATGAAATGCTTGGCCGGATAGAGAGCGAAACGCTCCAGTTTCTGAAGGATCTGGCCGGTGGCGGGATGGAGAACGGAAATCTTCTCGATCTTGTCGCCGAAGAGCTCAAGCCGCACCGACGTCTCCTCATAGGAGGGAAAGATCTCCACCGTCTCTCCCCGGACGCGGAAACGGCCCCGGGTGAAATCGATGTCGTTGCGCTCGTACAAAAGGGCGACGAGCCGGTGAAGAAGCGCTTCGCGGGGGATCTCCTGGCCCACCTCAAAGAAAAGGAGAAGCTCCTTGTAATCTTCCGGGTCCCCCAGGTTGTAGATGCAGGAGACCGAGGCCACGATCAACACATCCTCCCTCGACATGAGACTCGTCGTCGCGGAAAGCCGCAGCCGGTCCAGGCGATCGTTGATGGAGGCGTCTTTCTCGATGTAGGTGTCGGTCTGGGGGACGTACGCCTCCGGCTGGTAGTAATCGTAGTAGCTGACGAAATACTCCACGGCGTTCTCCGGAAAGAACGACTTCAGCTCGCTGTAAAGCTGGGCGGCCAGCGTCTTGTTGTGGCTTATGACTAAGGTGGGCCGCTGAATCTGGGAAATCGTGTGAGCCATCGTGAAAGTCTTGCCCGATCCCGTAATACCGAGCAGGGTCTGGAAACGCTTCCCTTGCTGAAAGCCCCGGACGAGTTTTTCGATCGCCTGCGGCTGGTCCCCTTGGGGGATCATGTCGCTCACGAGCTTAAACCGGACCATCACCCCACGAGCTCCAAGGCGGCGTCCAGGCCCACGGCGGAACGGGTCAGCGCCCCGATGGAAATCCGGTCGACACCGGCGCCGGCAACTGCCGAGACCGTCTCCAGAGTCACCCCACCGGAAACTTCCAGCAGGGGCCTGCGCTCCTTCCCTGAGCGGGAGAGGGCGTTGCGCAGGCGGACCGCCTCCTGGATGTCGGCGAAGGTCATGTTGTCGAGCAAAAGGATGTCCGCGCGGGCGCTTAAGGCCTGCCGGAATTCCTGAAGGTTCGTCACTTCCACTTCGACCGTCGTGTTCTTCTGGAACTTCGACCTCGCCTCCTTGACCGCCTCCTCGATCGCCGAGACCCGGTGGACCGAATGCCGGGCGGCCACCAGCTGAATGTGGTTGTCCTTGATCAGCACTTGGTCGTACAGCCCCATCCGGTGAGGGACGCCCCCTCCGGCCGCCACCGCGTACTTCTCCAGAGCCCGAAGGGTGGGGGTCGTCTTCCGGGTGTCCATGATCGGGGTTTTCCAGCGGGCCACCTGGTCCACGAAACGACGGGTGAGGGTGGCGATCCCTGAGAGGCGGCTCAAAAAATTGAGGGCGGTCCGCTCGGCGGTGAGGATCCCCTGGGCCGGCCCCTCCACGAAGGCGACCACCTTGCCCGGATGAACTGTCTCTGCGTCCCGCACCGTCGGCTTGAAGCGGATCTTCGAATCAACCTGCCAGAAAGTCCACTCCGCCAATGGAAGCCCGGCGACCACCCCCTCCTCCCGGACGACGAGCTCCCCCTTGGCGAATTGCCCCTTGGGGATGAGGGCCCACGTGGTGAGGTCCTTCGGGCCGACATCCTCCTTGAGAGCCGCCGCGATGACCGCCAGGGCGGCGCTTTTATCGAGCTTCACTGGAGCTGCCTTAAGCTCTCGCTCCACTTGGCGAGCTCCGCCTCCAACTCTTTCAAAGACTCCTCCTCCTCCGCGATCACCTCCGGGGGGGCCTTGGATCGGAAGGTGGAATCGCTGAGGCGCTTCCGCTTGGCGCCGACCCGGAGGGAGAGGGCCTCGACCTCCTTCCGGATCCGCTCACGCTCTTTGCTCAAATCCACGAGACCCGCCAGCGGAACGATCAGTTCCCAGGCGTCAAACTCTCCGGAAGCGGCCAGGTGGGACACGGCCGATCCCTCCGGGCGCTCGATCCTCGATTCCACCTTCAGTTCCCGGACGCCGCTTAAACGCTCAATCACCCTCCGGTAAGTGGAAAGAAGGCCGGTCCCCCGGTTCCCCTGAATGAGCAGGGAAATTTTCTGAGAAAGAGGCACCCGGAAGGTGGCCCGGATGTTCCTCGTCTCAGTGATCACCCGCTGAAGCTGAGCGAAGGCCTCTCCGGCCTGCGGATCGGCCCAGGCCGGCTCTCTCCTGGGCCAGGAAGCCAGCATCACCGTGGGGCTCACTTGGGTGGAAAATCCCATTTTCTTCCAGAGCTCCTCGGTGATGAAGGGCATCAGCGGATGGAGGAGCTTTAACGTTCCCTCCAGGAGGGTCAAAAGGATCTGGTTCGTGTTGTTGAGAATGATCGAATCGGGGTCTTCCCGTTGAAGCTTGGCGATCTCCAGATACCAGTCGCAAAAATCGTGCCAGATGAACTGGTGGAGGAGCCGGCTCATCTCGTTAAAGCGGTAGCCCTCCAGGGCTCGCGTCACCGCCTCGACCAGGTCCTGAAAGGAACTCAAGATCCAGCGGTCGGGCACCGTGAGGAATTTGGGGTTGAAAGGGAGGGGCTTGTCCGTTTCTTGCGCCAGCTTGTCCAGAATGAGGCGGGAAGCGTTCCACAGCTTGTTGGCGAAGTTGCGCCCGAGGAGGAACTTGTTCTCCGAAAGGTACAGGTCCTGCCCCTCGGAGGTCATGTGGGCAATGGAAAAACGCAGCGCGTCCGCCCCCATCCGGTCGATCACCTCCAGGGGGTCGATGATGTTGCCCAGGGACTTGGACATCTTCTTGCCCCCTTCCACCCGGATGATCCCGTGGATGTAGACGTCCCGGAAGGGGATCCTCTTCATGAAGAACTTCCCCGCCATCACCATCCGGGCGACCCAGAAGAAGATGATGTCCTGCCCGGTGACGAGGACGGAGGTGGGATAGTGGGTCTTGAGGTCCGGAGTCTCCTCCGGCCACCCCAGTGTCGAAAACGGCCAGAGCCAGGAGGAGAACCAGGTGTCGAGGACGTCCTCGTCTTGAATCCACTTATAACCGCCACAGCTAGGACACGGAGGTGCCGCTGTTTTCATCCGGTCGGCTTCGATTACCATCATGCCTGGCTCTACATAGCGACCATTCACCCACTCACCATGGCCTTGAAGATCAATCTTTTCACAAGTACCGCAGTACCAGACCGGAATGCGATGACCCCACCAAATCTGACGGGAGATGCACCAATCCCGAATGTTGTGTAGCCAATCTAGGTATATTTTGGTCCAGCGCTCCGGGAAGAATCGCATTCCATCTTTTTCCACCGCCTCGATGCCGAGTTTGGCTAGCGGTCCCATTTTGACGAACCATTGAGGACTTAGGCGACGCTCTATTACCGTCTTGCACCGGTAGCAATGTCCGACGGAATGCTTGTAATCCTCTGTCTTGACCAAATATTCGCCCAGATCCTCTACGACCCGCTTGCGAGCCTCGAATCGATCCATCCCCACATATGCCCCCGGAACAGACCGCATCTTCGCTTCACGATCAATAATGGACCAGTTCAGCGGAATCGAAAATCGACCAGAAGGATCCAGCCCAACGATTTCTGGATGCCGACGGGTAATCTCGTAGTCAACCGGGTCATGAGCTGGGGTAACCTTGACTGCGCCTGTCCCAAAAGTCGGATCAATAGCGTCATCGGAAATAATAGGAATCCGACGATTACAAAGAGGCAGGAGCACCTCCTTGCCAATGAGTGACCGGTATCGCTCATCGTTAGGATTTACTGCTACCGCCGCATCTCCCAGCATTGTTTCCGGCCGGGTCGTGGCCACGACAATCCCCTGTTCGGTACCGGGTACCGTCCCGGTACCCGGTACCGATTGGAAAGGGTAGCGGATGTACCAAAGACGGCCTCGGAGAGCCGGCGAAGCTGATTCACGATGGTGGAGCCGTACTCCTTTTTCCACTCCCAGACCCGCTCGATGAACTTCTCCCGGCCCAGCCGATGGCGGTCCAACTTTTCCCTGGCGAGTTGCCTCTCCACCACGTTCTGGGTGGCGATCCCGGCGTGGTCGGTCCCGGGAACCCACAGGGCGGCGAACCCCCGCATTCTTTTAAAGCGGATGAGAATGTCCTGGAGGGTGTTGTTGAGGGCGTGGCCCATGTGGAGGATCCCGGTCACGTTGGGCGGAGGAATGACGATGGTGAAGGGGCCTTCCCTCGCCTTGGGATTGGGACGGAAGAGCCCTTTTTTCTCCCAGTCCGCGTACCAGCGGATTTCGACTTCTTGCGGATTGTAAACCGGCGAGAGAACGGTGCCAGGCACCATTTTAATTTAGTGCCTGGCACCATCTTTCAGCAGCTTGTACTCAATGGAGTCGACCAGGGCCTGCCAGCTGGCTTCGATGATGTTCTCGCTGACCCCCACGGTCCACCAGCTGTCCTTCTCATCCTGCGACTGGATGAGGACCCGCACGCGGGCGGCGGTGCCGGCCTGGGACTCCAGCACCCGGACCTTGAAATCGACGAGGTGCATCTTCGCGAGCGCTGGATAAAACTCCACCAGCGCCTTCCGGAGGGCCTTGTCCAGCGCGTGCACCGGGCCGTCCCCCTCGGCGGCGGTGTGCTCGGTGACTCCGCCGACCTTCAGCTTGATCGTCGCCTCGGAGGTGAGGCGCCCGGCGGTGTTCTTCTCCACCACCACCCGGAACCCCTCCAGTTCGAAGAACTTCTTGAAATGCTTGTAGGCCCTCCGCATGAGGAGCTCAAAGGAGCCCTCGGCCGCCTCGAAGTGATAGCCCTCAAGCTCCAGCGCCTGGACCCTCTTGGCAAGCTTCTTCGCCTTGGCCGGACTTCCCTGCGACTCCAGGTTCAGCCCCTTGACCCGGTGAAGGATGGTGGATTTGCCCCCCATCTCGGAGACGAGGAGCCGGCGGCGGTTCCCCAAGACGGCCGGATCGATGTGCTCGTAGGTCACGGGGTTCTTCATCACCGCGTTGATGTGGACGCCCCCTTTGTGGGCGAAGGCCGAGGAGCCGACAAACGGCTGGTGGTCGTCGGGGCGCATGTTGCAGACCTCGGCGACGTAATGGGCGACCTCGGTGAGGGTTTTAAGCCGCTCCGGGGGAAGGCAGCTGTACCCCATCTTCAGCTGCAGGACGGGGATGATCGAGCAGAGGTTGGCGTTCCCGCAGCGCTCGCCGTAGCCGTTCACCGTCCCCTGGACCTGGACCGCCCCCGCCTCCACCGCGGCCACGGAGTTGGCCACGGCCAGCTCCGTGTCGTTGTGGCAGTGGATTCCCAGCGGCACGCTGAGGCGCCTCTTGACCCCGGCGACCACTTGACTGACGAAGCTCGGGATGGAGCCGCCGTTCGTGTCGCAGAGGATCACCCACTCGGCTCCGTTTTCCACCGCCGCCTCCAGCGTCTTCATCGCGTACTCCGGGTTGGCCCGGTAGCCGTCGAAGAAATGTTCGGCGTCGTACATCACCACCCGTCCGCGGCGCTTGAGGTGGCCGACCGTCTCGGCGATCATCTTGAGGTTCTCATCCAGCGTCACCTGGAGGGCCTCCTTCGCGTGGAGGTCCCAGCTTTTCCCGAAGATCGTCACCACCCGCGCGCCGGAAGCGAGGAGATTCTTCACCTGCGGGTCCCTTCCCGCCGTGGCGTTGGCGCGGCGGGTGGAGCCGAGCATCGCGGCACCGAACTCAGTGCTGACGGTCGAAGCAGTGGCGCTGAGGACAGCGGTGCGCGGTCACGAGCCCGCGAGCCAGCGCCGGGTC
>JACPXR010000007.1 GCA_016196465.1 Candidatus Omnitrophota bacterium | reverse complement strand
GCCTCTGTTGGAGAAGATCGCCCGGACCGGCAAGCCGCTCCTCATCATCGCCGAGGAGGTGGAGGGTGAGGCCCTGGCGACCCTGGTCGTGAACAAGCTGCGCGGAACATTGAGCGCTTGCGCGGTGAAGGCCCCCGGCTACGGGGACCGCCGCAAGGCCATGCTCGAGGACATCGCGGTCCTCTCCGGCGGGCGGGCGATCACCGAGGACCTCGGGATCAAGCTCGAGAACATCACGCTCGAAGATCTCGGCCGCGCCAAGCGGGTTTCCGTCGACCGTGAGAACACGACCCTCGTGGAGGGAGCGGGCAAGACCTCGGCGATCAATGGACGGATTGCCCAGATCAAGAAGCAGATCGAGGAGACCGATTCCGATTACGACCGGGAGAAGCTCCAGGAACGGCTGGCCAAGCTCTCCGGCGGTGTCGCGGTGATCAAGGTGGGTGCCGCCACCGAAACGGAGATGAAGGAGAAGAAGGCGCGCGTGGAGGATGCCCTCCATGCCACCCGGGCGGCCGTCGAGGAGGGGATCGTGCCGGGCGGTGGGGTCGCGTTCCTTCGGGCGCTGTCGGTCGTTGAGAAGCTCAAGCCCTCGGATGAGGACGAGCGGATCGGCGTCGAGATCGTCCGCCGGTCGCTGGAGGAGCCGATCCGCCAGCTGGCGCAGAACGCCGGCCTGGAGGGCTCTGTCGTGGCCCAGAGGGTGAAGGAAGAGAAGACAGCGGTCGGTTTCAACGTGGACAAGCTCGAGTACACCGACATGATTCAGGCGGGGATCATCGACCCGACCAAGGTGTCGAGGCTCGCCATCCAGAACGCCGCTTCGATCGCGGCGCTTCTGCTGACGACCGAGTGTCTCGTCACCGACATTCCCGAGAAAGAAAAAGCGAGCCCCGGCGGTCCGCACGGCGGGCCGGGCATGGAGTATTAATCCATGGCCACGGCTGTCGCGGCAACCTTGAGGCCCCTGGCCGACAAGGTCATCGTCGAGGTCCTGGAGGCGAGCGACCGGACCAAGGGGGGGATCGTTCTGCCGGATTCAGCGCAGGAGAAGCCGCAGGAAGCGAAGGTGATCGCGGTTGGCTCCGGCAAGGTCCTTCCCAGCGGGAAGGTGGTTCCTCCGGACGTCAAGGCGGGGGACAAGGTGCTGTTCGGGAAATATTCGGGCAGTGAAGTGAAGATCGACGGCAGGGAACTCTTGATCATCAATCAGGATGACATTCTGGCGGTGATCAAGTAGCCGTCGGCTTCACGGTGAGTTTCGCGCAGGCCTCTGGGGTTGACTCCCCAGAGGCCTGTGTGTTATAGAGGTAGCTTCTCCCCATGGGTGAATTCATTGGCCGGGGCCGGAAGGCCCGCAGATGCTACGGATTCGATGAAGTCGCCCTCGTCCCGGGCCGCGTGACGGTCAATCCCAACGAGGTGGATCCTTCCTGGGTCCTCGCCGGCCAGCGCTACCGGGTTCCGATCCTCGCTTCCGCCATGGACGGGGTCGTGGATGTGGGCTTCGCCGCCGCCTTTGGAAAGCTGGGGGGCCTGGCGGTCCTCAACCTTGAAGGAATCCAAACCCGCTACGACCATCCGGAAGAGGTCCTCTCCAGAGTCGTCAAGGCCAAGGGGGACGGGGCCACCGAGCTGATCCAGTCCTGCTACAAGGAGCCGATCAAAGAACGGCTGATCGCGAAGCGCGTCTCGCAAATCAAGGGCTCAAAGGTCCCCGCGGCCGTCTCCGCGATTCCCCAGCGGGCTTCAACGTTCGGTCCCATCGCCCAGGAGGCCGGCGCCGACGTCTTCATCGTCCAATCTACCGTTTCCACGGTCCGCCACATCTCCTCCGAATACAAGTCCCTCGACATCGCCCGCTTCTGCAAGGGAATGAAGATCCCGGTGATTGTCGGAAACTGCGTCACCTACCAGGTGGCGCTGGAGCTGATGGAGTGCGGGCCTTCAGCGATCCTCGTGGGGATCGGGCCGGGCGCCGCCTGCACCACCCGCGGGGTCCTGGGATTGGGGGTGCCTCAGGTCACCTCGACCGTGGACTGCGCCGCCGCCCGGGACTTCTACCGGAAAAAAAGCGGCCGCTACGTCCCGATCATCACGGACGGAGGGATGAGGACCGGAGGCGATGTCTGCAAGGCCTTCGCCTGCGGGGCGGATGCCGTCATGATCGGCTCCCCTTTCGCCCGGTCCAAAGAGGCGCCGGGGAAGGGATACCACTGGGGGATGGCCACCCCCCACGCGAATCTCCCCCGCGGCACGAGGGTGCATGTGGGGGTCACCGGGACCCTCGAAGAGATCCTTTTCGGGCCGGCCAGGAAGGACGACGGGACCCAGAACCTCATGGGGGCCCTGGTGATGGCGATGGGCTCCGTGGGGGCGAAGAATCTGAAGGAATTCCAGCTCACAGAGCTCATCATCGCGCCGAGCATCCAGACCGATGGAAAGCTCCTCCAGCGCAGCCAAGGGGTCGGGATGGGGAAATAAGACAGTTGGCACATTCGGCTCAGCGTGCAAAGCAACCGTGGTTTTTTGAGCGTATGCTGTTGGACATAGTGTTCCTGCGTTTGACCTTTCTTATCTAAACCAGGTACACTATCACTAGGGCCGTAGAGACGTAGCAGAGAGGGGGGTGATCATGCCCAATACGATCAAAGTTCAGTTTCAAGGAAAAGAGTGTGATGCAGTTCGTGTGGAAGCCAATCAAGCGAACGAACATTGGAATCAGTATCTGCTCGATGATGGGACAATGTTGAAACTTAAGAGTGTTGCGACGGATATCGTGAGGTTAATTGGTGTCTACAACGATGATGGCGATCCGGTCTATGTCATCAAGTCGGGCAATATTGTAACTGCCACGTGCCCCGACAACCTCAAACGGAAATAAACTATGTTGTTTTTGGAGTCAACCAAAGAAAGCAATAGAAACGCAGGCCTCATGCGGAGAGATGCTTTGACAGTTTGTTATCAATCCTCTGCTGGAAGTCGACAGGAAAGCGAGATCACGGCGGCAGTGATTTCTTTCAGTACAGCCCCTCTTGTTCTCAGCGAATGTGAATGGGAAAACTTCCTTCGGGATCTGGATATTAGTGACAGTTTGTCCAACTCGTTAGAGAAGGCAATCGTCCTTTATCTGATAGATGTTCCTGAAGTGGTGGAAGTTTATTTTGCACAACAGGGCGACACCATTGATGTTTGGACCATCTTGTTTGTCAACAGTAAAGAGATTAGGCGGAAAGTTTACGCGAAAGAACTTGAGATCGTGAAGAATATTCCTGGATACGTCATTAACTTTAGGATTTCGGGTAGGGAAGGAGCCGGAACGCCAGCTTCGGCCTTGTACCGGAGAATAGATATAGTCGGCATGCGCCAGTCCAATGCCTGACGCATCCGACCATATTTCGAAAGCCAAGCACAATCAACGTTTTGTTAGCTTGATGGGACTATCCAGGATTTTTTTCCCGGATTGGCTTATAAGTGGTCAGTTTTACGTAGCGCTGCATCTTGTGGACGCATATCTGGCAACGCGGAATATGCATCCACCCAACCATCATCTCAGGGGAACATACATCTCCAGGGATCCCCAACTGCTTCCGATCTATGCAGAGTACCAGGATCTCTCGAATTTGAGCCGAGATGCACGATACACAAGCTGGCGTCCTGCGAATCAAGACCTGAAAGATTGCGTCGAGTCCTTGACGGTTATTCAGCGGCACATTTACCAGCTCTTGCCGAGTTAAGCGCTTTGCATCACTGCAGTCAGCCTTGTTGCAGTGATATCCCGCTATGGAAGGTAATCGAAGTAAGCCTTTACTCAGAGTTCCCTCTCCTTCGTTATACGACTTCACCTTTCAGGAGCTGACCGACTGGGTGGTGGATCAGGGTCAGCCCCCCTACCGAGCCCGCCAGGTCTTCCGTTCCCTGTACCGAAATCCTCCGGTTCGCATCCCGGAGATGTCCGATCTGCCGAAAGAATTCAGAAAGCTCCTCTCCGACTCTTTCCCTCAGGAAGGACCCGCCAGCGTCCAGACCCAACGCTCTTCCGACGGGACCGTCAAGCACCTTTCCAGACTTTCCGATGGGCAGTTTCTGGAGACGGTGCTGATTCCCTCGGGCACTCGGCAGACCTGTTCTGAGCCCAGTCGAAGAACGGTCTGCGTCTCCACTCAGGTCGGCTGCGCCTATTCTTGCGCCTTCTGCGCCAGCGGCCAGCTGGGCCTCAAGCGGGATCTCACCGCCGGGGAGATCGTCCAACAGATCCTCCTCGTTCAGCGGGTCACGAACGTGGTTTTCATGGGGATGGGGGAGCCGCTGGCCAACTACGAGAACCTGCTGAAGGCGATCCGGATCCTCAACGCCCCCGAGGGTTTGAAGATCGGGGCCCGCAGGATCACGATCTCCACCGTGGGCCTCGTCCCGATGATCGAGCGGCTCGCCAAAGAGAATCTGCAGGTTGAGCTTTCCGTCTCCCTCCACGCCCCCAACGATGAGCTGCGGGGAAAGCTGATGCCGGTGAACCGGAAATATCCCCTCTCGGAACTGATCCCGGCGGCGAAAGCCTACTCGCGGGCGACGAAGCGGATGATCACCTTCGAGTACATCCTCATCGACGGAGTGAACGACGGCGAAGGGGAGGCCAGACAGCTGAGGAAGCTCCTTCAGGGGCTCCTCTGCAAGGTGAACCTGATCCCTTGCCACCCCACGCCGGGCACCCCCTGGAAGCATCCGCCGCTTTCCCGGATGATCTCCTTCGAGAAGCTGCTCCGCCTCAAAGGGATCCCCTGCACCCTCCGCCGCTCGAGGGGGCTCGACATCGAGGGGGCGTGCGGCCAGCTCCGGTTGAGGTATAATCAATGAATCCCCATGGCAGACCCACAGGAAACGGTTCTCATTCTCGATTTCGGCTCCCAGTACGCCCAGCTGATCGCCCGCCGCGTCCGTGAGCTGAACGTCTTCTCCAAGATCGTCCCCCACGACATCCGCCTCCGGGAGATTTCGAAGGAGAACCCCAAGGGAATCATCCTTTCGGGCGGACCGGCCTCGGTCTGGGCCAGGGGGGCGCCCAAGCCGGACCCCGACCTCTTTACCCTGAAGGTTCCGACCCTGGGGATCTGCTACGGGATGCAGCTCATGGGACAGATGCTGGGAGGCGGCGTTTCCAGGGCGGCGCACCGGGAATTCGGCAAGGCCCAGCTGAAGGTGGAAGACCCCGATTCCCTGTTTCAGGGCCTGCCCCAGGAGATCACCTCCTGGATGAGCCACGGAGATTACGTCAACAAGCTTCCGCCCGGATTCAAGAGGATCGCCAGCACCCCCAACGCCCCGATCGCCGCCATGGCGAACTCGGAAAGGGGGAAATTCGGCGTCCAGTTTCATCCTGAGGTCGAGCACACGCCCCGGGGTCGGGAGATCCTGAAGAATTTCCTCTTCAACGTCTGCCGGTGCCGGGGAACCTGGTCGGCCCGCTCTTTCATCGAAAGCTCTATCCGGGAGATCCGCAAGAGCGTCGAGGAGGCGGGCGTTGTCCTGGGGCTT
>JACPXR010000006.1 GCA_016196465.1 Candidatus Omnitrophota bacterium | reverse complement strand
CTCCTGGGGGATTTGGACCTTGCCGAACATCTTCAGGCGCTTCTTCCCTTCCCTCTGCTTTTCCCAAAGCTTCCGCTTCCGGGTGATGTCTCCGCCGTAGCATTTGCCGGTGACGTGCTTGCCCAGCGGCCGGACCGTCTCGCGGGCGACGATCCTGGACCCCACCGCCGCCTGCACCGCCACCTCAAAGAGCTGCCGCGGGATCGCCTCGGCGAGCTTCTCAACCAGCCCCTTCCCCTTCTGGGTGGCCTTCTCTTTGGGAACGATCGAGGCCAGCGGATCGCAGGGTTCCCCGTTCAAGAGGATGTCCAGCTTCACGAGATCGGTCTCCCGGTAACCGATGAATTCATAATCCATGGAGCCGTAGCCGCGGGTGGCTGATTTCAGCCGGTCATGGAAATCGACGAGGACTTCCGCCAGGGGGAATTCGTAGACGAGCATCGCCCGGTCCGTCCCCAGGTATTCGGTGGAGATGTACGTCCCCCGGCGGTTGGTCGAGAGCTGCATCACCGCCCCCATGGCCGAGACGGGGGTGATGAGGAAGGTCCGGAGGATCGGCTCCTCCATCTTCTCGATCTTCCCCGCCTCGGGAAGCTTCATCGGGTTGTCGATCTCCAGGACCTGGCGGTCTTTCAGCGTCACCCGGTAGACGACGCTCGGGGTGGTGGCGACGAGGTTGAGGTTGAACTCCCGCTCCAGGCGCTCCTGGATGATCTCCATGTGGAGGAGCCCCAGGAAACCGCACCGGTACCCCATGCCGAAGGAGTTGGAGCTCTCCGGCTCAAACTCAAAGGAGGCGTCGGAAAGCTGAAGCTTCGGCATGCAGTCCCGGAGGAGATCAAAATCGCCGGGATTGACCGGGTAGATCCCGGAGAAAACAAGGGGCCTCATCCGCCGGTAGCCCGGCAGGGCCTGCGAGGCCGGCCTCTTCAAAAGGGTGAGCGTCTGGCCGGGGTGGACCTCCTTGGGCTCCTTGATGTTGCAGGTGAGGTACCCCACCTCCCCGCAGGAGAGGCCCTCCACGCCGAGGGGCCCCGGAGAGAAGACCCCCACCTCCTGCACCGTGTGGCTTCGGTGGGTCCCCATGAGGTCGATCTCGTCTCCGGGCTTCACCTTTCCGTTCACGAGGCGCACATAGACGACCACCCCTCTGTAGGGGTCGAAGACCGAGTCGAAGACGAGGGCCTGGAGGGGGGCCTCCCCGGAGCCGGGAGGGGGAGGGATGTCGGCGACGACCCTCTCCAGAAGCTCGTCGATCTGAAGCCCCTCCTTGGCGCTGACCAAGACCGGCTCCGAGTGAAGTCCCAGGGTCGACTTCAACTCCTCCCGGACCCGTTCCGGACGAGCGGTGGAAAGATCAATCTTGTTGATCACCGGAATGACCGAAATCCCCAGCTCGCGGGCCTGGTAAAAGTTCGCCACCGTCTGCGCCTCCACCCCCTGGGAGGCATCCACCACGAGAAGCGCCCCCTCGCAGGCCCGCAAAGATTTCGCCACCTCGTAGGAAAAATCCACGTGGCCGGGGGTGTCGATGAGATTCAAAAGATAATTCTGGCCGTCCCTGGCGGTGTAATTCATCCGGACCGCCGAGGCCTTGATCGTGATCCCCCGCTCCCGCTCCAGGTCCATGTCATCGAGGAGCTGGTCCCGGAATTCCCTGGGGGTGATCGTCCCGGTGCGAAGAAGGAGGCGGTCCGCCAGCGTCGACTTTCCGTGGTCGATGTGCGCAATGATGCAGAGATTCCGGATGTGGGATTGTTCCATGAAATCCTACGAAGGAAGGATCTCCCTTCCAATGGCCCGGCCGGTCCCAAGAAGCCCCTGAAGATCCCCGGGGCTCTTCGCCTCGGCGTAGACCCTGAGGAGCGGCTCCGTGCCGGAGGGCCGGAGAAGAAGCCAGCTTCCGTCGCTGAAGATCACCTTGACGCCGTCCATGGTCTGGATCTCCTTCACCGCGGCATGGAGCTTGTGTCCCAGCTCAGCTTTCCGGACCCGCTTCGCCCAGCGTTCGAGCTCCTTCGGATCCATGGGACGGGTGAGGGCAAGGTCGACCCTGGAATAGAGCCACCGGCCGAAACGGCTTCGCATCTGGCGAAGGATCTCGGTGAGGCCCTTGCGGCGCATCGACATCATCTCCAAAATCAGAAGCCCCGCCAGAAGCCCGTCCCGCTCCGGAACGCACCCCCGGAATCCGAAGCCCCCAGATTCCTCCCCGCCAAAGAGAACCTTTTCCTCCCGCATCAGCCGAGCGATGTGCTTGAAGCCGACCGGGGTTTTCACCAGATCCACCCCGTAATGGGCGGTGATGGCGTCCATGAGGTTGGTTCCGGCCACCGTCGTCACCACCTTGCCCCGGAGCCCCCGGTCCTCCAGGAGGTGCCACAGAAGAAGGGACATCGTCTCCTGGGAGCTGACAAAGCGGCCGTCCGGGCCCACGACCCCGGCCCGGTCCGCGTCGCCGTCGGTGGCCAGCCCCGCATCGCAGCGCATCCGGCGGACGAAAGAGGCGAGCTCCCCGAGGTGCTCTCCCACCGGCTCCGGCCGGTGCGAGCTTGAGACGGGAGCGCCGCCTCCCCGGAGGGAGAAAATCTTCAAACGGCTTCCCCTGGCGAGCTCCTGAAGAAGGTCCTGCCCCGCCCCATGCATCGAATCGTAGCCGATCCGGAAGGAGAAGTTTTTGAGGACCCTCCAGTCCACATACCCCTTGAGGAAGGCGAGATACCTCGAGCGCAGGTCGATCCGTTGGATCTTTCTCTTGGCCAGTCCCTCCGGGAGGGGGAGCAAGCGGGGGGCCCTTTTGAAAAGGCGGCGTTCGATCCAGCGGGTCATCTCCGGTTCGGCGGGGCCCGCGTAGAAGGGCTTGAACTTCAGGCCGTTGTAAGTAAAGGGGTTGTGGCTGGCCGTGACCGCGATTCCCCCGGAGAGCTTGAGCTCTCGGATCGCGAAGCTGATCGCGGGGGTCGGCATCGGGCCCTGGGTGAGAAAGACGCCGAAACCGTTTCCCGCGAAGACCTCCGCCACCGCCTCCGCGAAACGGTCCCCGAGGGGCCGGGTGTCGTAGCCGACTAAAACCGCCCGCCTGCGCCCCGAGGCGGGGTGGGCCTGGAGGTACTCGGCGACCCCCTGCGTCACCGCTCGGACGTTGGGCAGGGTGAAATCCTCCGCCACGAGCGACCTCCAGCCGTCGGTCCCGAATTGGATGGAGGAGGTCACGGAGGAGGACCTTCCCCTTTGAGCGCGGCGATCGCCTGCCTGGGATCGGCGGAGCGGAAGATGTAGGTGCCCGCCACCAACACGTCCGCCCCGGCCGACTGGGTCAGGCGGCCCGTCTCGTGGTTGATGCCGCCGTCCACCTGGATGTGCCGTTTGAAAATCCTCCGCAGGGCCTCGATCTTGGGGAGCACCTCCGGCATGAACGCCTGACCGCCGAAACCCGGGTTCACGGTCATGAGGAGGGCCAGATCGATCTCCTCGAGGCAGGGACGGAGGGCCTCAATCCCGGTCTGAGGGCGCAGCGCCACCCCCACTTTCTTCCCGGCATGAGCGATCTGCCGGACCAGGCCGGGAAGATCCTCCGCCGCCTCGGCATGGATCGTGATCCGGTCGGCTCCCGCCTCGATGAAAGAGGAGACGTACCGCTCCGGATGCTCGATCATGAGGTGCACGTCGAGGGGAAGCCCCGTCACCGGCCTCAAGGCGGAGACCGCCTGAGGCCCGATGGTGAGGTTGGGGACGAAATGGCCGTCCATCACGTCCAGGTGAATCCAGTCGGCCCCGGCCTCCTCGACCCGCTTCGTCTCTTCGGCCAGCCGGGCAAAATCGGCAGCCAGCATCGAGGGGGCCACAAGGATCTTCAATTCGCTCATCGCCGGGCCTGGAGGAGCCGCTGAAGGCCCTCCGAGGTCCTCTTGGCCGGCGGACCAATGACCGCCAGACTCGAACACCGAGGGGCAAGGAGCTTTCCGGCGATCGAGGTCAGGTCCCCCCGCCGGACCCTCGAAACCTGCCGGAGAACTTTCTCGGCCGGTTCCACCCTTCCCAGGAGCATTTCGCATTCTCCCATCCAGCACATGTGTTCCACCGTATCCTCCAGCGCGAAGAGGATCTGCCCGACGAAAAATTCCACCGCGCGGTCAAACTCCCTCGGCGTCACCAGCTTCCTCCGGATTCGCGCAAGCTCCTCCAGGACAACCCGCAGGCAGGGAAGAAAGTTCTTGTGCTCCACCCCCGCGCTGATGGAGAAAAGGCCGGTGTCCCGGAAGCGCCTCACCTGGCTTCCGATCTCATAGGCAAGCCCCCGTTCCTCCCGCACCCGCTGGAAAAGACGGGAGGACATGTTGCCGCCCAGAACGACGTTGAGCAGATTCAGGGCGTGAACCTGCGGGTGGTTCCTCGGAAAGGCGCGGAAGCCCAAGCAGAGGTGGGTCTGCTCCGTCTCCTTCTTCTCCACCTTCATCCGGACCCCCTGGGGGTTCCGGGAGACCCGCCGGAAGGGATGCAGCGCCCCCGAAGGGACCCTCTCCCAGAAGCGGCGCACCTCCTCCACCAGATCCCGGTGATGGAGCTTCCCGCAGGCCGCGATGACGACGTTGCGGGGGGTGTAGAACTTTTTCTGGTGGGTGAGGAGGTTTTTCCTTTGAATCCTCGCCATCGACTTTTCCGTCCCGGCCAGATTCATCCCCAGAGGGTGATCCGGCCACAAAAGGGAATTCAACAGGTCGTGGACCGACTGCATCGGAAGGTCGCGGTACATCCGGATCTCCTCGAGCACCACGGCCCTTTCCTTTTCCACTTCTCTGCCCTCGAGGGTGGGGAAAAGGACCATCTCGGTGAGCACCTCCAGGGCCGGGCGGAGATTCTTCGGCTGAACCTTCGCCCAGACGCAGGTAAACTCCTCATCGGTGAAGGCGTTGAGCACCCCGCCGCTTCCCTCAATCCTCTCCTTGATCTGGCGGGAGGAGAAACGGCTCGTCCCTTTAAAGAGAAGATGCTCCAGGAAATGAGAGACACCGTTTGTGGCCGGGGTCTCGTACCGGCCTCCCACATTGATCCAGATCCCAACGGCCACCGACTCGGCCTCCCGGCGGGGAGCGCTGACGATGGTGAGCTTGTTGGGAAGAACGGTCCGGTGGTAGGCCTGAGGCCGGACCTGAAGAAAGGGTGATGTCATAGATAGCGCCGGAGGCGAGAGGAGGCCGCCAACTGGGAGACGAGCCTCCGGACCGTCTGGGCCTGATTCTTGTGGCAGACGAGGGTCGCGTCACGGCTCTGAACGACGATGAGGTCTTTGACGCCGAGGGTGGCCACCAGGCGCCCCTCGGCCCCCACGATGATGGAACCTTCCGTCTCCAGGCCGACGTGGCTTCCCAGGATCACGTTCCCCTGGCGGTCGGCCCCGTGAAGGAAGCCCAGGGAATTCCAGGAGCCGACGTCATCCCACTGAAACTTGGCGGGAACGACCCAGACGTGGCGGGAGCGCTCCAGGACCCCCACGTCGATCGAGATGCTGGGGAGCTGCCGGTAAAGCTCGCTCAGCTCCCGCCTGCCCTGAGAAGTTCCCCACTGTTCGCGGATCGCCTCCAGGCCCCTGTAGAGGCCCGGCAGCCACTGGCGAATGGCCGCCCAGATCACCCGGGCCCGCCAGCAGAAGATGCCGCTGTTCCACGCCATCCCGGGCCGGCGGATGAGCCGTTTTGCCGCGGCAAGCTCCGGCTTCTCGATGAAACGCTTCACCCGGTAGCCGCCCTGGGGAAGGAGCCCTCCCGTCGGCTCAATGTAGCCGAAGCCGGTCGCCGGATAAGTGGGCCGGATCCCGAAACAGACCAGACCCTCCCGGTCCACGGCAAGGGCGGCCGCCTTGCGGATCGCCCGGTGAAACTCCTCCGCCGGACGGATCACATGGTCGGCCGGGGCCACCACGATGACTCCCCCCGGATCCTCTTGAAGGACCAACGCCGTCCCCAGCCCCACGGCCGCAGCGGTGTTCCTGGAGGCCGGCTCCACCAGAAAGTTTTTCGAGGGGATCGAAGGGACCTGGCGGCGGACGATGCCGGCCTGATTTTTCGTGGTCACGATCACCGTCCGGGCGGCAGGCACCAACCCCCGGAAGCGATCCACGGTCACCTGCAGCAAAGAGCGCTCGTAGCCGAGCCGGAGGGTCTGCTTGGGATGCTTGCGGCGGGAAAGCGGCCAGAGCCGCTCCCCGCTTCCTCCAGCCATGATCAAAGCCCACAGGTTAGCCATGGCAGGCCTCCTTCAGCGCCCGGACAAAAGCGCGCAGTCTCCCCGCGGGGTTGGAAGGGGCTTTCCCAATCTCTTCCAGCAGGGCCGAACCGACGATCACCCCGTCGGCGGCCCGGAGGAGCTCCCTCACTTGACGCGGGGCCGAGACCCCAAAACCGACGCAGACCGGAAGCGGGGTCATCCGCTGGATCGCCCGCACCTCTTGGACAACCTGAGCCGGCAAAGAGGCCCTGGCCCCGGTCACGCCGGTCAAGCTCACATAGTAAACGAACCCGGTGGAGACCCTGAGGATCCTCCGCAGGCGCTCGGAGGGGCTCGTCGGGGCCGCCAGAAAGATCGTGTTCAGTCCCAGGGGGCGGGCCGCCTCCACCAGCTCCTCAGCCTCCTCGGGCGGCAGATCCGGAACGATGAAGCCGTCGGCTCCGGAGAGGAGACTCTCCCTGCAAAACCGCTTGATCCCGTATTGGAGAACGGGGTTCACGTAGGTCATCAGCGCGATCGGCAGGATCACCTGTCGCCGCCTCAAATTCTCCACGGCCCGGAGGACGCCGCGGGGGGTGACCCCCTGGGCCAGGGCCTTTTCAGAAGCGGCCTGAATGGTTGGTCCGTCGGCCAGTGGGTCTGAAAACGGAATCCCCAGCTCCAGCACATCCACCCCCGAATCGGCCAGCGCCATGACGAGATCCGGAAGGAGCTTCAGAGACGGATAGCCGGCCGTCAGATACGCAACGAGCCCCTTCTCGCCGTTGCGCCTTAAAGTCGAAAAAGCGGCATCGATCCGGCTCATGCCATTCCTCCGAGCTCTTCGGCCACCAGCTCCACATCCTTGTCCCCCCGGCCCGAGAGGCAGAGGACGACCACCGCCTGCCTCTTTAAGCGCGGAGCGATCTTCTTCAAATAGGCCACCGCGTGAGAGGGCTCCAGCGCCGGAAGGATTCCCTCCGTCCGGGCCAAAAGCTGAAAGCCGGCGAGGGCCTCCCCGTCGCCGACCGCCGCGTACCGGGCCCGGCCGGACCGCTGAAGGTAGGCATGCTCCGGACCCACGCCGGGGTAGTCAAGCCCCGGGGCAACCGAATGGGCGTGGGCCACCTGGCCCGCCCGGTCCTGAAGAAGAAGGGAGGCCGACCCGTGCAAAACCCCCGGGGTCCCTTTCACCAACGTCGCCGAGTGATGTCCGGGGAGAAGGCCGGTTCCACCCGCCTCCACTCCGATCAACCGGACCGAGCGGTCCTTCAGAAAGGGATGAAAAATTCCCATCGCGTTGGAGCCCCCTCCGACGCAGGCAAGGACGAGATCCGGAAGCCGTCCCGCCGCCTGAAGGATCTGGCGTCTCGCCTCCCTGCCGATCACCGACTGAAAATCCCGGACCATCATGGGGTAGGGGTGGGGCCCGACGACCGAACCGAGGATGTAATGGGTGGTGCGCACCTGGGTGACCCAGTCGCGGATCGCCTCGTTGCAGGCGTCCTTCAGGGTCTTCGTGCCGCTTTTGACGGGGGTCACCTTGGCCCCGAGGAGGCGCATCCGGAAAACATTCAGCCGCTGGCGCCGGATGTCGAGCTCTCCCATGTAAATCTCGCACTGCAAGCCCAGCAGGGCGGCCACGGTGGCGGTGGCCACCCCATGCTGACCTGCGCCGGTCTCCGCGATGACGCGGGGCTTGCCCATCTGTCTGGCCAACAGCCCCTGCCCCAGCGTGTTGTTGATCTTGTGCGCCCCGGTGTGAAGCAGATCCTCCCGCTTGAGGTACACCCGGATCCCGCGGCCCAGGATTTCGCTCAAGCGGCGGGCGTGGTACAGAGGGGTGGGCCGGCCCGCGTACTGGGAAAGGAGCCCGGCAAGCTCCCGCTGGAACCGGTTGTTCCGACGGGCGGCAAGGTAAGACCTTTCCACCTGCTTCAACGGCGCCATGAGGGTCTCGGGCACAAACTGGCCTCCAAAAGGGCCAAAACGTCCCTGCCTGTCCGGCAGGCGGGTTGAAGCGCCGGGGAGCCTTCGAGCTGGCATAGGAGAGTCAGTCTATCACAGGGCCTGAAAACGTGCAAAACCGCCGGAGGCGGCGGGGGTTAGCGGGGGTGGCGGAGGAGGAATTCGCGGGCAAGCTGCGCTTCAGGGCTGCGCGGATAGCGGGAAAGGATCCGCCGATAATTCTCCCGGGCCCGCCCGGGGTCGGAGAGCTGGCTCTCGTACACCACCGCCGCGGCGGCGAGTGCCAAGGAGGCGTGGGGGTTTCTGGGGGCGCCCTCGGCGACAAGCTGAAAGTGGCGCAACCCACCCTGGGCATCCCCCAGCCGGACGAGGAAGGCCCCCACAAAAAGATGGAGCGGCACCGCCAGCTCTTCATCGCTCACAAAGGAGAGGGAGTTTTCCAGAATCCGGATCGCCTGGATGTGATGGACGGGCCCTCCGTTCAAGAGGGCGGCGTTCAGCTCCTGGACAAGCTCTTTGAGGGCCGGCTGGAGTTTCGGATGGTTTCGGACCGACAAATACAGCATCGCCGGCTTCAACAGCTCCCCCACCCGCTCAGGGCCCCCGCCGATGACCAGGGCGATGAGGGGATCCTGGCCGATCCGGTAGGCCTCCAGGAGGTCATTGCGCTCCTCGATGGTGAGACTTCGGGGAAGCATGGGGAGCCGCTCGGCGTAGAGCTGGCTCGTCTGGCCCGCCTCCACATTCACCCCGACCCGTCCCATGTGCGGAGAGAAGAAAACGGACCCCGTCAGCACCTTGAGAGAGGTCTTGTCCTTCTGGGGATCGATCTTCATGGAAAAAGCGGTTCCTTTCACCGTCGCCGTGGCCGAGGGGGTTCTCACCTCGAGCTCGGAGCCCCAGAAGCTTTCCTGGGTCCTGGCAACCATCTCCCCGCGCATCAGGCTCACCTGGATGTGGGGCTGGCGCTGAAAGAACCCCGAACGAACCTGCTGCCAGGTGATCGTGGTGCCCGGCTTCAGGCGCAGGAGAACCTGGTTCGGAATCTCGAGATCGACGTTCCCGGGAGGCAGGGTCTGCAGGGTGGAGTCGGGCGTCACCCGGCTCCCGACGAGCCCCTCCGAGCTGATCACCTGGGAGGTTCCGGAAATCACCTTCAAGGCGGGCGTCACCGGCCAGAGGGTGGCGATCCGGATCCCCAGGATCAGGGCGATGAGGCTCACCGCGACCGCCTTCCACAGCAAGACCGTCGCCGGCGAGGCGACCGGAAGCAGGAAGGGGGGCTCCTTGATCCGGCGGCCTTCGGGCGCCGGCAGGTTCCTCAAGGCGGCCTTCACCCCGCGGAGGGCTTCCAGTTTTTCGGCGCAGGGGGGGCACTTGAGAAGGTGCGCTTCAAGAGCGGCCGCGGACCTCCCTCTCAGCATTCCGTCCAGATGAAGGGAAAGCTTCCCCGCCCCCGGATGCCAGAACATCAGATCCCCTCCTTCTTCAAGAATCCCAACAGCTTGGCGAGCTGTTCCCGCCCCCGGCTCAGGCGGGAAGCGACCGTGTTGATCGGAAGACCCAGCATCTCCGCCGCCTCCTGATAAGGATACCCTTCAATGTCGCAGAGGATCAAAACCGACCGGTACGGCGGCGACACCTTCAACAGGGAACGCCGGACAAGCCCCTTTCGCTCCCGGGAGGCGGCCTCCTCATCCGGCCGAGGGCCCCAACCGGCCAGGGCATCCTTTCGGTCCACCGAACCCTCTGCCAGCTCGACCGGCTCATCCAGCGAAATCTCCCGGACGGAGGGCCGGTCCCGGAGGGCATTGAGCCCCAGGTTCCCGGCGATCCGGTAGATCCAGCCCCCCACGCTTCCGGTGGGCCGGTAGCCGGGCAGATGCTCGATCACCCGCACGAAGGTTTCCTGCGTCAGCTCCTCGGCGGTGCTCCGGTTCCCTGTAAAGTGATAAAGGTATTTGTACACTTTGCGCTGATAGCGTTTGTACAAAGCCGACATCGCCTCGGCCCGGCCCTTCTGGGCCCGTCGGATGAGCTCATGATCCGACTCCTCCGGCACCTCCGGAAGAGGAGTTATCGGCTCCATTTAAGGAATAACCCGCGGGGCTTCATTTTCTTCCTTCTTTCGGAGAGTATACCCGATGCCGGACCTTCAGGAAATCCGTCAGGATGAGGAGGGAGCCGGTGAGCCCGTAGCGATAGGCGCGGGGGAAAGATTTTACAATCGGCGGGCCAGACCCTCGAGGATCTCAACCCGCCGTTCCACCGGCGGGTGGGTCGAAAAAAGATGGACGAGCCCCTGGGCGCTCAAGGGGTTGACGATGAACAGATGCGCCGTCGCTGGGTTGGCCTCCATGGGGACCTTCCTCGCCATCGCGTGGATCTTCTGCAGGGCGGAAGCCAGGGCCAGGGGCTTGCGGGAAAGCTCGGCCCCCGACTGATCCGCCTGGTATTCCCTGGAGCGGGAAATCGCCATTTGAACAAGCATCGCCGCGATGGGGGCGACGACCACCGCGAAAAGCATGAGAACCATCTGAAGGGCCCCGGAGCTCCTCCCTTCCCGATCCCTCCCGCCCCCCCACATCATGCTCCACCGGGCCATGTCGGCCAGCATGTAAATCGCCCCCGCAACGGCGGCGGCGATGGTGCCGATGAGGACGTCCCGGTTTCTCACGTGGCTGATCTCATGGGCCAGGACCGCCGTCAGCTCCTCCTCGTTGAGAATCCGGAGGATCCCCTGCGTGGCGGCCACCGCCGCGTGAGCGGGCGAACGGCCCGTGGCGAAGGCGTTGGGGGCCTCCGTGGGGATGATGTAGACTTTCGGCATCGGCATCTGAGCAAGCTCGCTCAACCGCCGCACCGCCCCCACGAGCTCCGGCGCCTCGGCCTCGCTGCACGGCTTGGCCCGGTACATCGCCAGGACGATCCGATCGGAGAACCAGTAGCTGACGAAGTTCATCAAAAGGGCAAATCCGAAAGCCATCACCATCCCGGAGCGCCCTCCCAGGAGCCCGCCGATGGCGATGAAAAGCAGGGTCAAGAGGGTCAGAAAAAACGCTGTTTTCAGTGTGTTCATCATGTACCTATTATAGCGCAGACTTGGCCCGGAGGACAAATTCCCGGACCAGGGCAGGATCTTTCTTGCCGGGGGAGGTCTCAACACCGCTTGAGACATCGACACCGTAGGGCTGGATCTCCCGGATGATTTCTGGGAGGTTCTTGGGATCCAGACCCCCGGCGATGATCACCGGAATGCCGTACCGCCTGGCCTCCGCGGCAAGGTGCCGATCTGCTGGGGGCGGCTCCAGAAGAACGGCATCCACCCCCTGGTAGCGGGGAATCGCCTCCAGACTCTGCCGGCTGTCCACCTGAATCGCCTTGATGAGTCGGGCCTGACCTTTGAAGGCGAGCACCTCCTCCGGCGATTCTTCTCCATGGAACTGCAGCGCCTTCAAGGGACAGACCCTCAAAAGCCCCTGGAGGAAATCGGGGT
>JACPXR010000013.1 GCA_016196465.1 Candidatus Omnitrophota bacterium | reverse complement strand
GCTGCGGCGATGAAGCGGGGAGGGGTGATCGTCAACATCTCCAGTCTGGCTGGGAAGCGGGGAAGCGCCAACAACAGCGCCTACTGCGCCGGAAAGTTCGCCGTCCATGGGATCACCCAGGCGCTGGCCAGGGAGCTCGGGCCCAAGGGAATCCGGGTGAACGCCGTCTGCCCGGTCTATGTCCGGACCCGAGAAATCGCCAGAGCCCTCGCCGAGACATCCTCCCCGGCGGGCCGCAAGGGGGCGGCGGCCTACTTGAAGGAGTTCGCCGCCACACAGACCGCGCTGGGGCGGCTTCCGGAGCCGGAGGAGGTGGCCGAGGTCGTTTTCTTTCTGGCGACATCCGCTTCCTCCGCCGTCACCGGGCAATGCCTCAACGTGGACTGCGGAACCTTCCCCCAATGACTCTGAGGATTGTCGCGGTGATTCCAGCCAGGATGGCCTCCAGCCGGTTTCCTGGCAAGCCGCTGATTGAGGTGGAAGGCCTGCCGATGATCGAGCATGTCCGCCGGCGCGCGCTCCTGTGCCGGCGGTTCGCTCAGGTGGTGGTGGCCACCTGCGACCGGGAAATCGCCGGGACGGTGGAGCGGTTCGGGGGAGAAGCCCTGATGACCTCCCCGGATCATCCGGCCGCCACTGACCGGGTGGCTGAGGCCGCCCGGCGCCTGGACTGCACCCATGTGGTCAACATCCAGGGGGATGAGATCCTCGTGATGCCCTCGGACCTTGAGCGGTTCGTCCGGGCGGTCGAATCCCGGCCGGAGATCCCGGCCTGGAACGCGGTCTCCCCCATGGAAGGGGCCTGTGAACTGGCCGACCGTTCCATCGTCAAGTGCATGGTCTCTCAGACAGGGAGAATCTTCTTCTGCGCCAGGGATTTCTCCCGTTTCAAGTTTTCCCCGGACGGCCTCTTTGAACCGGCCCGGAAGCTGCTGGGGGTGCTGGGCTACCGCCGGGATTTCCTCGAGCGGTACGGCAGCCTGCCGCGGACTCCTTTTGAGGTGGCCGAGTCGCTGGACCAGTCCAGGATCCTGGAGCAGGAGATCCCCCTCCAGTCGGTCTGCTTCGACCGGGGGTACCTGGGGGTCAACGAGCCCCGGGAAGCGGAGGCGGCCCAGCGCTGCCTGGCCTCCGACCCCAACCAGCGGTCGGTGCTCAAGGAGCTGTTGACCCGTGCCTAAGAAAATGGTGTACGTCACCCTCCAGCAATTCTGCCAACAAGGCGAGGAGCCCCTCCGGACCCTGCGGGAGGCCGGGCTTGAGGTCTTGGTGAACTCCCGGGGCCACCGCCTTGGCCGGGAGGAGCTGGTTGAGCTGCTGCCGGAGGCGGACGCGGTGATCGCGGGGGTGGAACCTTACGACGCGGAACTTCTTGAACGGCTGCCCCGCCTGCGCTGCATCAGCCGCTGCGGGGTTGGAACCGAGTCGATCGACCTCATGGCCGCCCGGCGCCGCGGGATCACGGTTTTGACCACTCCGGATGAGGTGACGGAGCCGGTCGCCCAGATGACGGTGGCGATGATCCTGGCGCTGGCCCGGAACCTTCCCCTGCATCTGAACGACTCCCGGAGGGGAGAGTGGAAGAAAAGGACCGGAGTACTCCTCTGCGAATGGAAGATCGGGCTGATCGGTTTCGGCCGGATCGGCCGGGCGGTGGAACGGTGCCTGCGCCCCTTCGGCCCGAAGATCCTCGTCACCGATCCGGTCCTGAGCCCCAACCGGCCCCCCTCCGGTGTGGAGGCCCTCGCCCAAGAGTCCCTCCTTGCTCAAGCGGATCTCGTCTCGCTCCACGCCAGCCCTGGCGAGAAGGAAGGCCCTTTGATCGGCCGGGAGGAGATCGCCTTGATGAAACGGGGGGCTTACCTCGTCAACACCGCCCGGGGTTTCCTGGTGGATGAGGCGGCCCTGCTGGAGGCGCTTGAAAGGGGGGCCCTGGCCGGCGCCGCCCTGGATGTCTTTGAAGAGGAACCTTATCGGGGGCCGCTGTCGCAGCTGCCCCAGGTCCTTTGCACCCCGCATGTTTCCACGCTGACCCGGTCTTCCCGCGCCGCGATGGAAATGAGAAGCGCCCTCAACGTCGTGGAATTTTTCTCCTCATGTCTCCAAGCGTCTCGGTCGTGATCGTCGCCTACAACAAGGCCGACACCATCGCCGCCGCGATCGAAAGCGTCCTCCGCCAGACCTACGGCGATTTTGAGGTCCTCGTCATCGACGACGGCTCCACCGATTCGACGGGGGAAAAGGTCAGACCCTTTGGAGCCCGCGTCCGCTACGTGCGGAAGGAAAACGGAGGAACCGGATCGGCCCGAAACCTAGGGATCTCCCTCTCGAGGGGACAGTTCATCGCCTTCCTCGATGGGGACGATCTGTGGCTCCCCAAGAAACTAGAGGCTCAGATGGAGGCGTTCCGCCGGGAGCCCGGGGCGGCGGCTGTCCAGTGCGGGGTCTACTGCGTGAACGACGAGCTGGAGCCCTTCGAGGAGAGGATCTGTCGGCCGCAGGAGGATCACCTGCTCAATTTCCTGCTGTTTAAGAACCTGCCCGGTTTCTCTTCCGCCGTGGTGGTCCGAAGGGGGCTGTTCGACCGGATCGGCGGGTTCGGTACAGACCTCGTGATTCTCTCCGACTGGGACATGGCGATCCGCATTGCCCTGGCGGGGACCCTGCGCTCCATCCCGGAGCCCCTCGTTCTTTACCGGCATTACCCCGGCAACCAGAGCCGGAACGTGGAGATTCACATCGACAGCGGGAGAAAGTCCCTCACCCGATTTTTTTCCAACCGTTCGATGAGCCCCGCCGTCCATGGCTGGCGGCGGAGGGTTTGGGCCCAGTTCTACGCGATGCTGGCCGGCGGGTACGCCCGGAACCGGGAATGGGCAAAGGCGGTTCCCTGGGCCCTCAAGGCCCTCGCTTCCTCTCCGGCCGTTCTGCCGTACATGGCCGGAATGCCGATGAGAGGGTTCCGGCGGCTTTTCAAGGGCCGAACCTTCCGGTCGTTCGCCGAGGATTTCCCCTATGCCTTCAGCCGAAGCCGGCTCTGAGGCCGCCCGGGCCTGCCCCCTTTGTCGGGCTCGCCGAAGCCGCGTGATCTCTTCGGGGCAGGAGGGGATTCTCTTCCTCCGATGCCCCGGCTGCGATGTGGGCTATTGGGAGGACCTCTGGGATGAGGAACGGGTCCGGGGACATTACCACGCTTACTACAGCCCGGCGGGGGCGTGGGATGATCCGATCACCCGAAGCAGGTACGAGTCGATCCTGGCGAGGATGGAACGCTTCCGCCCTCCCGGGCGGATTCTCGATGTGGGTTGCGGGGCCGGCCAATTTCTGGCGGTGGCGGAATCCAGGGGATGGAGGGGAACCGGCCTGGAGGTCTCCCGATCCGCGCTGGATCTGCTGAAACAGCGCCGGGGCGCCCAGTTCCAGGTGATGGAAACCACGCTTCAGGAGCTTGATCTCCCGGAGGGTTCTTTCGACGCGGTCACCCTGTTTGAAGTGCTGGAACATCTGGATCAGCCGGTGGAGCTTCTTCGGCGGGCGGCGGCCCTCCTCAAAGAGGGAGGCCTCCTCTACCTGACCACCCCCAACCTCAACAGCCTCTCCCGGCGCCTGCTCGGAGGGCGCTGGCGGGTCATCGCCCCGGAGCACCGGTGTCTCTTCAGCCCGGCCTCGATCCGCCAGGCCCTTGAGAAGGCCCGGGTCCGGCCGATTGAGATGAGGACCAAAAACTTGGATCTTCCGGAGATCTTCTCGAAGCTCCGCGGCTTGAGGACCGCCCTCCATCCCACCCATCAGGATTCCAATTCCCAGCGCTTCCGGCGGGCAGTCGAACACTCCCCCTGGCTTCAGACCCTCAAAAGGACCACGAATGGACTGCTTTCCCTGTGGGGAGGGGGGGACACCATCGAGCTTTTGGCGGTCAAGCGGGGATGAAAGGGGCCTTCGGCTGGATCTCCCTGGGGACTGGGGCGGGGGTCCTTTGGACCTTTTCTCCGGGAACCGGATTTCTCCTGCTGTTGGTTCTCGGGTTTTCGCTTCTATTCGAGAGGATCCTCGGTCCCAGAGACCTCCGGTTTGTGAGGGTCCTCTTCCTCGCCGGTTTCTTCTTCAGGGCCGCCCTGTCGCTCGGCCTGGACGGACTCTCATGCCTCACGGAAAAGGAATTCCCTGAGAGGAGGGGACCCCCGGACGAAAACGTCTTGAACGTCACGGACCACACCCGGCGCTTCATGCAACTGGGAGACAGCGACTATTACTCGATGCGGGCCTACGCCCTTGCTCAAAGGGGGCTGGGAAACCTGCCTGTGGTTCCCCATTACTACCACGGCCAGTATGGGCGCAGCGGCCACGTCCATTTGATGGCCGCCTTCTATGCTTTGTTCGGTTTCAGCCCGGTCGCCGTGAAGCTCATCAACTGCCTCCTCGGGGCTCTGTTGGGGCCGGTCCTTTTCCTTCTTTTTAGGGAAATCTTCAACGGCACGATCGCCCGCTGGGCCAGCGGGCTGTGCGCTTTCTTTCCCTCCCTCGTCTTGTGGTCGGTGACCAACCTGAAGGAGCCGCTCCTCATTCTTCTGACGGCGCTGCTTCTGCTTTTGTTCACCCGGGCAAGAAAGGCCGACCGATGGAAGGTCAAGCTCTCCCACGGGGTGGGGTTCGCGCTGCTCCTCAACCCCCACGCCAGCGTGCGGTCTGAAGTGTACACCGCGGTGCTCGTCCTCTCGCTGGGTGCGGCCGCCTTTTGGACGAGCAGAATCCGGTTGCGATGGAAGGGGCTTCTCCTTCTGGCGCTCTTCATCGCCGGCCTCCAGGCCCGATCGGCCTTCCGGCCCTTCCTGGCGCAGGCCCTCACCCGGCATGTCGGGTACGTCAACACCTCCCGGGGGGTTTACAAATATCTGCCCGACGGGTTCTATTCCGAAGAGGCCCTGCGCCGATGGGCTCAGACCGGCGAGGCCCCGGCGGGCCGGGGGCTCCTCCTTGGGGTCGCCAAGGCGGTCGGCCATTATTGGGTGGAGCCTCTGCCGGGCCCTCAGGACTCTCCACGGATGAGGCTCACCCTCCCCCAGATGGTCCTCTGGTACCTCCTCCTTCCTCCAGCCCTGGTGGGGATGGGGGCCGCGCTGGGCCGCGCTGCATGGGGAGGCCTGGCCCTGTTTCTGATGCTCTCCGGCTGGGGGACCCTCGGCGCCCTCACCGCGGGAAACGCCTGGGCCGTCTTCAGATTTCGGGACATGGTGACCCCTTACGTTCTCCTCTTCTCTTGCGCGGGGATCTGGATTCTTCTGAAGGGCCCAGACGAGATCCTTCCATCCGATGTCGATTCTTGACCGGGAGGGCCGGCTTTTGGGCAGGATCAGCATCGTGGATTTGCTGGCGCTCACCCTTCTCTTCAGCCTGGCGCCCCTGGGGACCTACCTCCACCGGACCTTCCTGACCGGGGAACCGGATCTCTTCGAGGTGACCCCCGTGGACGGGGATGGGGCCTCCCGGTTTGAATCGAACCAGGGGGCCACCCTGACCCTCGATGGAAAGAACTTTCAAAGAGACAGCACCGTCCAGATCGGAGAGCAGTTCGTTCGGCAGGTCATTTATAGATCGCCCCGGCGGCTGACGGTCGTGATTTCTCCAGGAGAAATCCCGCCGGGCTTCTACAGCCTCACGGTGACCAACCGGCACGGTTCCCTCACCCTTCAGCGGGACCGGATCCGGGTGGGGGGGGGAGAGCGGTGAATCGGCTCAGCCTTTTCCTTTTCTCATCCGTCTTGACCAACGGGATCCTTCTCCTGGGCCTGGGAGAGGGCATTTCAGGCGCCGGGATTTTGGGCAGAGGATGCCTGATCCTCCTGGCGGCGATCGGGAGCTTTTACACCGGGGATTTCAACGCGCTGGTCCGCGGATCTCTTTTCCTTAAGGGCATGGGGGGGATTCTCCGATCGTGGCCGCGGTGAACGGCTGCCCAGAGGAGCTTCTCTCGCGGCTGCAGGGAGATGTCCAAGCAGCCGCGAGAGGCGGCCTCCTGGGACCGCCCAAGACGGAGCTCCTCCCCAAATGGGAGCGCCTGATCTCGCAGGAACCGAGGCGCCTGCTCAAGCCCGATGGCTCCCTTTCCCCCTCCTCGCTGGAGCGTTTCCGCCAGAAACAACTGTTCGTCCCCGACGACCCCACGTGGGACCCGCATCGCCTGGATCCGAGAAACTTCCTCGGAGGGGGCCGCCGCGGCATCCTCCGGACGCTGGAGGAGTGCCTTGAGATCATCCGGCGTTCCCCGGACGCCGAGCGTCTCCTGCGAAAATATCCGTCTCCTCGCATCGGACAACCCCATCTTTTCCGGCGTTTCGGATACACCTGCACTTACCGATGGCTCAAGCATATCTGGTCGCTCGGCCTCCTCAAGGCCTCGGTCGGACAGCGCCTTGGGGAGGAGGCCCTCGTCATCGACATCGGCAGCAGTTACGGGATCTTCTCAGGCCTGGTGAAACAGGAATGGCCAAGGTCCTGCCATCTGCTGGTCGATTTCTCAGAACAGCTCCTCCTGGCGCATTACTTCCTCAAAAGCTGGCTGCCCCGGTCCCGGGTTGCCGGAATCCGGGAGGTTCTCCTTCAGCCGGAACTCACCCGGCGGTGGCTTCAAGAGTATGATTTCGTCCTTGTCCCCTGTTCCCTGTACGGCCGGCTGCGGGTCGAAGCCCCGGATTTGGTCACGAACTTCGCCTCCCTGGGGGAGATGACCCGGCCCTGGTTCGCCTCCTACATGGATTCGCGTCCCGTCCAGACCGCCCGATTCCTTTTTCTGGTCAACCGCGTTGAGTCCAGGCCCACGTACCCCACAGACCTGGGGATCGTGGACTATCCCATCCGCCAGGGGCGCAGGTGTCTGCACTTCGCCGTCTCCCCCATCTTTTCCGAACCTTTCGCCTATCGAAGGCGCTGTCTCTTCTTCTCCGAGAAGATCGCCAACCCCCCTTACTTCGAGTACGTCGGGGAGCGATGTGCTATCATATGAAGAGCTGGTTTCAAAACCTCGCGTGAGCCGCGTTGCGAGCGCCAGGCGGCCAGATCCAAGGAAAGACGACGATGGCGTACTCCCTGGAGTACATCGAGGAGGAG
>JACPXR010000029.1 GCA_016196465.1 Candidatus Omnitrophota bacterium | reverse complement strand
CGTGAAGGTTCTCGCCCGGGGAAGGGAGCTCACCCTCTCCGGGTCGGACGAGGCGGTCCGGAAAGTTTCCCGGCTCGTGGAGCAGCTTCTCGAGGTGATTCGGGGGGGCCGGTACCTGCGCCGGCACGAGGTGGTCTACGCCATCCGGGCCCTCGAGTCGATGGCGCCCGGGGAGCTCCAGACGATCTATCTGGACAAGATCGAAGTTCTCTCCAAGAAACAGTTCATCACCCCGAAGACCCTCGGGCAAAAGACGTACGTGGACGCGATCCGCCGCCACGACATCGTCTTTGCCATCGGCCCGGCTGGAACGGGGAAAACTTATTTGGCCATGGCGATGGCGGTGAACTCCCTGAAGAACCAGGAGGTTTCCCGGATCATCCTCACCCGGCCCGCCGTCGAGGCAGGGGAGTCGCTCGGCTATCTGCCGGGAACGTACGAGGAGAAGGTGGGGCCGTATCTTCGCCCCCTCTACGACGCCCTCTACGACATGATGGACGTCGACCGGATCCAGCGGCTGCTGGAGCGGGGAGTCCTGGAAGTGGCCCCGCTGGCCTACATGCGGGGCCGGACCCTGAACGACTCCTTCATCATCCTCGATGAGGCCCAGAACTGCACCCCGGAGCAGATGAAGATGTTCCTCACCCGCCTGGGGTTTGACTCGAAGACCGTCATCACCGGCGACATCACGCAGTCGGACTTGCCTCAGGGGAAGGTCTCAGGCCTCGTCCACGCGCGGCAGATCCTCAAATCGGTCGAGGGGATCCACTTCATCGAGTTTTCCGGCAGCGACGTCGTCCGGCACGAACTCGTGCAGAAGATCGTCAAGGCGTATGAGCAAAACAACGGTCCCCCCAAGGATGCGTAAATCTCCTCCGCGCTGGCCCTCGGTCGCGGCTTCGGCTAAAGGAGGCCTCACCACTTCCGCCTCCTCGGTCGCGGCCAAGATCGGTCTGGGATTCGCCGCCTGGGGATTCTTTTCCGCGGCCCTCGCGGGCCCGCTCGGTTTCTCGGCCCGGGGCTGGAAAGAGGGGGAGGTTTCCCCCTGCACGGTCTACGCCCCCTTTCATCTGACCTATTCCGACCAGGGGCGTGACGCCGAGATTCAGCGGGGAGAGCTCGTGGTTTTCAGGGGGGAGAAGCTCAAGCCGAGCCACGTGGCCCGCCTGAACGCCCTGACCCGGGCCCGGGTGCGGACGGGGCACCGGGCCCATTGGGCCGGGGCCGGCTTGCTCTCCCTCCTCTTTGTCGGGGCGGCTGCTTTGTACTTGAGGCAGTACGAACCCCGCCTCTGGCAGGCGCCGTCTCACCTGGCCCTGGCGGCGGCGGCACCGATCCTCGTTCTCACCCTCGCCCAGGGAATCCTTCAGTCTCCGGTGCTTCCCGCGTGGATTCCCGTGGCGCTGGCGCCGATGCTTCTTTCCATGCTTTTTACTCCGCGCCTCGGGATTTTCATGGGTCTGCTTTCGACGGGGTTGTTGAGTCTGATGATTCCCGTCAACCTCCCCCTGTGGGTCGGTTTTGGGATCGGCTCCTTTGTGGCGGCCGCCGCGGTGCGCGGAATGCGCCGGCGGATCGATTTCCTCAGAGCCGGTTTCTTCACCGGATCGGTCCAGGCCGCCGGCGTCATCGGGGGGCACCTCCTCATGCACTGGTCCCCCCCCGAGGCCCTCGCCCAGAGCGCGGCGGCCCTGGGAAGCGGGATCCTCTCGGCCCTGATCACGTTCTCGCTCCTGCCTCTGTGCGAATCGGTCTTCGGGCTGATCACCCAGGTCTCTCTTCTCGAGCTTTCGGATTTGAACCATCCCCTCTTGAAAGAGTTGAGCGTCAAGGCCCCAGGCACCTATCACCACAGCTTGATCGTGGCGAACCTCGCCGAAGCGGCCTGCGAAAAGGTGGGGGCCAACGCCCTTCTGGCCCGGGTGGGGTGCTATTTTCACGACATCGGCAAGATGCTGCACCCGGAGTACTTTGTGGAGAACCAGCCCCCGGAGATCTCCCGGCATGAACGGCTCGCCCCCTCCATGTCGAGTCTCGTGATCCTCAACCACGTCAAAGACGGAATCCGGCTGGCCCGACGCCACCGGCTCAACGAGGCGATCATCGACTTCATCCCGGGCCATCACGGGACGGGGCTGATTTATTACTTTTACCGGAAGGCCCTCGAGGAGGTGGAGGATGAGAAGCTCCTCAAGGAGGAGCGGTTCCGCTACCCCGGCCCCAAGCCGCACACCCGGGAGACGGCGGTGGCGCTTCTGGCCGACTCCGTCGAGGCGGCCAGCCGCGCCCAGAAGGAGAAAACCCCGGCCCGGCTCGAGGAGGGGGTCCGGCGGATCATCAACAACAAGTTCATCGACGGCCAGCTGGATCACTGCGAGCTGACCTTGAGGGACCTTCACCGGATTTCAGAGGCCTTCCTCAGAGTCTTGACGGGGATTTACCACAGCCGGATTGAATATCCCAAGGCGCCGGGCGAGGAAGAGGGGCCCGCCGCCGGGACCATTGCCATCGGATAGGGGGGCCTTTTTCGTCTCATGCCGGTTGAGCTGCGGAACAGCCAGCGGCGGGTCCGCCTCAACACGGCCCGCCTGAAGAGGCGCGCGGAGGTGCTTTTGGTTCTGTTGGGACTGGAGAATTCGGAATTGAGCCTCCTTCTGACCGATGACCGCCGGATCTCCATCCTCCACCGGCGGTGGATGAAAGAGGAAGGCCCGACGGATGTGCTCTCTTTCCCCAATTCGCCGCCCGTGCTGGGGGATGTGGTGATCTCGCTGGAGACCCTCCAGCGCCGTTTTCCAAAGGATCTCCTCTCGGAAGTCACCCGGACCCTGGTTCACGGCGTCCTCCACCTGACCGGGCATGATCACGCCAGGCCGAAGGAGCGTCTGCGAATGGATCGAAAGAGCAGGCGCCTCTTGGCCGCTCTGGAGAGAATCCCATGAGCCCGCGCGAGCCGATCCGGGGGGTCTGGGTGAGCTGCCAGTACGCGGTCCGGGGAATCCGCTTCGCGTTCCGGTCCCAGCGGAATTTCCGGATTCATCTCCTGGCGGCGATCGGCGCGCTGGCCCTCGGCGGGGCCTGGGGTTTCTCCCGACTGGAGATGGTGCTCCTTCTCCTCACCGTGATGGTGGTGATTCTGGCGGAGATGATGAACACCTCCCTGGAGTTCATCCTGAACCTGCTGGAGAGGCGGGACCATCCGGTGGTCCGGGCCGCCAAGGACATCGCGGCGGGTGCCGTGTTGATCGCCGTGGCCGGATCGGTCGGCGTGGGGCTTTTTCTCTTCGGGCCGCGGCTTGGGGTCTTCTTTTAAGGAGGGCGGGTGACCAAGACGGAAGCGGTGATTCTCCGCCGGCAGGAGATCCGGGAAACGAGCTTGGGGGTCGTCGCCTTCAGCCGGGAGCTGGGAAAGGTCAACGGCCTCGTGAAAGGAGTCCGAGGGGGCCGGGCGGCGGTGCCCTGGTTCCTGGAGCCGCTCACCCTGCAGTGGATGGTGATCTACCAGAGGCGCAGGTCCCCCTGGTCCCTGGTCAGCTCCTTTGAGCTGGTGGACGCCTTTGATCCGATCCGGCGGGACCTCACCCGCACCGCCTACGCGGGGTTGTGCCTGGATCTGGTGGACGGGATGACGGAGGTCGCCGATCCCCATCCGGAGATCTTCGAGCTTCTCCTCAGGAGCTTGAGGGGTTTGAGCGAGGGAGCGGATTGCCGTCTCATCGCAAGATTTCTGGAGGCGCATTTGCTGAAGTTAAGCGGGGTTCTTCCCGGTCCCGAATCGATGCGGCTCTCCAACGGGGCGAAGCTTTCCCTGAGGGAGATTCTGGAGGGTGAAGGGCCCTCTCTGGGGCGCCTCGCACTGGTCCGATCCGTGGAGGAGGAGCTTCGGGAGAAGTTCAAGGGGTTGTTTCACGGCGTTCTCGGGCGGGAACTCAAGGCCCGCAACTTTCTCTATTCGATCGGGTTTGAACGATGACCTTCCAGGAGCTGATCCTTCGCCTGACGAAATTCTGGGCGGATGAGGGCTGCCTCATCGCCCAGCCCTATGACATGGAGATGGGGGCGGGGACCTTTCATCCGCTGACCTTCTTCAAGGCCCTGGGGAAGGATCCCTGGAAGGCGGCCTTCGTGCAGCCCTCCCGCCGCCCCACCGACGGGCGCTACGCGGAGAATCCCCTCCGGGCCCAGCGCTACTACCAGTTTCAGGTGATCCTCAAACCCTCGCCCGAGGGCGTTCAGGCCCTGTACCTGAAGAGCCTCCGGGCCCTCGGGATTTCTCTTCATGACCACGACGTCCGGTTCGTTCAGGACGACTGGGAATCTCCGACCCTCGGGGCCTGGGGCCTGGGGTGGGAGGTGTGGCTCGACGGCCTGGAGGTGACGCAGTTCACCTATTTCCAGCAGGTCGGCGG
>JACPXR010000028.1 GCA_016196465.1 Candidatus Omnitrophota bacterium | reverse complement strand
GAAGAAGTCGCAGGCAGGACGCCTTTCCCCTGGTCCAGGAGGAACTCACTCCACGTCGGACCGGTGCGCCGTGGGGCGGGCCCGAGGCCAGCGCGGCGAAGAATCCGCCGGATCGTGCTCGCTCCGACCCGGATCCCGAGCTTGCGGAGCTCGCCCTGGATCCGCACGCATCCCCACCTCGCGTTCTCCCTGCCGAGACGCGTAATGAGAGCGACGGTCTCGGGATCGAGAGGGGGGCGCCCGGCCCCTCGCCGCGGGTAGGTCCACTTCCGCCTCACGAGCTGGCGGTGCCACCGCAGCAGCGTCTGGGGCGTGACCATGAACGAGCCCCACGGATCCCGCGAGAGCGCCCGGCTCGCCGCGGCGAAGAACGCCCGGTCACGGTCCTGCAGCTCCGGGCGCCGGATGGTCCGGCGGAGGACCTTCACCTGGTGGCGGAGGACGGCCAGAGGCTGGTTCAGGGTTGGGTGGGACTGAGAGGTTCGCTCCAGCTTCCTTTGGGGGGTCACCCGGTGATGGTGGAGTACCGGCCCGAGATCCGGGAGCTCCCCTTTTCGGTCGGGCTGCTCGATTTCCGGAAGATCGACTATCCAGGCACCTCGATGGCGGCCGCTTTCGAGAGCGACGTCGAGGTGAGCGACCCGGAGCGGGGCGTTGCGATGAAGAGGAAGATCAGCATGAACAACCCGCTCAAATACCGGGGGTACAGTCTGTTCCAATCCAGCTACGTCCAGGGGGAGACGGAGGCGACCGTCCTCTCGGTCCGGAAGGACCCGGGGACGCCTCTCGTCTATGCCGGATTCCTCATCATCGTCCTGGGGGTGGTCTCCATGTTCGTTTTCCGGAGGGAGCCGTGAGGAGCAATCGTGTCCGGTGTCCCGTGTCCGCGTGTCCCGTTTTAACCGTGGGGATCCTCCTTTTGGTCTTGCTGGATACGGGATACGGGATACGGGATACGGCTTTTGCCGCGGACTCGATCGAGGAGATCCGGCATCGGCCGGTTCTGCATAACGGACGGGTGAAGCCGTTCGACAGTTTCGCCCGGGAGGCGGTGGCCGCCCTGACCGGCGCCGCCCGCTGGAAAGGGGAGGACCCGGTGAAGACGGTGCTCGCCATCGCCTCAGAACCGGCCCGGTGGCAGGAGGTTCCGCTTCTATCCGTCCCCTTTGTTCCTCTCCGGGAACCGCTGGGGCTCGGTCCGGCCGCCACCCACATTTCCTACAGCGAACTGATCTCCCGGAAGTTCATGCGCCTGCTTCCTCCGATCGTCCGGAAACAACAGGAGGATGAAAAGCTGACGATGTTGGAGAACGAGACGATGGATCTGTACGACCGGTTCGTTCTCTTCACCTCCCTGATGAAGCGGGAATTTGGGTTCCTGCCTCCGGAGGCGGAGGTGGCCTCCTGGCGGCTCAAGCTGGAGGTTTCCACCAACCGGATCGCTCCGTTCGTGATCGCCCGCTGGTTTTATCTGGCGGCGGCCCTGCTTCTCTTCCGGGGGATTTCCGCCGCCGGGATGGGGGTCCTGGGAGCCGGGTTCCTGATCCATGCCGCCGGCATCGGAGTCCGGGTCGTGTTGGGGGGCCGGCCGCCGGTTTCCAATTTCTACGAGACGATGCTCTGGCTCCCGTTTGTGGCGGTCGGCTTGGGGCTTCTTTTCGAGCGGATTTACCGGGCGAATTTTTTTGGGCTCGCTTCCTCGCTGCTGGCCGGCTTCACGCTGCTGTTGGCGGACCACGTTCCGCTGGATTCCAGCATCTCGCCGGTGGTGGCGGTGCTTCGCAGCAACCTCTGGCTGACGATCCACGTCCTGACGATCGTCGCCAGCTACGGGGCGCTTGCCCTGGGGGTGGTGCTGGCTCACCTCTATGGGGGACTGCTGCTGGCCCGGGGGAAGGGGGATCCCAGGCTGCTTCTCCTGGAGACGTTCCTCTATCGGGCGGTCCAAGTGGGAGTCGTCCTCCTGGCTGCCGGGATCATGCTGGGAGGGGTCTGGGCGAACGCCTCCTGGGGCCGGTACTGGGGGTGGGACCCGAAAGAGACCTGGGCGCTGATCACCCTGCTTTGGTTCCTCGCCCTTCTTCACGGGCGCTTTGCCGGCTGGCTCAAAGGGGCGGCCTTCCCCCTGGGGGCGATCGGGGGGTTCTTCCTCCTGCTGATGACCTACTATGGGGTGAGGTTTTATCTCGTCGGACTGCACAGCTACGCGGGGGGACACGCCAAACCCCTGCCCCTGCTTCTCGTCGCCTACATTCTCGCGGAGCTGGGCTTCATGTTTCTCGTGATATACTGGCGAAGAAAACCTTTCGCTTGAAGGAGACCTTTCATGTTCAACATCGGATGGCCGGAACTGATCCTGATCCTTTTCATCTGCCTCCTCCTTTTCGGGGCGGGGCGGCTTCCTGAGATCGCCAAGCAGCTGGGCAAGGCGATCCAGGAGTTCAAAAGGTCGATGAAGAATGAAGGAAAATCCGGAGACTGAAGGCCCCTGTTTGGTTTCGGGGCCAGTCCTCGTTCCGGAGGAGAACCGGCGGCCGTTTTTGGACCACCTGGAGGAATTCCGCCGGCGGGTGATCCGGTGCCTGGCGTATCTGGCCGTGGGAACCGCTCTTTCCTGGAAACTGGTCCCTTCCTTCCTTTCCGGATTTGTGGCCCCCGTGAGGGAGGTGGTCTTCTTCAATCCGGCGGAGCCGTTCCTGCTCAATCTGCAGACGGCGCTGGCCGGTGGGTTTGCCCTTTCCTTTCCGCTTCTCGCCTGGGAGGCGTGGGCGTTTGTGAGCCCGGCCGTCTACCCCCGCGAGCGGAGGGTCTTCTTTTTCTTTCTGCCGGCTTCGGTGGTCCTCTTTTTCTTCGGGGCTTGGTTCGGCTGGAGGATCCTTCTGCCGTCGGCCTTGAACTTTTTTCTTCAATTCGGATCTGATGTCCTTAAGCCCATGATTTCGGCAGGAGGGTACATCAATTTCTCCGCCTGGCTCGTCGGGGCCAGCGGCCTCGTCTTTGAGACGCCGCTTCTGGTTCTCTTTCTCGTCTGGTGGGGGGTCATCTCACCGGGCACCCTCCTGCGGCAGTGGCGGGTCGCGGTGGTGTCCATTCTGGCGGGGGCGGCGGTCTTGACCCCGACGCCGGATGTGATCACCCAGCTGCTCCTGGCCCTTCCCATGGCCTTCCTCTATGCGGCATCGGTCCTCCTCTCCTTTCTCGTGGCGCGAAGGAAGCAGGCGGTTGCATGACCCTCTTTGAAAAGATCCAGGAGGATCTGAAGACCGCCATGAAGGCCCGCGACGAGCTCAAAGTCTCGACCCTGCGGGGACTCAAGGCCGCGGCGATGAACCAGGCGATCGCGTTGAAGAAGCAACTCTTGGAAGAACCCGAGGTGATGGACGTCATTCAGAAGCTCCTGAAACAGCGCCAGGAGTCGATCGAGGCCTTCACCAAGGGAAACCGCCCGGACCTCGCCTCGAAGGAGTCCAAGGAGGCGGAGATTCTCAGGACATACCTGCCCGCGCAGATGGATGAAGCGGAGCTCAAGGCGATCATCCAGGCGGCCCTCAAGGAACTCGGCGCCTCGGGCACCCCGGCGCTCGGTCAGGTGATGAAGGCGGTTTTGCCGAAGGTGAAGGGCCGCGCCGAGGGGAAAAGGGTGAATGAGCTGGTGGTTCAACTCCTTAAAGCTTCACCATGAAGTGCGACACCTGCCACCGGGAGGTTCCCGAGGTGAGCCGGGTCGTGATCTACGTCGGCTACAACAAGGCGGCCTCGAAAGCGATGTACAACTGCCCGGAATGTTTCTCCAAGAAGGAACAGACCAAGTCGTATCATCAGGAGGAGGCCTCATGACCGTTTCAACCGTCCCTCTTGAAAAGCTGGGAGGCGGCAAGCTGCTCATCGACCGGGAGATCAAGGAGTACGTCCGGAAATACCGGATGTTGGAGCCGTTCTCAGAGCATCTGAATTCCAACGGCGTCATCTCCTGGGGACTTTCTTCGATGGGATATGACATCCGGATCGCCGACGAGTTCAAAATCTTCACCAATGTTTGGAATTCAGTCGTGGACCCGAAGAAGTTCGACGAAAAGTCCTTCGTCGATTTCAAGGGAAAGGAATGCATCATCCCTCCCAACTCGTTCGCCCTGGCCAGGACCGTGGAGTATTTCAGGATCCCGAGGAACGTTCTGACCCTCACCATGGGAAAGTCGACCTACGCGCGGTGCGGCCTGATCGTCAACGTCACCCCGTTTGAACCGGAATGGGAAGGGTATGCCGTTCTGGAGGTTTCCAACACGACCCCGCTGCCGGCCAAGATCTACGCCAATGAAGGGATCGCCCAAGTCCTGTTTTTCGCCTCGGAGGAGCCGTGCGAAGTCTCCTATGCCGACCGGAAAGGAAAGTACCAGAAGCAGCAGTCGATCGTCCTTCCGAAAATCTGAGTCTGT
>JACPXR010000020.1 GCA_016196465.1 Candidatus Omnitrophota bacterium | reverse complement strand
CCGCATCCCGGGGAGGTCCCGGTGGAGCTCTCCTGCGGCAACGGAAAAAACGGGGGACTCCGGATCGCCGTGGGTTCTTCCCTGAGGGTTTCCCCCTCCACGGAATTGCTGCAAACCCTGATGGGACTTGTGGGAAGCGATTCCATCACCGTCCGGAAAGCTTGACATCCCCCTTCCGATGTCCGACAATGAGTTTTCGTATCATCGAGCCGTTCTAGGTGTTACGAGAAATTTTCTCTCAAGGAGACCTATATTCCCCATGACAAAGAAGGAGATCGTCCTCAAGGTGGCGTCGGAGTCCGGCTTGAAACAGTTGGATGTCAAGCGGGTGGTCCAGAAGACCCTGGAAGCGATCGTCTCGGCCCTGACCCGCGACGAGACGGTGGAGCTGAGGAACTTCGGGATCTTCAAAGTCAAATCGCGCAAGGGGCGCACCGGGCGGAATCCCCGCACCGGCGAGAAGGTTCCGGTTCCCCCTAAGCGGGTCGTCGTCTTTAAGCCCGGCCTCATCATGAAGCGGGACATCCGCTAAGAACCTCTCCGACTTCAACCGCATGGTTCCTTTGAAGGCCCTCGGGGGCACGAGCGACATCTTTCCGGAGGAGTCCTCGCGCTGGCAATCCATTGAAAAGACCGCGCGGGAGATCCTCACTCTTTACGGCTACCAAGAGATTCGGACTCCCCTGATTGAGGAAGCGGCTGTTTTTACCAGCTCCCTGGGAGATGCTGCCGAGATCGTGACGAAGCAGATGTATCTATTTCAGGATCGGGGCGGCCGGTCGGTCGCCCTGCGTCCTGAAGGAACCGCCTGCGTGGTGCGGGCCTTCATCGAGCGGGGACTGGACAAGACCGGCGGCCTGACCCGTTTCTATTATCTGGGGCCGATGTTTCGGGCGGAGCGTCCTCAGGCCGGCCGGCGGCGGCAGTTCCACCAGATCGGGGTGGAGGTTTTCGGCTCCGCCAGCCCCTATCAGGATGCGGAGGTGATCCTTCTTTTGACCCGGCTCCTCAAGGGCTGGGGGCTGGAAGGTTTCCAGCTGAACCTCAATTCGATCGGCTGCAAAGAGGACCGGACGAAGATCCTCCATAAGATTCGCGAGGCCCTCTCTTCCTGGCAGGCCGAGTTGTGCCCGGACTGCAAGGGGCGGCTGGGGAACAACCCGTTGAGGATTCTCGACTGCAAGGAACCGGGATGCCAGAAGGTCAGCGCGGGGATCGATCTCTTTGAGATGGTGTGCGAGAGCTGCCGGCGCCATTTCGACTCTGTGGCGGAAGCTCTGAAAGGGCTTCATCTTCCATTTGAGCGGGATCCGCATCTGGTGCGGGGGTTGGATTACTACACCCGGACCGCCTTCGAGGTGATCCACCCGGGTCTGGGGGCCCAGAACGCTTTGGGCGGAGGGGGGCGGTACGATGAGCTCGTCGAGCGAATGGGCGGGGCCTCGGTCCCGGCGGTTGGTTTCGCGATCGGATTGGAGCGGGTGTTGATGGCGGCCTCGGGGTCAGGCCCAACGGGAGAAGAGAGGCGGCAAGCTCCGCAGGTCTTTGTCGCCTCGGTCAGCCCGGCCCAGATTCCGGAGGCCCTGGCGTTGGCCGAGGAGCTCCGGGGGCAGGGGGTGAGGGCGTTCGTCAATTTGGAGGAGCGTCCCTTGAAACGCCAGCTTGAGCAGGCCTCGAAATCGGTCCCTTCCGGGTTTGCGTTGATTCTGGGGGAAGATGAAATCGCCCAAGGGGTCGTCACGGTCCGGGCGATGAAGACGGGCCAGCAGGAACAGCTCAATCGCTCCGAGCTGTTAGGGAAGATTCTCCGGAAATGAGCCTCATGCGAACTCACACCTGCGGGGCCCTGGGCCCTCAAGCGATCGGGCAGAAGGTGAAACTCTGCGGCTGGGTCCACCGCCGGCGGGATCACGGGGGGCTCACCTTCATCGACTTGAGAGACCGTTTCGGCCTCACCCAGGTTGTTTTCAACCCCGCCAAGGGAGCGGGTCTCCACTCCCAGGCCAAGGAGTTGAGGCCGGAGTTCTGCCTCCGGGTGGAGGGGGAAGTGAGCAAACGGCCTCCCGGAACGGAGAACCCAAAACTCGCCACCGGAAGGGTGGAGGTGGTCGCCACCTCGCTCGAGATCTTGAACCCCAGCGCCACTCCCCCTTTTGAGATCGCGGAGGATTCGGAGATCTCCGAGGAGCTTCGCTACACCCACCGGTATCTGGACTTAAGGCGCGAGAGCTCCCGGGCGATCCTTTTCATGCGCCACAAGGTGCTTCAGGTGATCCGCCGGGTCTTGGATGCGGAAGGTTTCATCGAGGTGGAGACCCCTGTGCTGACGAAGTCCACGCCGGAAGGGGCGCGGGATTACCTCGTCCCCGCTCGCCTCAATCCCGGGAAGTTTTACGCCCTCCCGCAGTCGCCGCAGCTTTTCAAGCAGCTTCTCATGGTGGCTGGGTTCGACCGGTACTATCAGATCGCCAAATGTTTCCGGGATGAGGATCTCCGGTCCGAACGTCAGCCGGAGTTCACCCAGCTGGACCTGGAGATGTCCTTCATTGATGAGGAGGAGATCTACGCCCTCACCGAGAGAGTGTTCGCCGCCGTCTGGAAGGAAGTCCTGGGGGAAACACTCGCCGCCCCCTTTTCCCGCTTGACCTACGCGGAGTCGATGCGCCGCTTCGGCACCGACAAGCCGGACCTGCGCTTCGGGATGGAGCTCGCGGATCTCACTCCGGCTTTTGGCGAGACTTCCTTTGAGCAGTTCCGGAAGGTGATGGAGTCCGGCGGAGCCGTGAAGGGATTCGTGGCCACGGGAGGGGCTGTTTTAAGCGGCAAGGCGCTCGACGCCCTCACCGATTGCGCCAAGCAGGCGGGGGCCAAGGGGTTGGTGACGGTGCGGGTGGGGAAGGGGGAATTGATCTGTCCGATGATCAAGCACCTGGGGGAGCCAGCGCTTCAAGAAGCGGTCTCTCTGACCCAGGCGAAACCCGGCGACCTGCTCCTTCTTGTCGCCGGGGATGAGGAGCTCGCCGGCAGCGTGCTGGGAGCTCTGCGTGCTCATCTGGGAGAGCAGCTTCACCTGATTCCGGAAACGGGTTTCTCGTTCGCGTGGATCACCGATTTTCCCCTGTTCCGGTTCAATCCCGAATTGAAGCGCTGGGATTCGGAACACCATCCCTTCACCGCGCCCCATCCGGAGGATTTGAGCATCCTGGAGAAGGATCCGGGGAAGGTCCGGTCCAGATCGTACGATCTGGTCGTCAACGGCGTGGAGCTGGGCTCCGGCTCCATCCGGATCCACCGGCGGGAGGTTCAGGAGTCGGTCTTCCGCGTCCTGGGTCTTCCGGCCAAAGAGGTCGAGGGGCGTTTCGGCTTTCTCTTGAACGCCTTTCGGTACGGGGCCCCTCCCCACGGAGGAATCGCTCCGGGGATCGACCGGCTCGTGGCGCTCATGGCCCGGGCCTCCTCGATCCGGGAGGTGATCGCGTTTCCGAAGACCCAGAGGGCCGTGGACTTGATGACGGACGCCCCTTCCGAGGTCACGGAGGAGCAGCTCAAAGAGGCAGGGATCAGCATCCGCAGAAGGTAAACAAACAAAAGGAGACATTTGATGAGACGGCTGTTTCTGTTTTGGATGTTCGGGTTGTCCGGCTTCCTCCTGACGGGGTGCGCGCGGGTGACGACTTCGGTAGTGGAGAAGCCGAGGGTCGATCAGGAACTGGGGGGTAACCGCGGCTATCTGGCCGGCTCGGGTCCGGCGACCTCCTCGAGGAAGAATTCCCGTCAGATGGTTCAGGCGGAGATCGAGCTTCCCACCCTGGGGGAAGTGACCCCCTGGCGGATCCATCGGCGGGCCGCCCCCTCTTCCACCGCCTCCGCGCAGCCGGCTCCGGCGGCCCCCTCCGTTGGGCCTGAGGAGCTTCCGGCCCCAGAGGAAGAATGGGAGGCCGAAGAGCCGCGCCGTGAGGAGACACCCGGGGCCACCCCCTACACGGTGAAGAAGGGAGACACATTGGAGAAGATCGCCGAGAAGTTTTATGGGGACGCGGGAGAGTGGCGGCGCATCTACAACGCCAACCGCGACGTCCTGAAAAGCCCGAACCGGATTTATCCGGGACAGAAGCTCCAGATTCCCGCGGGGGAAAGCCGCCGCACGGGAAGAGAGAGTCCGTCCAGCGACCTGAAATAATGGAACGGATTTTTCATCTTCTCTCCGACCACGAGGCGGCGACCCTCTACGGGCTG
>JACPXR010000009.1 GCA_016196465.1 Candidatus Omnitrophota bacterium | reverse complement strand
GGTTTACCGGAACGCCTACACCACGTTGGCCGAGTCGCAGGCGGGCTGGCAGTTGTACCGGGTCTGGTAAGAGGCCGAGCGGGTGCATCAATCTCTCGGTTATCGGACCCCTCACGCGGTTAGGCATGGGGCTTTGGACCTTGTCTTATCCAAGGCTTAAAATGGTACAGTTTGACGGGGAGCACCTCAAAGAAGCTTCAGGACAAAATCCTCCTCATCCCGGATCCGGCCGTCCCTGAGAAGGGCCGTCCACCCCCCCTGGGTCGAAAGGAGCTCGGGGGGGCCTTCCTTGAGCCGTCCCCGAAGAAAATCGAGATTCGCCAGGAGGCGTTTGTGGATCTCTCCCTGGAGGGCCGGGGCGTGTTCAAGCCACTTGGCGAGCGCCCTCTGAACCGGCGTGTTGGCCGAAAGATAAGTATCGGCAATCACCTCCAACCGAGCCAGCGCAGCCCGGAACAGTTTCTCAGGGCCGCTCACCGCGATCCAGCTTAATTTCATCTGGGGAAGAGCCAGAAACTTGGAGATCCCTCCCAGGGCGAAGGTGAGCGTCCCCGGATTTCCCGCGAGGGTGAGCGGGTTCCCCGCGTGCGGCGGGAACCGGTACTCGGCAAAGACCTCGTCGGAGATGAGGGGCAGCCCATGCCCCCGGCAAATCTCAAACAACGTCTCCGCCTCCCCCGGACTCAAGAAAGAGCCGGTGGGGTGGTTCGGGTGGACGACGACGACCGCGCGGGTCCTCGGCGTGAGGGCTTTCTTCAACGAGTCGAAGTCGATCCGCCAGCCCGCCCCGTCATAACGCAGGCGGTAGGAGATCGGCTCCAGATCGTTGAGGGCGGCCAGGTAATCAAAGAGGGGATAGCCGGGGGCCGGAACCAGGATCCGGTCGCCGGGGTCGGCCAAAAGCCGCAGGAGAAAGCTGTACGCCTCGCTGGTGCTGGCGGTGAGGAGGATCTTCTCAGGAGGGACGGAAGCCCCCTTCTTCTCATACAGGCGGCTCACCGACTCACGGGCGGAAAGGAGCCCCTGGGGGTGGGGCTCATAGAGGAGAGAGGACGGCTCGGACAGCAAGCGAAGAAGCCCTTGGGGAAGGTGAAATCCCGCCTGGGTGGGATTGGAGAGGGCGAGGTCCAGGATTTCAACCCCTTCGCTTCGCAGCTTCTCATGGAGCTCGGTGATGGCGTTTGCCTTCAAGTCCCAGCCGGTCCGGCGGGCGAACATGGTATATTCACTCCGGGATGAAATGGCTCACCTTCAACACCTGGGGAACCCGAGGCCCGGAACACCGGAGGAAGGTTCTCCTGAAGGCCCTCCGGGCTCTGGAAGCGGAAATCCTTTGTCTCCAAGAGGTCACCGATCCCTCCCTCCTCGATGAGCTTTCCTATCCAACCCGGCACCACGCCCCGGAATCGGGACTGGCGGTCTTAAGCCGCTTTCCAAGCTCGGCTCACCGCCTCCTCACCTACCGGGCCGCTTCCCCCCTGGAGCTGCACGGGCGTCAAGCCCTCCTCGTGGAGCTGAAGGTCGAATCCGCCCCCCTCTGGGTGGTCAACACCCACCTTTCCTGGCGGAAAGAGGAGGAAGCGGTCCGGACCGCCCAGGCCGAAGAGCTCCTCCGGGAAATCCGCTCCCTGGAAGGAATCGTCCTTTTGGGCGGTGACTTCAACGCCGAAGCGCAGCGCCCGAGCGTCCTGAAGATCCTAGAGGGCGGCTTCTCGGATCTCTTCGCCAGGCTCAACCCCGGAAACCCCGGAATCACCTGGGACAATGGGAACCCCTTCATCCAATCTCACCTCGTCCGCTTTCCGGACCGGCGGATCGACTATCTCTTCATCTCCGAGGAGAGCTTCCGGAGGATCTCCCCGGTCCGCTGCGAGGTGGCCTTGCGCGGGGCGGATCCCGATGGGACGCATCCCTCCGACCATTACGGAGTGTTGGGGACCCTCGACCTGAACAGCCGGTAAAACCTCTGGCCCAGAGCCGAACCGGCCGAATCCGCCGCCAGATCCCAGAGACTGGAAATCCTCTCATCGACGAACCGCTGGAGGAACTCGTCCGCGGACCCCACGGCGATCGCCCCCAGGAAGGCAAATCCCTGAATGGCCCCCCAGGAGGGCGTTGGGAGCGACCGGCGAAACGCCCTGGAAAGAAACCATCCCAGCGGCCCATACTCCACCGCGTGAACCGGCTTGTCGAGCCAGGGGAAGATTTCGATCCCTGGAATCTTCCGCGGGGCCGACGAAAGCCAGAAGATGAAGGCCGCGTAGGCGGCCACGGGCCCCCAGAGGAGAAGCGCTTGTCTCGCCCTCACGGACGGGTGATGAGGGCCGATCCGGCCAGCCCTCCCGCGGTGCAGATCCCAAGAAGGGCCCGCTGTTTCTTGTTGCCCTGAAGGTAGGCGATCGCCTGGTAGATCATCCGGGCGCCGGTCGCCCCGAAAGGGTGCCCATAGGCGATGGAGGAACCCCAGGGATTGAGGATCCGTTCATCGAGCCGCCCTGCGTCGTAGGCGGTCCCATACCTCGCCAAGCGGTACGACTGATCGTTGACGGCATCGACGTTGCAGAGGACCTGTCCGGCGAAGGCCTCGTGGATCTCGATGTAATCCAGCTCTTCCCAATGGAGCCGCTGCCTTTCCAGGAGGCGCAGCATCGCCTTGCCCGGACCCATGAGAAGTCCGTCCTTCGGCTCCACCGCCACAAATTCGAAGTCAAGCAGATGGGCATCCGGCGAAACCTTCTCCTCCAGGGCCGGCGAAACGCAGAAGAGGGCCGCCGCGCCGTCTGTGAAGGGGCTGGAGTTGCCGGGGGTGATCGTGCCCGCCTCCGTCCGGTCAAAAGAGGGGGAAAGACCTTTCAGGGCCTGGAGGGAGGTGTCGGGGCGGATCAGGGTGTCGCGGCTGACCCTGTTCACCGGGAGGATCTGAGGGGCGATCTGCTGCCTGGCCGCCGCCGCCATCTGATGGGAGGAGAGGGCGAACCGATCCTGCCTTTCCCTCGAGATCCGGAAGGCCTTCACCATGAGCTCGCAGTGCTCTCCCATGGTCAGGCCGGTTGAATATTCCCTCGCCGAAGGAGGGACCGGCCGGAAGGCGAGGGGGGGTGTGGAGAACAAGACGGAGAGTTTCTTTAAAATCGGCTCCTTGCCGGCCCAGGCCTTGAAGAGGCGGGACGCCTTCTTCGTCAGGACCGGACGGGTCGAGGAAAAAGACTCCACCCCGCCCACGAGGGTGACCGAGCGCTCCTGCGGGAAAGCGTGGTAGTAGGCGCAGGCGTTGGCCGCCGCCTGGAGGGAGGTGGCGCAGGCCCGGGAGACGCTCGCGGCCTCCACCCGGTTGTCCAGCCGGGAGCCCAGCACCGCCTCCCGGGCGATCGAATAGACCTCGGGGTCCGGCACCACCATCCCGAAGATGACATGCTGGATCCACTCCACCGGAACATCGTTCTTCTCGAGGATCCCATCGATGAGGCGGACGGAGAGATCGACGGCGTTGAGCTCCGAGAACTCCCGGCCCATCTTGACGAAGGGGGTGCGGTATCCCCGCTTAAGACCGATGGGCCTCATCTCCCCGGCCCCTCCACGTTCTTTCTCCACCAGGCCGCGGCGGCATCCGCCGCCTCCTCGAGGAGGGCCCCCTGGGCCTCCGGGGGAAGCCCTTCCCCGAGCGGTTTGACTTCAATCGCCGTCATCCGGACGAGCAGCTCCTCGGCGGAGCTGCCCTTTTTAAGCTCGAGCCGCTCGCCGGTCCGGAACTGATACGAATCCTCCTTCAAACGGCGCCAGCCCGGGCGGGATTCGAGGATTCGGCGCCACCCCGCCAGCGGCATCCCTCCGGAAGATTCCGCCGCCTCCTCCAATTTTTCATGGACGACTTGGGCCAGACTCTCGCCGTTTCTCCGGCTCATCCAGCGGGCCGTTTGAAAAAAGGCGGCCCCCAGCAAGCTCACGGAAGAACCGCCTCCAGCTTCCTGATGAGAGACTCCACCTCTCCGGTGAGCTTCTTCGGCACAAAGTCTGACGCCTCCAACTCCAGCTTCATCCCTTTGAGTAGCCCGATCATCCGCTTCAAAGTGGCGGCCCTGCGTTCCGAGCGCGCCGCCTCCGGGTCGGGATGGGCCTCTTCGATCATCGAGCGGACTTCCCGGCGCAGCTCTGTGGGCTCTTTTCCCTCCTCCAGGGCGTAGGAGCGGAGCCGCTGGTAGCCGCCCGCGGGCAGGCCCTGCCGCTTTTTCAGCAGGCGAAGGAGATTCACCGCCTCCATGGAAGGAGCGGCGGGTCTCGCCGGATTCTCCTCCATCCCCTGAAGGATCCCGGGCTCTTCCTTCTCCAAGAAGTAGTAGGAGTGCAGCAGTTTCTTGGCGGTGGCCGCCCGGATCTGAATTTCCTTCGCGCAGTATGCCTCGAAGGTGAGGTACCCCCACTCCCGGTACCTCTTCTCCTTGAAGACGGTCCAGAGGAGCTTCCCAAGTTCAATCCAGGAACTCTTAAAGCGCTTGGCCGCCAGGAGCGCCTCGTGCCGGATCGTTCCCGGCTGAAGAGCGCTCATCTTTTCTTCCAACTGCTGGATCGCGCGAGATTTCATTTTCTCTCCTTCCTGCCTCATTTTACCTTGCCGGTGAACTCCAGGGCCAGGCGCACCGCTTCCTCAGGGGTCTGGGCGACCCGAGGCGGAAAATCCTGGGGGCTCGCCCCCTCCGGGGGGTGGAGCCCCCAGGAGCCCAGGAGGATGAGGGGCTTGTGGAGTTTCAGGCAAAATCCGATCTCCGAGAGGGTCCCGGCGCCCCCGCCGATGGCGATCAGGGCGTCGCTGGATTGGACCACGATGAGGTTTCTTCCCTCCCCCAGGCCGGTCGGAATGGGGAGGGTGATGTCCGGATTCGCCTCTTCCGGTCGGGTGCCGGGCAGAATCCCGAGGGTGATCCCTCCCCTCTCCCTGGCCCCCCTGGCCGCGGCCGCCATGACCCCGCTCAAACCCCCACAGACCAGGACCGCGTTCGCCTGAGCGATTCCGCGCCCCACTTCAACCGCCCAGGCGTCCCACGGGGGATAAGACCGCCCGGACCCGATGACCCCAATCCGAAGGAGGCGCCCTACCACGCCCCGCCTCCACCGCCGCCTCCACCGCCGCCGGAGAACCCTCCCCCAAAACCGGAGCCGCCGCTCGACCGGGGGACGGAGGAAAAAACCGTCTCCATCCGGCCGGCGGCGGAATGGAGCCGGCGCGTGAAGTCGGAAGGGGTGAAGATGTTTCCGTCATAGCTTTGATACCAGCTGGGCTCGATCCGGTAGATCCCCTCGAAGGCCCTGGCCCACTGGTTGGCCACCCCCAGCGCCATCGCGAAGGGGAGCAGCCGCTCGAACAAGGCGGCAGGATTGGATTCCCGGCGCAGACGGTCCTCGTCGGTCCGGCGGAGGAATTCCTCAAGACCAAGAATCCGCTCCTTCGCCCTCGCGCCGCGCCAACTCTTCCGGGGCATCAAGGGGGCGAAGGCGGCGATGATCCCCGCGGCCGATAAGATGGCCAGAACAAATCCCCAGTCCTCCTCCCATCCGGCCAACAATCCCCACACCAACCCCACCGCCAGGAGAAGCCCCGCCGCGGCCCACCAGATGTTCCGCATCATGTCGGGACGATTCCACCAATACTTCTCCTCGGTGAGCTCCCGGTAAAGGGCTTCCCGGATCTTCGGAAGGTGGACGTAAAACTCGTTCTCCAGCTGAGAAAGGGAGGCGCTTTCCCCCCCGCCGAAAATTCCGTCCAGGAGGATCTTCTCGTGGGTCTTCAGTTCCGGGGCCTCCTTGAAAGAAGACTTTCCGGCTCGATTGAAGAGATAATCGTTGTCCCCAAGCTGTTCAATCGAGAGATACCCCCGCCGGGCAAGGTCCACGATGGAAGCGGTGATGTCCCTTAAGTCCGCCTGATCGTCGATGAGACAGCCCACCTCAGCCGGCGTCAACCCTTCCGGCGGCTCGTAGGAAACCGCGACCGAACCAATCGGAAAATCCCGCCCGATCCTCCGCCAGAGCCACCCCATGAGGAGGAGGGTCAGCAAGGGAAGGGCGAAGATCCGGTTGTCCTGGAAAAACCACCCGATCCGCCGGGCTCGCCCCGGCATGGAGACGATCCCGGGAGGGAAACCGGCGACGATGGTCAAACCCTCGAAGGGGCGCAGCGGACGGGTGACCGCGTAGAGGAGGGAGTCTCCATTCTGTGTGACGATCTGGACGTCGCTGGCCGCGGAGCCATGGGTCCCGGTGTAAGCGGCCGCCTGGAGCTTTCCGCTGTCGGTCGCCTGAGGGATGCGGACCTTCGCCGAAACGCTCCCCATGGGGACCGCCCACTGGTTCCCCGTCACGTTCCAGTACAGCTCGTCATGGTCGGGAAAGGCCTGAAGGGCCCGCTCCACTTGGTAGGTCAGCTGGAAGACCTTGCGGCCGGAAAAGGTTCGATCGGGGTCCCCCAGCCGGATCCGCTGGGTGACTCCCTGCCGGGTGACCTTCACCCCCCAGCGCTCTCCCCTTTCGTCTGCGGCCTCCAGAAAGGTCAGCCGGATCGAACGCTTCACCCCCCTCCGGTCCTGGGTGACCAGGGGAATCTCCCGGTAGATCCCGTGGCGTTCCTCCCTCTTAAAATCGGCCTCGATCTTCTCCCGGACGATGAAACCCGAGTCGGCCTGAATGGAGATCTCGGTCTCAAACCGGTCGATCTGCCAGGCGTGGGCGGGGGCCGGGGCGAAGAGGAGCCCCGGAAGGAAAAAGAGAAGGGTCCGTTTCATTCGGAAGGAGGGGTTAAAAGGAGACCTTGACGTTCCGGCGCTCCTCCTCCGCGTCGGGCTGGAAAAACTGCTTGGGGGAGAATCCCGCCAAGGCCCCGATCAGCCGATCCGGAAGGATGCCGAGCTTCGTGTTGAAATCCCGGACCACGGCGTTGTAATACCTCCGGGCGTTTTGAATCGCTTCCTCGATTTGAGTGAGGGAGCCCTGAAGCCCCTGAAAATTCTCGCTGGCCCGAAGCTGGGGATAATTCTCCGCAACGGCAAAGAGGGATTTTAAGGTCCCGCTCAGTCCCCTTTCCGCCTCCCCCTTGTCCTGAGGGGCCGAGGCCTGCATCGCCCGGGTCCGGGCTTCCGTCACCGCTTCGAACACCTTCCGTTCGTGGGCGGCGTACCCCTTGACCGTCTCCACGAGATTGGGGATCAGGTCGTAACGGCGCTTCAATTGGACGTCGATGTCCGACCAGGCCCCCTCCGAACGAACCTTGAGCCCCACGAAACCGTTGTAGATGGCGACGGCCCAGACCGCCAAGACCGC
>JACPXR010000001.1 GCA_016196465.1 Candidatus Omnitrophota bacterium | reverse complement strand
TGTATAAATCAATGGCAATAATAATAAGACCTGTTTAAACTGTTGATAATATCGTAATCTATTTCAATGGATTGGGATAGACATGGTAAGAGGGTGTGGATAACCCCACCCAATATCCCACAAAATCAACAAAAATCACCCCCACCCAAAACCATCAACAGGTTATTCACAGCTCTTTCCTCAGCTCCGCGGTGAGGGTGTTGATCAACTCCCGCATCATTAGATCACCTTTTCTTGCCTGGTTGATCTTCTGGCAGGCATAGATAACCGTCGCGTGGTCCCGCCCACCAAAGGCCTCCCCAATGCCGGGCAAAGAAGACTCCGTCAGCTCCCTGGCAAGGGCCATCGCCACCTGCCTAGCAAAAGAAACCTCCTTGGTCCTGCGCTTTCCGCGCAGCTCCGAGACAGAAAGATTGAAGTGCCCCGCCACCACCCGCTGGATCCTCTCCAGAGTCACCCGCCGGGCGGTCTCAGCCACCATCCCTCTCAACACCTCTTGGGCCATCGACAAGGTCACCTCCCGGTTGGTTAAGACCGAGTAGGCAATCACCCGGTTCAGGGCCCCCTCCAACTCCCGGATGTTGGAAGAGATTCTCTCCGCGATGAACAAGGTCACCTCATCGGGCACCCCTTGCCCCTGGGTTTGGGCTTTCTTTCGGAGGATCGCCACCCGCGTTTCCAGGTCTGGGGGTTGGATGTCCGTGACAAGTCCCCACTCAAACCTGGAAACCAGCCGCTCCTCCACACCGCGGAGTTCCTTGGGGGGTCGGTCGCTCGAGACGACGATTTGCCTGTGGGCGTCGTAGAGGGCGTTGAAGGTGTGAAAGAAAACCTCCTGGGTGGACTCCTTTCCGCCAATGAAATGGATGTCGTCGACCAAGAGGACGTCCGCCGAACGAAAGCGTTCGCGAAAAGAGGCCATGGAGCGGTTTTGGATCGCCGAGATCAACTGATTGGTGAACCGCTCGCTGGAGATGTAGATGCAGCGGGACTGAGGGAACCGTTCCCACAGCCGGTGGCCGATCGCCTGCATCAAATGGGTTTTTCCAAGCCCAACCCCGCCGTAAATGAAGAGCGGATTGTACGCTTTCGCGGGGGAGTCGGTGACGGCGAGCGTGGCCGCGTGAGCGAAACGGTTGGAAGGGCCGATGACGAACTGCTCGAACGTGTAGCGCGGATTGAGCACAATGTCCGGGGCCGCGGCCCGCTCTGTTCTGGGTGCCGGAGGAGCTTGTGTCTGTGGGGCGGCCGGCTCCCTGGGTTGGGAGGCGACCGTGTATTCGACCTGGACCTTCGAAAGGGAAAGCTTTCCCAGGACCCGCTCAATGAGCTCCGTGTAATGGCCGAGGAGCCAGTCCCGGAAAAAAGGATTGGGCACTTCCACCACGAGAGAGTCCAGCGTAGAGGCCACGGCCCGTGTCGGCTGGAACCATGTCTCGTAGGCTTGGCTGGGCAGCTCGCTCTGAATGTGGGCCAGTGCCTGGTGCCAAAGGTTGAGATCCAAATGAGCCATCGAAGAATCTTCACTATAACACGCGGGCCGCTCGTTTGACAAGAGACCGACGCCGCTGTTACAATGCGCCTGCCATGAAGAAGACCCTCAGGCCCATCTCACGGCTCAAGAAAAAGCGACGGCACGGTTTTCGTCGACGGATGAAGAACCGGTCCGGACGCGAGGTCCTCCGGCGCCGGCGCCAGAAAGGCCGCCACCGCCTCATTCCGTGAAGGGCGGGCTCACCCGACGCCTTGGCCACCGAGAGATTCAGCGGCTCTTCCAGGAAGGCAAGTTCCTCAAGGGGGGATGGCTTCACCTCATCCTCCTTCCCAACGGGGGCGGCATCACTCGGTTCGGATGCCTCCTCAGGCGAAAGGTGGTTTCCTCCGCCGTTTTTCGAAACCAACTGAAGCGATGGATCAGAGAAGCGTTCCGGCGCAACGAGAAACAGTTCCCTCCAGGGCTGGATCTCCTGGCGGTGGTGATCCGCCTGCCGGAAAAACCCTCCTTCGAGATGGTCCAAGAGACCCTCTTAGAGCTCTCCTTGGGATTTACAAAGTTATTTCCATAACTGGAATATTACCAATGAGTTGCAGATTTTTTCCAACCTGTTCCTCCTACTCGGCCCAAGCCCTGAAGAAATGGGGGCTTCTCCGGGGCACGTTCCTTGGCCTGCGCCGGATCCTGAGATGCCACCCCGGTTTCCCCGGAGGATTCGACCCGGTCCCATGAAAGCCGAACAGCGGCTCCTCCTGGCTTTAAGTCTCACCTTAGGGGTTCTCCTGCTCTGGACCTTCCTTCTTCCCCCCACACAGGAGCAGCCCGCCCCTCCTCAGCCCCAGCCACGGGAGGCGATCCAGCCAGAGACGGCCGCTCTTCCTCCCACCCCTCTTTCGGTTGGAGAATTCGCGGTCGGCCAGATCCACCTTGGAGTCGAAGAGACCACCGGGGCCCTCCGCCTTCTTGGAACCGACGGGATTCAGCTTCTCGATCAGCGTCATCCTGGACTTTTGAGGGTTGAAGGAATCCAGCCGCACACCTTGCCCCGTTTCGAAACGCTTCCGGCCGGTCAAGGGCTGGTCAGCGAAGCGAACCTCGAGCCCCAGGGTCTCAAGATCAGGCGGGAGCTTTTCCAGTCAGATGAAATCCATAAGAACTTGTTAGACTGTAAGTTACAGATTATAAACAACTCTGAAAAATCACAGAAATTTCCATTGAGGGTCTCCCTCTACGAACCCCTCGGGGCTCTCGAGCTGGATCGCCAATTCCTGGCTGGATTCGTTTCCGCCGAGGGGAAGCGCCGCGGGATCAAGGCAAGAGCCGGCCAGTCCCTTCAGTTCCCCGGCCCCCCCCAGTGGATTTCCTCCCAGGGGAAATCTTACGCGGTGATCGCTCACCGCATTCCTCCCGCTGGAATGTTCCACGTGGAACATTCCATGGAGGGGAGAGTTTCCGGATGGCTGACCCTTCCGGGGGAGGAGATCCCTCCAGGAGAGAAGAGGGAATGGACCTTCCGGCTCTACGTGGGGCCGATCTCCCTGGCCGCCCTCCAAGGGACAGGGTTGGAGGAGGTGATCTCCTTCGGAGCCTTCTCCTGGGTGGCCAAGCTTCTTCTGGAGCTGATGACCTGGGCGTACGGGTGGACCCACAACTACGGGGCGTCGATCCTCCTGATCAGCCTCGCCATATGGATCCTCTTCTTCCCGCTGACCTGGTCCGGGGTCCGGATGATGAAGGTGATGAGCCAGATCCAGCCCCAGGTGGAGCGGATCCGGAGAGAACACCAGAAGAATCCCCAGAAGATGAACCAGGAGATCCTCGAGCTTTATCGAAAAAACCGGGTCAACCCCCTCAGTGGCTGTCTGCCCCTTTTTCTCCAGATGCCGATCTTCATCGCCCTCTATCAGGTCCTCTCCCGCTCGCCGGAGCTTCGGGGGGCTGGTTTTCTCTGGATCAAAGACCTCTCCGCTCCAGACGCGATGATTCGGTTCCCGTCGGAAGTTCCCTTGATCGGCAGGAGCCTCAACTTTCTTCCCCTCCTCATGTCCGCCGCCATGTTTTTCCAGCAGCGGCTGACCACCTCAGCCAACGCCGCGATCACCGAGGAACAGCGAATCCAGCAGAGCATCTTCAAATGGTTTCCCCTTCTCTTTGGATTCATGTTTTATTCCCTTCCCTCAGGGCTCGTGTTATACTGGGTCAGCAACACGGCCCTGACCTTGACTCAGCAGCTTTTTGCCAAGCGCCTGTAAAAGTGACCCCGGGCCGCAGACGCTCCATCACCGCCGAGGGGCGCACCGTCAAGGAAGCGATTGAGAAAGGGCTTTCCCTCCTTGGAGTTTCCAGAGAGAGGGTGGCGGTCAAGGTTCTTTCCGAGGAGAGCCGGGGGCTCTTTGGGATGCGGGGAGCCAAAGGGGCAAAGATACGGCTCACCCTGAAGACAGAGTAACAGCCATGTTCCACGTGGAACCGCATGTCTAAGACGATCGCTGTCTGCAACCAAAAAGGGGGCGTCGGAAAGACAACCACCGCCGTTAACCTCAGCGCCTCCCTGGCTCTCCTTGGGGCCAAGGTGATCCTCATCGATCTGGACCCCCAAGCCAACGCCACCGGGGGGCTTGGGATTGAGAAAGAGTTGGTGGAAAAGTCAATCTACGAAGTGATTCTCGACGGCCTCCCGGCCGAGCAATCCCTCCTCCCCACCAAAATCGAAAACCTGAAGCTGATTCCCTCCCACGGAAACTTAAGCGGAGCCGAGGTAGAACTGGTCCCCCTTGAAAGGCGGGAAGGGCGGCTCAAAGAGGCGATCAAGCCGCTGGGCCCCCTGTGCGACCTCATTCTCATCGATAGCCCGCCGTCGCTTGGACTCCTTACAGTCAATGCACTTACAGCTTCAGACAGCGTCCTCATTCCCCTCCAGTGCGAGTATTATGCCTTGGAGGGCCTGGCTCAGCTTCTCAGCACGGTGAAGAGGGTTCAGGGGGGATTAAACCGGGCCCTTGCCATTGAGGGGTTTCTTCTCACCATGGCCGATTTCAGGACCAAATTGACCGGCGACGTGATCCAGGAGGTCCGGCGCCACTTTGGGTCCAAGGTGTATGAGGTGGTGGTTCCGAGATCTATTCGACTGAGCGAGGCCCCCAGCCACGGCCTTCCGGTCGCCCTGTACGACCCGGATTCCACCGGAGCGAAGGCCTATCATTCGTTGGCGGAAAAAATCCAATGGAGGCAAGATGACAGAAGTTCGTGGATTAGGCCGGGGGATTCGAGCGCTGATTCCAGAGGGGGTCCCGATTCCTCAAGGGGAGGTGACCAAGGTCCCCCTGCAGTCGATCCTTCCGAATCGGTTTCAGCCCCGTCAGACCCTCGATGAATCGAAGATACAAGAATTAGCCAATTCTATCAAGGAAAGTGGATTAATTTACCCACTTTTAGTAAGGAAATCTGACAAAAGTGGAGTAACAGGACCAAATTATGAGCTTATTGCAGGAGAAAGGCGTTTCAGGGCCCTGAAACTGTTAGGAGAATCGGAAGCTACTGTAATAGTCAGGGACGTTCCCCACCGAGAGGCCCTGGAGCTTTCCCTGATCGAGAACATCCAGAGGCAGGAGCTCAATCCGATCGAAGAGGCCTCTGCCTTTGAGCGGTTGATCCGGGAGTTTGAGATGACCCAGGATCAGGTGGCCCAGGCGGTCGCCAAGGACCGGGCCACAGTGGCCAACACCATCCGGCTCCTCAAACTTCCAGAGCAGATCCGGACCGAGGTGGCGAAGGGCCGCCTGAGCTTGGGCCACGCCAGGGCCCTTCTTTCCCTGGAGTCTCAGAAACAGCAGTTGACGCTGGCGATGAGGATCATCGCCGAAGGGCTTTCCGTCCGGCGGGTGGAGCAGCTCGTGAAGTCCCTCTCCCAAGGAGGGGCGCGCCACCGGGCGCGCGGCCACCGGGACCCTCACCTGGTTTCGGCGCAGGAGCAGATCCAGCGCTCCCTCGGCACGAAGGTGGAGATTCTTCACGGCCGCTCCAGAGGGTGGATCAAGATCGCTTATTTTTCCTTGAAGGAGCTGGACCGGCTGCTTGCACGATTGACTTGAAACAACTCTTCCCTATAATAGATGGTTTACATGCTTCAACAGACTCTCGTTCTCATCAAGCCGGACGGCCTGGTCCGTTCCCTGACGGGGAACGTCCTCACCCGCCTCTCGGAGACCAAGCTTGAGATCGTGGCCGCGAAAGTGACGCGGGTCTCTCAGGAGATGGCCGAAGAGCATTACCGGGAGCTCAAGGGGAAGCCCTTTTACGCCGAGCTCATTCAGTATCTTCAGGGAGAGCTGCACGACAGGAGGAAGGTGATGGCCCTCGTTTATTGGGGACACGACGCGATCGAAAAAGTCCGGGAGGTGGCCGGGGAGACCAACCCCGAGGCAGCCAGCCCCACCTCCATCCGGGGCTCCTTCGGCCGGATCCGGTCCAGCGGCCTTTTCGAGAACGTCATCCACGCCTCCTCCTCGGAGGCCGAGGCGGAGCGGGAGATCAAACTGTGGTTCCATCCGGATGAAATTATCGTCGATCTCTATCCCACCAAGGCCGCTTCCTCGGGCGGGATCCAGACCCGGCAGTGGGCCTAGGATGAGCCAGCCTTCTATCTTGCCGTTCGTCGAAGGGCTGTTCTCCCGTCCCAACGTGCGGCATCCCTCAGACGCGGAGCTTCGAGGGGAGGCCGAGCGGTTCGGCACCCGGACCACCTTCAACAACCATGTCTTCCACACGATGGTGAAGAACCGCTCCGCCGGCCTCACCCTCTACGTCGGTCCGCCCCCCGTGCAGCAAAAGGGGCTCTCCGCCAAGCAGCAGGAGATCCTGAAGAAGGTCCCCCAGACGCTGGAAACGGTCTTCCGGTACCTGGAGAAGACCCCGCTCGTCTGCATCGAACGCTCCCTCGGTGAGAATCCGGCCTTTTACCCCTCCTGCAGGACGTACATCTCCGTGGCCCGCCCGGAGATGATCCGGATCGGGTACATGTGGTGGGCCCTTTTGTTTCCGCCGAAGAAGGGGAACGCCTCCGTCCCCCAGCATTTGATTTACATCCCGGAGTGGCAGGAGAAGGACCGGCAGATCCTCGTCTTTCCGGAGGAGGGGGTGACCTTCGTCCTGGGGACCGACTACTTGGGAGAATCGAAGAAGGGCCACCTGAGGATGGCGATGTGGAACGCCAAGAGGCGGGGGATGCTCGGCGTTCATGCCGGGGCCAAGCTCATCACCGCCAAGGACGCCCGGACAGGGAAGCTCAAACGCCACTCGATGCTGATCTTCGGCCTCACCGCCACCGGCAAGACGACCCACTCCTGCCACAACCACGGGCTGGAGGATCCCGGGGAGAAGGTCGGGATCGTCCAGGACGACGTCGTCTTCTTAAAGAAGGATGGATCAGCCCTCGGGTCCGAGCGTGGATTTTATTTGAAGACGGAAGGGCTCGACCCGGAGACCCAACCGCTGTTGTACCACGTGGCCACACAGCCGGACGCGGTGCTGGAGAATGTCCTCGTCGATTACCGGGGCCAGGTGGATTTTTCAGACGAGACGCTCACCACGAACGGCCGGGGGGTCGTCCAGTGGAACGACTTCGGCGACCGGCGCGCTGAAAGTCCCAATTTGCCCCCCTTAAGCGAAGTGGACGGCCTGATCATCGCCTTCATCACCCGGTGCAACACGGTGGTGCCGGTCGCCTCCAAGCTCAACCTGGAACAGGCGGCCGCCGCCTTCATGCTGGGAGAATCGGTGGAGTCCTCCGGCGGAGACCCCAGCCGCGCCGGAGAGGCGGTCCGGGTGGTGGGAACGAATCCCTTCATCGTGGGGGATGAGGCGGAGGAGGGAAACCGGTTCCTCGAGTTTCTTGACGCCTGGAAGGAGAAAGTCTCCTGCTATCTCTTGAACACCGGAGGGATCGGAGAGCTTTCCCATCAGCAGCCCGACGGCAAGCGGGTGATCCAGCGGAAGGTCGACCGGATCCAGATTCCGGAGATGGCCTCGATCATCCGCGGCATCGTCCGCAACACGATCGAGTGGGAGGAGGAGCCGCTTTTTGGGACCTGGGTCCCCGCTCGGGTCGACGGGGTGGGGCTGGAGCGGTTTGACCCCAGGCGGTTCTACAGCCAGGATCAGATGGAAACACTGGCGAGACAAATCATCCAAGAGCGCATCGCCCACTTAAAACAGTATCCCGCCCTGGATCCCAGGATCTTAGACGCCGTCAAGATGCCGAGCTTATGCTGACCAGCATGACCGGTTTCGGCCGGTCGGAGGTCAGTCTGGGCTCCTCCGGTCGCGCCGTCGTTGAGATTCACACCCTAAACCACCGGTTTCTCGAGGTGGAATGCCGCCTGCCGGAAGGCCTCCAGCACCTGGAGGATCCCATCCGGAAGGCGGTTTCCCAATCGATCCGACGGGGCCGGGTGAGGGCGTCGCTCGCTTTGAAGGGGATCACCCGAAGGCCCCCCGCGGTCTTTGAGACGGTGATCGCCCGCCAGTACGTTCAATCTCTTAAAAAGCTCCAGCGGGAATTGAAACTCTCAGGCCCCCTTTCCCTGGAAACGGTCCTGGGGCTGCCTCAGGTGGTGAGGGTGGTCCAGCAGGACTCATCGCCGGTCCCTTGGGAGGGCCCTCTTCGCCAGGGGGTGGCGAAGGCGCTCGCCCAGACCCTCCAGATGCGGAGAAGAGAGGGGCAGCGCTTGTCCTTAGGCTTGGTGCGCCTGGTGGATACGCTGGAGAGCCTGGAGAAGAAGGTGATCTCCCGGCTCCCGGCGGCGCAGGCCGAACTCAAGGAGAAATTCGCCAAGCGGATCCAGGACCTTGCTCCTTCCGCCGGCTCCTCCGAGGCGGCGGCGGAGGCGGCCGCCCTGGTCCAGGGGACCGACGTCACCGAGGAGATCAGCCGTCTTCAGTCCCACCTGTCGGCCCTGAGGCAGGCGGCCCTGGGGAGGACGGAAAACTCCGGACGGACGATGGAGTTTTTAAGCCAGGAGATCCAACGGGAGGTGAACACCCTCGGCTCCAAGCTCCGGGATGAAAAGGTGATCGGCTGGGTGGTCCAGATGAAGAACCAGATCGAGAAGGTCCGGGAGCAGGCGGCCAACATCGAGTGAAAAAACCCCCGGGACAGCTCTTCGTCCTTTCCGCTCCATCGGGAAGCGGCAAGACGACGGTCCTTGAAGCAATCCTTCAAAAGGACCGAAGGTGCGTCCGCTCCATCTCGGCGACGACCCGGCAGCCCCGGCGGGGAGAAAGAAACGGCCGGGATTATTTTTTCTTGAGCGACCGGCAGTTCCGGCAGGCCCGGCGGCGGGGGGCGTTTCTGGAGTGTGCCAGGATTCTTCGGAGTTGGTACGGGACGCCCCGGGCCGCCGTCGCGGGGGCGCTGAGGAAGGGCAGGGATGTTCTTTTGGGGGTGGATGTCCAGGGGGCGGCCCGGATTCAAAGAAGCGGCCTTCCCGTGACGACGATCTTTCTTCTTCCGCCGGGCCTCGCCGCTTTGAAGAGGCGCCTCAAAGGGCGGGGGACGGAAACGGCGGATCAGATCCGCTCACGGCTTGCCCTGGCCCATCGGGAACTCAAGCAAGTCCGGCAGTACGATTATGCGGTGGTGAACGATCGCCTGGAAGAGGCGATTGGCGCCGTCCACGCGATCATCAAAGCGCAGCGTTACCGGGTGAGGTGAAAATGTCTGTACCGATTGAGAAGTTGCTGGAGAAGACGGGCGGTTCCGTCTACAAGCTGGTGACGGTGGCCGCGCTGAGGGCCCAGGAAATCAGCGAGGGTTCCCCCGCGCTCACGGAGACCGATCCGAAGAAAAAGCCCTCCCTCGTGGCCCTCGACGAGATCGTCGCGGGCCAGGTGGCTTTCCGGCCCAAGAAGAAAGAGAAATGAAAGAAGTCGTCATCGGAGTGACCGGGTCGATCGCCTGCTACAAGGCCTGCGAGGTGGTGAGCTCGCTTCGCAAGGATCAGGGCCTCAACCTCCAGGTGGTGATGACCAAGGAGGCGGCTCATTTTGTCACTCCGCTCACCTTTCAGACCCTGACGGGCAACCGGGTTTACTCCGACGTCTTTGAGGTCCCCGAGGAGTGGGACCTTCTGCACACCTCCCTCTCCCAGAAGGCGGACCTCATCCTCGTCTGTCCGGCGACGATGAACACGATCGGCAAGCTGGCCAACGGGATCTGCGACGACCTTCTCACCTGCGTTATTTTCGCCTCCCGGGCCCCTGTTTTGCTGGCGCCGGCCATGAACAAGGCGATGTTCGAACATCCGGCGACCCAGGAGAACATCGCTCGCCTGAAACGGTTTGGGGTTCAATTCATCGGGCCCATCCGGGGGGAGCTCGCCTGCCGGCAGGTGGGGATGGGACACCTCTCGGAGGTGGAGGGGATTGCCGATGCGGTCCGGAAACAGCTCAAGACAAGAGGAAAAAAATGACCCGATCGAAGAGTCGCCGCAGAGTCCGCCTCCTCATCACCGCGGGCCCCACCCGGGAGCCGATCGACCCGGTCCGTTTTATCTCCAACTACTCGACGGGGACCTTGGGCTACACCCTCGCCCAGATGGCCAGGCGCCGCGGGCATCAGGTGACCTTGATCAGCGGGCCGGTGGAACTGCCCGCTTCCCCGGGGGTGAAGACGATCGAGGTGGAGACGGCGACCCAGATGCAGCAGGCGGTGGCCCGGACCTTCCCCCGGCAGGATGCGCTGATCATGGGGGCGGCGGTGGCCGACTTCCGGCCGATCCGGGTGGCCACGCAGAAGATCAAGCGCTCAGGGGCGGGGGGCTCCCTGCGGCTCTGGCAGCTGGAGCTCGTGGAGAACCCGGACATCGTCGCGGAAGTGGCCCGGCAGAGAAAGCCGAACCAGGTGGTGATCGGTTTCGCCCT
>JACPXR010000012.1 GCA_016196465.1 Candidatus Omnitrophota bacterium | reverse complement strand
GAGGGGGTATTTCACGAGAGCTTAAATTTTGCTTCGTTGAAGAAGCTCCCCATCGTATTCGTCTGCGAAAACAATTTCTACGCCACCTATTCCCACCAGTCGGCTCGTCAATGCGCGGATAACATTTATGAGCGGGCGGCCGCTTATCGAATCATCGGGGAGCGCGTGGATGGAAACGATGTCCAGGCGGTTTACCAGGTGGTGGGAAGAGCGGTTCAAAGAGCCAGGGCCGCGCAAGGGCCCTCCTTGATTGAGTGCCGAACGTACCGTTGGCGTGAGCATGTGGGCCCTCTGGACGATACGCACCTGGGCTATCGCAGCGCGGAAGAAGTTCAGGCCTGGAAGGAGCGCTGCCCACTCCTGCACTGGGAGCAGCGGCTTTGTGAAGAGGGTTTGTTGAACCCAGAAAAGAAGGATCGGATGACGGCGGAGATTGACCGGGAGCTGGAGGAGGCGTTTCAATTCGCCAAGATCTCTCCTCTGCCGGATCCCAAGGATCTTGCTCGGGGAGTGACTTCTTGAGGGTGCGCATTCGAGCGGATTATCCCGCGTTGTCTCCCCCTCCGGCGAAGGAGATCGCCCGCTGGGTTCGCGCAGCGGTGGTGGAGATGTCGCATCGAGCACGCACCCCGCATCTGGGGTCCGCTCTCTCGTGCGTGGATATCGTGGTGGCGGCCTACTGGAACTTCCTGCGGGTGGATCCAAAGAATCCCGCGGACCCTGAGAGGGATCGCTTCATTTTCAGCAAAGGCCACGCCATCACGGCATTGTATGCGGCTTTGGCCTATCGCGGTTTCTTCCCGACCGAGCTTCTGGAGACGTTCAACAAGTCCGGAAGCCGCTTGGCTGAGCAGCCCAGTCCCTCCTGCGTGCCGGGGCTCGAGCTTGCCACCGGGTCGTTGGGCCATGGCCTTCCAGCCGGCGTGGGGATGGCCTTCGCCGGGCGAATCCAGCATCGCTCCTACCGCGTGTTCACTTTGATGAGTGACGGAGAGTGTAATGAGGGCTCTGTTTGGGAGGCGGCGATGCTGGCATCCGCCCATGGCTTGGAGCGGTTGGTGGCGATTGTGGATTACAACAAGTGGCAGGCCACCGGGCGCAGCAACGCCGTGATGGCCCTGGAATCCTTACGGGAGAAATGGCAGGCGTTTGGCTGGAGCACTGCCGAGGTGGATGGCCACGACCTGGAGGCCTTGGCGCAGGCGCTCGGGAAAGTTCCAAACGGCTCCGGAAAGCCGATGGCCGTCATCGCCCATACGGTGAAAGGGAAAGGCGTCTCCTTCATGGAGGACGACAACAACTGGCATTATCGGATTCCTACCGCCGAGGAGTTTCACGCGGCGCAGCGGGAGATAGGGGGCTCTTAGCTTAATGCGGGATGCCTTTGCCGCTGAGTTGACCCGCCTGGCGTCGGAGGACGAGCGGATTGTCCTGCTCTCGGGCGACATCGGGAACCGGTTGTTCGACGCCTACAAAAACCGATTCCAGAATCGATTTATCAACTGCGGGGTAGCCGAGGCCAATATGATGGGCACGGCGGCCGGCATGGCGCTGTGCGGGTTACGTCCCATCACGTACACCATCGCCTCTTTTAACACGACCCGCTGCCTGGAACAGATCCGTGTGGACCTGTGTTACCACCGTCTGCCGGTGATTGTTGTCGGGGTGGGGGCGGGTCTTTCCTACGCTTCTCTGGGGGCTACGCACCATGCGTGCGAGGACATCGGGTTTCTTCGGCTGCTTCCGGAGATGACGGTGATTTGTCCGGGGGATCCGGTGGAGGTCCGGCTGGCCCTCCGGGCGGCCCTGCGTCATTCGGGGCCGGTCTATCTGCGGCTGGGCAAGAAAGGGGAGCCGGTGGTCCATTCCCAGGAACCTCCTTTTGAAATTGGGAAAGGGATTCCGCTGCGAGAGGGTTCGGACGTCTGTCTCCTGAGCACCGGAAATATCCTCCCTGTGGTTGTGGAGGCAGCAGCCTGTTTGGAGAAGCACGGGATGTCAGCACGGGTAGTGAGTTTCCCTACCGTAAAGCCTTTGGACGAAGATCTCCTGGCTCGGGTGTTTTCTCTGTTTCCTCTTGTCGTGAGCCTGGAAGAACACAGCCTTCTGGGAGGCCTGGGCGGGTCCCTCGCGGAATGGCTTGCCGCTCGGCCGAAGGGGCGCGCGGTCCTTCGTTGCATTGGAACCCCGGACGCATTCTTTAGAGAGACGGGGGAGGAGGAGCATGTCCGGGGCCGTCTGGGGTTTACCCCCGAGGCAGTCAGCCAGAAGATTCTCTCTTGGCTCTTGGAAGTCAGGAGGGAAGAGGTGAAGAATGTTGATTGGGCTTGATTTTGATAACACCATTGTCTGCTATGATCAGGTCTTTCACCGGATCGCCTGGGAGGAGGGATGGATTCCAAAGGATCTTCCGCAGACAAAGGGGAGCGTGCGGGATTACCTGCGCCAGGCGGGCAAAGAAGAGGTCTGGATTCAACTCCAGGGTCGCGTCTACGGTTCCCGCATCTTGGAAGCTCCACCTTTTCCGGGGGTCGCAGAGTTTTTCATCCGGTGCAAAGAGAGGGGAACTCCGATAGTGATTGTCAGCCATAAGACACGCTTTCCCTTCCGGGGGCCTGCGGTGGATCTGCACCACGCCGCATCGGAGTGGTTCACTCATCACCGGTTCTTTCGCCCCTCCTCCAAGGGCCTCTTGCCTCATGGCGTCTACTTTGAGGAAACAAAGGAAGGAAAGCTTTCCAGGATCGGGAGCTTGGGCTGCACCCATTTTGTGGATGATCTTCCCGAGTTTCTTCTGGAGCCGGGTTTTCCTGTGCAGGTGGAACGGATCCTTTTCAATCCGGGCGGGATGGGGGCGTCGGATCCCCATTTTTATCGAGCGACCTCTTGGAGAAATGTGGAGGAGAGGATCTTTGGAAAACGCGACCCCGCAGGATTGTAAGCAGCTCCTCCCGGGGTGCCAAGCGCTTTTGAGGAAGGCGGGCCTTCCAGGGCAGGTGCGCCTTTTCCCCCTCAGGGGGGGGGCCAACAATAGGGTGTATCGCGCAGAGGTCGATCAAGCGTGCTTCTTGTTGAAGGCCTACTTTCAGCACCCCTTGGATCCGCGTGATCGTCTGGGAGTGGAGTATGCCTTTACCTCTTTTGCATGGGAGAACGGATTGCGCTGTGTTCCGCGTCCCCTGGAGATAGACCGGACCCACCAGCTGGGCCTTTATGAATTTGTGCAGGGGCGTTCCATAGACTCCGGGGAGATTACACAGGAGAGGGTGATGCAGGCCGTTGAGTTCTATCGAGGGCTCAACCGCCATCGGGAATCTCTTCAGGCGAAGGCCCTGCCGAAAGCCTCCGAGGCCTGTTTTTCCATTGCGGATCATCTGGCGTGTGTAAAGCGGCGCCTCGACCTCTTGCGCAGTTCCGTGCCTCCGTCGGACGATCTCCATCAGGGCGTGTTGGCGTTTGTGCGGGAGGATCTTTCAGAGGCCTGGGAATCGGTGGTGGAGTTTCTCTTGGCGGAATCGCGCCGGCTGGGGATTTCCGTGCAGGAGGAAATCCCCCGTGAGGAAAGCAGGCTTTCTCCATCGGATTTTGGGTTTCACAACGCTCTTTTAGAGAGCGATGGACGGCTTCGGTTTATCGATTTTGAGTATGCCGGATGGGACGACCCTGCCAAGGCGGCGTGCGATTTCTTCTGTCTTCAGGGGGTATCGGTGCCGGAGGTGTACTGCGATCGCTTTGTGGAAGGGCTCGCCGGCGATCTGCCGCGCTCCAGCCTTTACCCTGAGCGGGTTCGCTTGCTGTTTCCTGTGCATCGAATGAAGTGGTGCTGTATCCTCTTGAACGATTTCCTGCCCCTGGGCGCCCAGCGGCGCTCTTTTGCCCGGGAGGAGAATGGGCTGGAGGAAAGAAAGGAGCTCCAGTTGATGAAGGCAAGGTCTGCTTTGGAGAGGTTTTATCCATGAGTCGTGTGCTTTCCTTTTGCGAGGCCATTTTCCACTCAAGGCCTCCAGGAGCGCTTCGGAAAGGCCAGGGTTTTTGATACTCCCCTGTCTGAGAACGGCATGACGGGGATCCTGGTAGGGGCTGCCTTGACAGGACTGCGTCCTGTCATGACCCACCAACGGTTGGATTTTGTCCTGTACGCGATGGACCAGCTTGTCAATCACGCCGCGAAGCGCTGTTACGCCTCCGGGGGGAGGCAATCGGTTCCCCTCACGGTCCGGGCCGTCATTGGAAGGGGCTGGGGGCAGGGGCCTCAGCATTCCCAGAGTCTCCAGGCCTTTTTTATGCATGTGCCGGGCCTGAAGGTGGTCATGCCGGCGACCGCCTACGATGCCAAGGGATTGCTCTTGGCGTCTATTTTCGATCCCAACCCGGTGGTTTTCATTGAACACCGCTCTTGTTACGCGCACACCGGAGAGGTCCCCCAGGAATATTACACCGTTGCATTGGGAAAAGCAGCCGTTCCCCGTTCCGGCGAGGATGTGACCCTGGTGGCTACTTCGTACATGGTCTCGGAAGCCCTTCGGGCGGCTGAGGCGCTGGCCCGGGAGGGCATACGGGTGGAGGTGATCGATTTAAGGACAATCAAACCGTGGGATGAAGGGTGCGTTCTTGAATCGGTGAAGAAGACGGGAAGACTGGTGATTGCCGATACCGGCTGGAAGATGGCGGGTGTCAGCGCAGAGATCGCCGCCTGCGTTGTGGAAGCAGCTTTTTCTTGGCTCAAGGCCCCTATCCTTCGGGTTGCTTTGCCGGATGTGCCCACCCCTACCGGTGCCGTGTTGGAGAAGGCGTACTATCCTGGACCGGAAGACCTTGTCGCGGCGGTTCGCCGTGTGTTTGGAGAAGAGACCGCCTCGGGGAAGAGCTCCGACCCCCTTTCGGTGTCCCAGGATCTGTCGACGCAGACGTTTCGGGGCCCCTTCTAAGGAGAGCGCAGATGGAAACGGTCCCTCGGCTCGACTATGAAAATCTCCTCGCGTCCTACGAGGATCGCCTGACAAAGGTCTTGCGCGGTTTTCGGCCCACTCCAGAGGTGGAATTCCTGGAGACCTGGGTCCCGGATGACGACCCTGCCAGGAGCATCCTGAACCTGATCGAGGCGGCCAAGGAGCGCAACTTAAAGCGCCTCACCGTGACCCTCGGCCACAAAACCCTGCAGGCCGTTGATTTTGACCGGTTGACGCAGACGATCGGATCGATCGCCCGCGTGATGATCGAGCGGACGGCGGAAGGAGCGGAGCTTCGGATCCATCTCCAGGATTCCCATTCTCCCCTGGGGATCCATCCCGCCTATCAGGAAGGGCTGCAGCGGTTTCTGAATCTCTGCGTTCATGAGGGAACGCTGGAGGAGGAAAAGGAGCTCATTCTCGTGCAGGCCGAGGAGCAGGGGGTGCTCCTGACGGTGCTGGTGGACCCTTCGACGCAGCTGGTCCGAAAGGCCGCTTATCGCAACGCGGCCACGGCGACTCAGAAGGGATTGCTGGAAGGCCTCTGCCGGCTCCTGGTGGGGAGGCCCCTGCAGGAGGGGTCGGATCACGCGGTGCTCCGTCTTCAGGAGCAGCTTCGGGACAAGTGGCAGTCTCCCCCGGTGTCGGGGGTGATCGCCGTCATGAACGCCGATCCGGCGTTCGGCCTGCCCTTGCGCTTAGTCCGGAGCCTCATGAAGGAGTGCCGCCGCAAGACGGAGTTGAACGACACCAAGAACTTTTACGATGAGCCGGTCTCCCCCTCCTGGGGGCGGCTCTCCCAGGGGGAGCGGGCGTCGCGGCTGGCGCAGAGGATCCACCAGCACCCCTCGGGCGGCTCGATGCGGTTGGTCCACCTGGAAGGGACCCATCGAGTGGTGGTGGAGTTCAACGAGCCCCTGGACAACGGGACAAAGCGGCGCCGGATCCTGGAGATGGAGGAGCACTTGAAGGCGAACCTGGAACCGACGCTGCAGGTCTATCTGCAGCCCAAGATGGATCAAAACAAGCCGCGGCAACCCAAAGGGGTGCAGTGATGAAAGAGATTCGTCACACGCCGCACAACCGCTTGTCCGTCTCACAAGAGCAGACCGAGCGCCTGATCCTGGATGGGACCAAGATCGGCTGGCACCTGGATCGGGTCCGGGCCTGGGAGCGGGGGGAGAGGATCGCCCCCATCACCATCGACATGGCCCTAAGCCGCGCCTGCAACTATGCCTGTAGCTTTTGCTACGCGATGCTCCAGGAGAACGACCGGGAGGTGATCACGACCGAAGTGATGGTCCGGTTCCTGGAGGATTGCGCCGAGATCGGCGTCAAGGGGATCAGCCTCGTCTCCGATGGGGAGAGCACCCTCTCGCCGGCCTACATCCCCACCCTTCAGCGGGGTCATGAGCTGGGCATCGACATGGCCTCCGGGACCAATGGCTTCATCTTCAACCGGCGCAAGCTCGAGGAGATCCTGCCGCACCTGACCTACCTGCGGATCAACTTCTCCGCCGGCACCCGGGATCGATACGCCCAGATTATGGGGGTCAAGCCGGAGTGGTTCGACCGGGTGGTCCAGAACATCAGGGAGATGGTGGAGATCAAGCGCCGGGACAAATTGCCGGTCACCATCGGCATGCAGATGGTCCTCATGCCGCAGGACGCCGACCAGATCCTTCCCTTCGCGCAGCTGGGCAAGGAGCTGCGCCCCGATTACGCGATCATCAAGCACTGCTCGGACAACGAGGACGGGAGTCTGGGGGTGGACTACAGCAAATACGTGGCCCTCTACGAGCTTCTTCAGGAGGCGGAGCAGTTGTCCGATGAGGGTTACCAGTTGGCCATCAAGTGGTCGAAGATCAAGGACGAGGGGAAGCGCAGCTACCAGCGCTGTTACGGGCCGCCCTTCCTGCTGCAGATGTCGGGGTCGGGCCTCGTGGCCCCCTGCGGGATGCTCTTCAACGAGCGCTACAAGAAGTTCCATATGGGCAACATCGTCGAACGCCGGTTCAAAGAGATCTGGGCCTCCGATGAATACTGGGAGGTCATCAACTACCTGGCCTCGACGAAGTTCAACGCGCAGAAGATGTGCGGGACCCTGTGCCTTCAGCACAAGGTCAACGAGTATCTGGATGAGGCCATGAAGGGGCGCCTGGAGCCGGCGGTTCCGGCAGGCCCTGTTCCGCAACACATCAACTTCATTTGAGATGAGAGGATGACCCCGCCCCTCCGGAATCAGCGCCGTCGAACGGCGCTTGGGATACAGGTTAGGTTATTCGACGGCGCCTGTGCTGAAACAAGAGAGAAACCCACCTGCTTCAGCACAGAGAAGAGACGGAGTCTCTTCTCTTCCGGAGGGGCGGGGTGAAGACAGCAGCCGCCGTCTTGGTGGAAACCGGGAAGCCGCTCGTCCTGGCGGATCTGGAGATCCCCCGCCTGGGGGCGGGGCAGGTGCTGGTGGAGGTGGCGTTAAGCGGCGTCTGCCACACCCAATTGCTGGAGAGCCGGGGGTTTCGGGGCGCGGACCGCTACCTTCCCCACTGCCTCGGTCACGAGGGGGCCGGCGTGGTGCGGGAAGCGGGGCCCGGGGTGCGCAAGGTGTCTGTCGGGGATCGGGTGATTCTTTCCTGGATGAAGGGCTCCGGCGCCGATGTCAACGGGGCCGTCTACGGATGGAACGGCCGCAGCGTGAATGCCGGGGGCATCACCACCTTCAGCCGGCTTTCCGTGATCAGCGAGAACCGCTTGACCGTTGTCTCCGGGAATCTTCCGATGCCGCACGCGGCCCTGTTGGGCTGCGCGGTCCCGACCGGTCTGGGCGCCGTTTTCAACACGGCCCAGCCCAGGGCCGGCCAGAGCATCGCCATCTTCGGGACCGGCGGGATTGGGCTTTGCGCCGTCGCGGGGGCGGCTCTGGCCGGCTGCTTTCCGGTCATCGCGGTCGATATCCGGGAGGAGAAGCTCCGGCTGGCCAAAGAGCTGGGCGCCACGCATGCGCTGGACGCAGGCCAGGTCGACCCGGTCGAGAAGATCAAGGCGCTCTGCCCGGGCGGATCCGACTTCGCCATCGAGGCCAGCGGCCGTCCCTCGGTGATGCAGCAGGCCCTCTCCTGCGTTCGGCCGCAGGGAGGGGCCGCGGTGATCGTAGGCAACGCCCGGCAAGGGGAACGGCTGGAGGTCAATCCCTGGGAGCTTAACCTGGGCAAGCGGCTCCTGGGCACATGGGGCGGGGACAACGTTCCAGACCGGGATTTCCAGCGGTATGTCAAGCTGGTGGCGTCGGGCAAGCTCAATCTTCAGCCTTTGGTCTCGAAGAGCTATGGATTGAGCGGCGTCAATGAGGCGTTGGATGACTTGGAGGCCGGCCGGGTCACTCGGCCCCTCATCGACATGAGCTTGAGCTGAATGGCCCACATTGATTTTGTCGGTCAGGTCCATCGTTCGACCAAGCGGGATTACCTGGCCAGGGTCATGGAAGGGGACAAGGCCGAATACTCCCAGGTGGCGATCCAATGGGGCAGGGAGTATTGGGACGGAGACCGGAGGTACGGCTACGGCGGATTCCGGTACGACGGCCGCTGGCGCCCCGTGGCCGAGCAGATGGTCAAGCACTATGGCCTTCAGTCCGGGGATTCGGTTCTGGATGTCGGATGCGGGAAGGGATTCCTGCTCTATGAGTTCACCCAGGCCCTCCCCGGAATCCGGGTGGCGGGGATCGATATTTCTGCCTACGCCGTGGAGAACGGCAAGGAAGAGGTGAAGCCCTTCCTCAAGGTGGGGACCGCGGCCAAGCTGCCGTTTCCGGATCGGTCGTTTGATCTGGTGGTTTCGCTGACCACACTGCACAACCTGTACCTGCCGGATCTCTGGAGCGGGCTTCGGGAGATCGAGCGGGTCGGCAAGAAATCCAAGTATATCGAGGTGGAATCGTACCGCAGCGAGAGGGAGAAGGTGAACCTTCTCTATTGGCAGCTCACCTGCCGGGCATTTCATACCCCGGCGGAGTGGGAGTGGCTCTTCCGGCAGGTCGGTTATACCGGCGACCACTCCTTTATATTTTTCGAATAAGAAGAATGGAGATGACCCCGCTCCTCCGCGGCTGGAACCGCGTAGGGATCGCAGGGAGAAAGAAGATGAGTGTCCCAAGAGAATTGAGAAACATGGGTCAAGCGCATCGGCTGAGCGGTTCCACAGTGCCTTCGGCACAGGTGGAAAAGCCCGAACCCTCTTTCAAGGCACAAATCAGGAGGCTTTTCCACGGCCGCGGAGGGGCGGGGTGAAAAGAGCGCCTGTTGTAGTGATCGGCAGCAACTGTTTCACGGGCAGCCACTTCGTGGATGCGCTGTTGGAAGATCCGCGCAATATCGTTGTGGGGGTCAGCCGATCTCCCGAGAAAGGGCCGCTTTACCTGCCCTACAAGGCGCGGCAGGGGCGGGATTTCCAGTTCCATCAGATCGACCTTGTCCGGCAGGCGGGGGCGCTTCAAGCCCTCCTGGATGAGCTTCAGCCGGCCGTCGTGATTCACGTCGCGGCGTTGAGCGAGGTCACCCTGAGCAATTTCAGGCCCGCGGAATATTTTCAGACGAACACCCTGGGGGTCGTGACCCTGTGCGACTTCCTGAGGACCCGGCCCTATTTGAAGCGGTACGTGCACATCTCTTCCGCCGAGGTCTACGGCCCGTGCGAGCGGCCGGTGTCGGAGTCGGAGCCCTTCCGGCCCAGCACGCCGTACGCGGTCTCCAAGGCGGCCGCGGATTTGTACCTGGCCACCCTGGTCAAGAATTTCGGCTTTCCCGCGGTCACGATCCGCTCCACGAACGTGTACGGGAGGCGCCAGCAGCTGTACAAGATCATCCCCCGCACGGTCATCGCCATCAAGGAGGGCAGGAAGGTCCAGCTCCATGGAGGGGGAAAGGCGATCAAGTCGTTCGTCCATATTCGAGATGTCGTCCGCGGAGGTCTGGAGGCAATGCGCGTGGGAAAGCCGGGGGATGTTTACCATTTTTCAGACTCGAAGGACCAAACGACTGCCGATGTGGTTCGCCGGATCGCCCGGAGGATGGGCCGGCGCTTCGAGGAGATCGCCGAGCCGGCGCGGGAGCGGCTGGGAGAAGATTCCCGCTACGACCTGGATTGCTCAAAGGCAAAGGCCGAGCTCGGATGGTCCCCCGAGGTATCGCTGGATCAGGGCATCCAGGAGGTCATCGATTGGATCGAGGCCTCCTGGGAAGAAATCTGCGCGGAACCGCTGGCGTATGTCCACAAGCCATGACCCCGTGCCATCTTTGCGCAAGAGAGAGCGTCTCCGAGCTGTTGGATTTTGGGATGCAGCCGATCTGCAGCCGCTATCTCGCCGATCCCGGGGAGGAGGAATTCCGGCATCCGATGCGGCTGCTCCAGTGCGACTCCTGCGGGATGGTTCAGATGGGCAATCCGGTGCCGGCCGGCGAACTCAAGCCCCGGTTCGATTGGATCACCTACGTGGAGCCGGAAGGTCATCTGGATCGCCTGGCGGATACCTTAAGCGGGTTGCCGGGCGTCACGAAGGAATCCGCCTTCTGCGGCCTGTCGTTCAAGGATGACTCTCTGCTTCAACGCATGCGGGAACGGGGTTTCTCCAAGACCTGGCGGGTCGATGAGCGGTCCAGGCGCGCGCAGGGTAGGCCGGATGTCGTTGTGGCCAGGCACATCTTTGAGCACGCCCATGAGCCGCGCCGGTTCATGAGGGACTTGAGAGAGCTCGTGGGTCCCTCCGGAACCCTCGTGGTGGAGGTGCCGGACTGCTCGCGCGCTTTGGAGCAAGCCGATTACACCACCCTGTGGGAGGAACATATTCTTTACTTCACCCCCGGAACTTTCCAGTGGTCCTTCTCCTTCTGCGGCTTCTCGCTTGATCGGTTTGAGCAGTTTCCCTACCCTCTGGAAGACTCTCTGGTGGGAATCGGCAGACCCACAGGGCAGAAGGCCGCCTCCTCCCCCTCGGAATCCGTGCTGGCCGATGAAAGGCACAGGGCAGGCATCTTCGCCGGTGGCCTCAGCCGTCAGCGGGAGAAATTCAAAGGAGTTATTTCCGGCCATCGGCGGAAACAGGAAAAGGTCGCGTTGATGGGTGCCGGGCATCTGGCCTGCACCTTCATCAATCTGCTGGATCTGAAGGAGGAGATCGATTTCGTGGTGGATGGTGATCCCCATAAGAAAGGGCTCTGGATGCCCGGCTCGCGGCTGCCCATCTACGATTCGGAGGCCCTCTTGGAGAATAAAGTGGGGCTGTGCCTCTTGGGGGTCAACCCGGCGAACCAGGGCAAGGTGGCTCAGAGGCACCGATCCTTTCTGGAGCGGGGGGGCCGGTTCCTCTCCATCTTTCCGGATGGGCAGGTGAGCTCGCTCGCGGAGATCCCTTCTTCATGAGAAAGGTCAGCGACGAGGTGTTTTATCTGGAGGATCGTGCCGCTCTGGTGGGGCGCCAGGAGGTGGAGTTTCTCAAGGGGAAAGTGGGCGCCAATGGGCGCAGGCGGATACGGTTCTGCGCGCATCAGAGCCCTGAGGACCCCGTCCACGAGATGTTTGTCACGCTGACGAAGGAGTCCTACATCCGGCCCCATAAGCACCTGAGCAAATCCGAGTCGTTCCACATCATTGAGGGGTCGGTCGATTTGGTGATCTTTGATGAGGCGGGAGATGTCGTGAAGGTGATCCCCCTGGCCGATCGCCCATCCGGAGGCAGCTTCTATTTCAGATTCACGGAGTCCTCCTATCACACGCTCCATATCACTTCCGATTTCCTTGTATTTCATGAGACGACGAGCGGGCCCTTTAAGCCATCCGACACCCTCTTCGCCCCTTGGTCACCGGAGGAGCCGGATCGGCCGGCGGTGGGGCGATTCATGAATGCCCTGGCGGGGCGCGTGGAAAGGTTCGTGTCTCTCGGGAGGAAAAGTTGAAAAGGAGACTCTACTTCGCGGACCTCACCCATACGGCGCAGGGCATCGGGGCGCCCACCTTTCCTTTGGGGGTCAGCTTTGTCGCCAGCTACGCCATGAAGGAATTGGGCGCGGAAGATTTTGCCTTCCGCCTTTTCAAGCTGCCGGCCCATCTGGAGGAGGCCTTGCGGACGGATCCGCCCGACATGCTGTGCCTCTCAAACTACAGCTGGAACTTCGAGCTGGCCTACAAGCTGGGCATGCTCGCCAAGCGCCATTGCCCGGGTCTCCTCCTGGTGGTGGGCGGGCCCAACTTCCCCATTGAGCCGGATGAGAAGCTCGCCTTTCTCGGCAGGCGCTCGGCCATCGACTTCTACATCGAGCTGGAAGGGGAGATCGGCTTCGTGGAGCTCGTCAGGAAGTTGGAGGGCCATCGGTTCGACGCCGGACGCCTGAAGGGGCAAGGGGAATTGATCGGCAACTGCAGCTATCTTTCCGAGGGTGTCCCCATGGTGGAAACGACGCGCGGATGCCCTTTCACGTGCGCCTTCTGCGCCGATGGGATCGCGATCAAGAGCCGGGTGAAGCGCTACGATACCGCCAGGACTCGTGAAGAGCTCACCTACATCGCCGAGCACGTGAAGACCGGCGACGAGATCGTCATCACGGACCTCAACTTCGGCATGTACAACGAGGACACGACCACGTGCCGGTACATCGCCGACATCCAAGAGAGGTACCATTGGCCGGCCCTCGTGAAGGCCTCGGCGGGGAAGAACAGGACCGAGAAGGTGATCGAGGCCGCTTCCATCCTGAAGGGCACCTGGATGATCGGCGCGGCCATCCAATCCACCGATCCGGAGGTCTTGAAGGCGATCAAGCGCAGCAACATCTCCAGCGAGACGTTTGAGAAGTTCATTGAGTTTGGAAACAGCTTAAGCCGCGACGCCACCACCTACTCGGAGATCATCTTGGCCATGCCCGGCGACAGCAAGGAGAAGCATTTCGCGTCGCTGCGTTTTGGAGTCGACAACAGGGTCAACAGCATGCGCATGTACCAGGCCATGCTGCTGGTGGGAACCGAGATGGCCTCCCGGACGTGTCGGCAGGACTACGGCCTGATGACCCGCTTTCGAACGATTCCGGGATGCGTGGGGATGTACCGTTTCTTCGGAGAGGAACATCCGGTGGCGGAGATCGAGGAGATCATCGTGGGCAACAGCACGATGTCCATGGAGGACTACCTCGAGTGCCGGGTGATGAACCTCTTTGTGGAAACCTTCTACAACAACGCCCTTTTTGAAGAGGTCTTCAACATGCTCTGGACGATGGGCGTCTCGGCCTTCGATTTTCTGTTGACCATGAAGAATCGCCCTGAACTCTACAGCCCAAGGGTGCGGAAGATCCTCGATGAGTTTATTTATCAAACCGGCAAGGATCTCTATCTCACGCGGGAAGATGCCGAGCGGGTCGTGCTGACACCGGAGGTGATCGGCCGCTACATCGGCGGGGAGCTGGGGATCAACGAGCTCCTGGTCCATAAGGCGCTCCTTTACATGGAGATGGAGGACATCTCAACCCTCTTGTTCACGGCGGCCAAAGAAATCTTAAAAAAGCGGAATCTCTTGACGCCGGCTGTGGAGGAGTATCTCACTCAGCTGCGCCGCTTTGTGATCCATCGCAAGCGCGCCATTGACCAAACGGGGTGGGTCCTGACGGACCGCTACGCGTACGATTTCAACGCCATCAGCAACCTCAACTATGAGATCGATCCCAGCACCTTTCCCACTGTGGAGCCTTTGGAGTACACCTTCTTCCATGATGAAGATCAGAAAAAGCACATCGCCAAACAGCTTGCCGTGTACAAGGGCACCCCCATCGGACTGGGGCGCCTGATTCAGCGGAGCAACTTGAAGATGATGTACCGGCGTTTTCAATGCGTCCCCGTCTCCATAGAGGCCGCGGCGGTGCAAGGATGAAAAGGCACTCTCTTGTCATCGGAGGGACCGGCGGCATAGGCAGCGCCTTTGCGCGGTCCGTGGCGCGCGCCGGCCATGTGGTTTCCGTGATCGGCCGGCGTCTTCCATCCGAAGCGGAGCCCATCCCCCATGTTCGCTATTACGCGGCGGATCTGTCGTGCGCGCAACGCCTTGGGGCCGTACTCACAGAGATCCTCCGCCGTTCCGGAAAGCTGAGCTCGCTCATTTTCTTTCAGCGGTTTCGAGGAGAAGAAGACCCCTGGGTGGGAGAGATGGAGATCAGTCTGACTGCCACGAAAAACACCATTGAGCGTCTGACGGACGACTTCAGCCGGACGGATGAGCGGTCCATTGTGGTTGTCAGCTCCATCGCAAGCCGTTTTATCGTTGAGGAGCAGCCCGTGGGTTATCACGTGGCGAAAGCCGGCTTGAACCAGATGGTTCGTTACTATGCGGTTGCGCTTGGGCCCAAGGGGATAAGGGTCAACTCCGTCTCTCCGGGCACGGTCCTCAAAGAGGGATCGAGTCCCCTCTCCAAACGGATCATCCCCCTGGGCCGCATGGGCAGATCGGAAGACGTCGTCCGGGCCGTCGAGTTCCTCTGCAGCCCCCAGGCCTCCTTCATTACGGGGCAGGAGATCATTGTGGACGGGGGGCTTTCCCTTCGTTCCCAGGAGTCGGTGGCGCGGGAACTGGCTCTCCAGGCGGTGGCCCGATGAGCGGCGCCGTTTCCCGGCGAGAGGCCTGTCGCCTGTGCGGCGGGCGTTCGCTGGAGCTCGCCCTGTCGCTGGCCCCCACTCCTCTCGCCGACGCTTATGTGCCTCAGGATCGTCTTGGAGAGGTTCAGGGAACTTATCCGCTGGACCTGTTTCTCTGCCGGACGTGCGGCCATGTGCAGTTGCTGGATGTGGTGAATCCGGAGATTCTGTATCGGGACTATGCCTACGCGACCTCGACCTCTTTGGGTCTGGTGGAACACTTCCGCAGGACCGCGGACGACCTGCTGGTTTCCATGGAACCCGCTCAGGGGAGTTGGGTCGTTGAGATCGGCAGTAACGACGGCTCTATGCTTCGACGTTTTAAAGAGCAGGGCATGCGCGTCTTAGGCGTTGATCCCGCCCGGGAAATCGCCCGGAAGGCCACGGAATCAGGGGTGGAGACCCTGCCGGATTTCTTCACTTCCTCTTTGGCTTCTCGGATCAGGCGGGAGCGGGGGCCTGCCGCTCTGATCACGGCGAATAACGTGTTCGCCCATGCCGATGATCTTTCGGATGTGACGGCCGGGATTTGGGAGCTGCTGTCCCCGGACGGCGCCTTTGTCTTCGAAGTTTCTTATCTCGCGGATATTCTTCAGAAGAGGCTTTTCGACACGGTCTATCATGAGCACCTGTGCTATCACTCGGTCCGGCCGCTCGCGGCCTTCTTCCATCGGCACGGGATGGAATTGATCGACGCTCTGAGGATTCCCACCAAGGGGGGCTCTTTGCGCGTCACCGTTCAGCGGGCCGGCGGCCCCCGAAGCGTCTCCCCTTCTGTCGAGGAGCTGACGGCGCTGGAGGAAAGGATGGGGTTGGCCAGGATCGAAACCTTCCGTTCCTTCGCGGATCAGCTGGGGAAGGTGAAGGCGGGTCTGCTGGACCGCCTTCGGGAGATCAAGCACAAGGGCGGGAGCATCGCCGGTTATGGCGCCTCCCATACCGTCACGACGCTTCTCCATCACTTTGATCTGGCCCCCTTTTTAAGTTTTCTTGTGGATGATAATCCTTGCAAACAAGGGCTGTTCAGCCCCGGGCATCACATCCCGGTCTTTCACCCGCGGGTCCTGTATAGCCAAAAGCCGGAGGTCGCGCTGATCTTGGCGTGGAACTACTCCCAACCGATCCTGGCCAAGCATCAGCCTTTCCTGGCTCAGGGAGGACGTTTTCTCCTGCCTCTACCCAACGTGGAGGAGATAGGGTTCGATGCCTAAGCCTTTTTGGATGAGGCGCACCGCCTTTCGATTGCTGTTGATCTTTATGCTCCCATTCTCCTTGTCCCTGGCTTTCTTCTTAAGAATCGTGCTGCGGATCGTGAAGCCCTGGGTCCATATCCGCTTTGTGCGGTGGTCCTCCTGTTCCCTGGGGACCTGGGCCATTCCCACCGAGGTGTACTTATGCCAACGGGATGCGGGGACGCATCCCCAGCGCTGTCTGGATCTTTTTTACCGTCACGACCGGAATGCGTTCGCGCTGAAACGCTCCGTGCGCCGATCTTCCGCTATTTGCAACAAGGAGTTAGACAGGATGTTCCGCTCCCACCTTCATTTCTGGGAGGGGGCCCGATTCCTCGATTATTTAAACCGTCTGCTGCCTGGCAGCGAGGCGTTTATCTTCACGCTGCCGGATCCGCATGACCGATACGGCCTTCTCGAACGATTCCCAACCCATCTGTCCTTTACGGAGGATGAAGAAGCCCTGGGCCAGTTGGCCTTGCAAAAACTCGGGGTCCCGCCAGGTGCGCCCTTTGTCTGTTTTCACGCCAGGGACAAAGCGTATCATGCCCGATGGCGCCCTGGGCTCGAATTGTTCTACCCTGTAGATCCAAAATGGCCCAATACCCGGAATGCCTCCGTTCACAATTATCTTCTTGCAGCGGAGAAGCTCACCGAACTGGGATACTACGCGATTCGGATGGGCAAGTATGTCGAGGAACCCATCCGCTCTGATAACCCCCGGATCATTGATTATGCCTGGAGCCATCAGTCCGACAGGATGGATGTTTACCTTTCCGCGCACTGCGCCTTCTTCATTGGACAAATTTCAGGAATGACATCGCTGCCCATGGTTTTTAGACGGCCAATGGCATTTGTCAACGCCTACGAAATGGCTGAATACCGCTACTGCAGCCACCTCAACAGCGTCTTCATTCCAAAGAAGTTCTATTCGGGCCAAGGGGGCCGTCTTCTCAGCTTTCGCGAGATGGTCGAATTGGGGTTTAAGCTGTATCACCCGAAATTTGCCGATCTGAAGGCGCGCTTTGACGAGCTGGGCATGGAAATCCAGGAAAACACACCTGAGGAGATTGCGGAGCTTGTGATCGAGGTGCACCAGAGGCTTCAAGGGACATGGGCGGCGTCCCAGGAGGACGAGGAGCTGCAGGACCGATTCAACACTTTCCTGCGTTCCTATCCGGAGGCGATTGGCCTTGAGGAGAGCCGATCTTTACGGATTGGAGCGCACTTTTTGAGAACCCACCCAGAGTTGCTGGAAGTCCAGGAGAGGCCATGCCTGCCGGTCTAATGCTGGAGATGGCCAAGCGCATTTTCAGGAAGCTGGCCGCGCCGGCTTCTTTACCACTTGCTCTTTTCTTAAGAATCGCATTGAGGAGTTTAAAGCCTTTTCTCCATATCCGCTTTGTGCGGTGGTCCTCCTGTTCCCTGGGGACCTGGGCCATTCCCACCGAGGTGTACTTATGCCAGCGGGATGCCGGGACGCATCCCAGACGCTCACTCGACATCTTCTACCATTTCGATCGGGATGCGCACGTCCTCTACCCTTCCGACAGACGCAAATCTCGGATTGCCAACGAACAGCTGGACAAGATGTTTCGTCCGCATCTTCATCTGTGGGATGGGGCCCGGTTCCTGGACTCCCTTAACCGCCTGCTGCCTCGGGGGGGCGACTTCCTCTATACGCTGCCGCAGCCCTATGACCAAGAGGGCCTCTTGGATCGTTTTCCAGCTCATCTGGCTTTTACCCGGGAGGAAGAAGAGCGGGGCCGCCGGGGCCTGCGTGCTCTGGGGATTCCCCCGGATGCCCCCTTCGTCTGTTTTCATGCCCGGGATGGGGCCTACGCTCCCCGCGTTCGCCCGGGGGTGGGTTCCTTCTATGGCAACGGCCAAGGAGTCGATGTCCGCGACTCTGCCATCACGAACTACCTTCCGGCGATCGAAGAGTTGACGAGGCGCGGGTTTTACGCCGTCCGGATGGGGAAGGTCGTCAAGGGGCCTCTTCACACGGACAACCCCCGGATCATGGACTACGCTTGGAACCACCACTGCGACTTCATGGATGTGTACCTGTCTCGCCACTGCGCCTTTTTCATTGGTCAGAATTCCGGGATGACCACCTTACCCATTCTCTTTCGCAGGCCTCTCGTCTTGGTCAACGTCGCTCCCTTTGCGGAAGTTGTTTACGCGAGTTACAGGAACAGCCTCTTTATCCCCAAGATCTATTTCTCCAGGGAAAAGGCAAGGCCCTTGACCTTCCGGGAGATTTTGTCTCATCCGCTTCTCTTTCGGTTTCTCCCCCACAAGTATTCTGATCTTCCGGAGATTCGCGATGAACTGGGCCTCGAGGTTCAGGAGAACAGTCCTGAGGAGATTGCGGAGCTCGCCTTGGAGATGCACGGGCGGCTTCAAGGCGCTTTCCAGCCCTCCGGAGAGGATGAGGAATTGCGGCGCCGGTTCACCGCGCTCTTGTCTTCTTTTTCCCATGTGCTTGACCCTGTGCCGGACGTCCAGTGGATGAGGATCGGCACGCATTTCCTAAGGAACCATAGAGAGTTGCTGGAAGGGGTGGGTGAGGAATGCCTGTCGAGCTAGAGGCGCGCATAGAGCTTCTGAAGCGTGGCCTTGGAAAATTGGTGAGGCTTGTTTTGTCGCCGCTGACCTTGTTGCTTGCCGTGTCCTTGAGGATCGTTCTCAAAGGCCTGAAGCCCTTTGTCCACATTCGATTCGGCAGGTTGTGGGGCTTTGGCCTGGGGGTGTTTGCGCTGCCCACGGAGATCTATCTTTGTCAGCGGGATGCCGGGATGCTTCCCAAGCGTTCCCTCGACGTTTTCTACCACTACAACCGGACTCCCTTTGAGCTTAAGCCCGAGGCCCGGCGGACCTCCGCCATCAGCAACGAGCAGTTGGACAAGATGCTCCGGCCTCACCTGCGCGTCCTCGAGGGGGTCCGTTGGCTGGATGAGATCAACCGGTTCCTCCCGTGGGGGAGCGAGGATTTTATCGTCAAGATGCCGGAGCCGCACAATCAGGACAGGCTGTTGGATCGCTTCCCGGCGCACCTTTCCTTTACAGAGGAGGAACTGGAAAGGGGCCGGCTTTCCCTGCGCGATCTCGGCGTTCCGCTTGGGGCGCCGTTTGTCTGTTTTCATGCCAGGGATGATGCCTGGGTTCATCGTCATCGGCCCCGCATGACATCTCTCTACGGGCAGTGGCACAGGGATATACGCAACTCCTCCATCCACAACTACCTTCTCGCCGCGGAGAGGTTGGCGAGCCTGGGCTACTTTTGCATCCGGATGGGCAAATACGTGGAGGAGCCTCTGGAGACCACGAACCCCCGGATCATCGACTACGCCGCCAAATACCAATCAGACTTCATGGACATCTACCTCTCGGCCCACTGCGCCTTCTTCATCGGCCAGAACTCCGGCATGCCCACACTGCCGGTCGTCCTTCGCCGGCCCGTGGCGTTTGTCAACGTCGCTCCCTTGTCGCAGATCCCCGTCTATTGCTCCAAAAACAGCCTCTTCATTCCCAAAACCTATTACTCCAAGGAGAAGGGCAGGCTCCTCACCTTTCACGAGATGCTGACCTGCTTGCCGGCTCAGCTCTCCCACAAGCTGGACCTGGCGTACTACGAGAGGATCGGCCTGGAAATCCTCGAGAATACGCCCGAGGAGATTGCCGAGTTGTCCCTGGAGATGCACGAGAGGTTGCAGGCAGGTTTCCGGCCTTCCCGGGAGGATGAGGCTTTACTGCGCCGGCTCTGGTCAGTCCTTTCTCCTCACCCCGATGTCCTTCGGCGATTGGAGGATCCTCGGGACGTCTGGCTGGGGACCCATTTCTCGAAGGCGCACCCGGAGCTCCTGGAATGAAGATCCTTCTCGTGGGCTGCGGGCAGCTTGGCGGCCGGCACCTGCAGGCGGTCGCTTCGCTGCCTGAGGTTCGCCGGGTGGAGGTGGTGGACCCGAGGCCGGAGGCGCTGGCGTTGGGGCGGCGGCGCCTTAAGGAGCTGCCAGGGCTCTCCGGGGAGATCTCCTTCCGGTGGTTGAGGGATTTGGGCGAGGCCTCGCCCGGCGGAGATCTGTGCATCGTGGCTACCCAGGCCCAGGGCCGCTGCCGGCAGGTTCAGGAGGCGGACGACCGCCTGGGGTACCGCTCTTTCCTGATCGAGAAGATTGTGGCTCAGTCGGTCGCGGAGATGGAGGAGCTTCTGGAATCGGCTCGCCGGCGGCGGCTCTCGATCTGGGTCAACCTGAAGACGCGGGCCTATCCGGTCCACCGGCGGATCAAGGGCCTTCTGGCCGGCGAGGGGCCTTTGGTGATGGAGGTGACGGCCGGCAATCTGGGGCTGGCCAACAACGGGGTCCACACGGCGGATCTCTTCGCCTTTTACGATGGGGCGGACCGGATCGAATCGGCCGGCTCGCAGGTGGACCCGATCCTCCATCCTTCGAAGAGAGGGGCGGAGCTGTTCGACTTGAGCGGCACCCTGCAGGGCCGGACAGGGAAGGGAAGCCGGTTCATCCTGGCCTACGCCGCCGAGCACGACGGGCCGGAGCTGATCGCCCTGACCGGGCCGAATCGCCGCTTCCTGGTGGACCACCTCTCCCGCTGGGCGATGGAGAGCGACAGGGAAAGCGGCTGGTCCTGGCGGCCGCTTCCCTTCGAGGGGGATCTTCTGGTGAGCGAGATGAGCAAGGGCTTCGTGTCGGAGATCCTCTCCTCCGGGCGGTGCCTCCTTCCGACGCTGGAGGAGTCCATGGCGGCGCACCGCTTTATCCTTGAGGAGCTGAAGCCCTATTTTGAGCGGCTGCTGAAACGGGAGCTGGATCTATGTCCGGTCACGTGACGGAGCTTCCCAAGCAAAAGGAGATTTTCGCCTCGGCGGCGGAGGTGACCGCTCTCCTTGAGGCGGCCGACTTCACCGGCGCGTCGGCCACCCTCATCGGCTACGGCGCCATGGGGAAGCAGTACCTCAAGGCCCTTCAGGCGCTGAGGGTGAAACAGATCCGGGTGGTCGGCCGCTCTTCCGAGACCTTGGAGCCCCTTCGGGAGGTGGCCGGCGTCGAGACGGTGGGCGGCGGCTTTGAGGCCTTTTCCTCTCCGGCAAAATCACAGGAGCTGGGGATCGTGGCGGTCCCGACCGCTTCGCTCCTGCCGGCGGCCAAGAAGCTTCTTTCGCTCGGGTTCCGCCGGATCCTCGTCGAGAAGCCGGTCTCTCTCCGGTCGAGCCGGATTGAGGAGCTTGCCGAGGAATTCCGGCGGCAGGAGGCGGTCGGGGCCTGCGCCTACAACCGGGTGGCGTACCCTTCCTTCCTCGAGTGCCGCTCCAGGGTGGACCGGGAGGGGGGAGCGACGAGCTGCGCCTACACCTTCACCGAATTGATCTCCTCCGACTGGGAGTGGATCTTTCCGAAGGAGGAGTTGAATCGCTGGGGGGTTTCCAATTCGCTGCACCCGATCGGCATGGCCCACGCGCTGATCGGCGCTCCTCGGCAATGGTCCGGCTTCCGCAAAGGGAGCCTCGCCTGGCATCCCAGCGGCTCAGCCTTTGTCGGATCCGGCCTCTCGGAGAGGGGAATCCCCTTTTCCTATCATGCCGATTGGGGCTCCACCGGCCGATGGTCGGTGGAGATCCACACTCAATTTTCCTCCTATCGGCTCTGTCCGTTGGAGAGGCTGTTCCGGCGGGTCGAGGCGAAGGCCGACTGGCAGGAGATTCCGTTGAAGGTGTTCGCCCCGCAGGTGAAGGCGGGGTTCGCTGAGCAGGTGGCCGGGATGCTGGATCCGCAGGGGATCGGTACCAAGATCCCGCTGGTTTCCCTTTCGCAGGCGGCGGCCTGGACCGGATTCGCGGAGGAGCTGTTCGGCTATGACCCCGCCCCTCCAGAACCAGCGCCGTCTAGCGGCGCACGGGAAAATGAATCTTGACGGCGCCTGCGCTGAAGCGAGAGAGGAACCCACTGTTTTCAGCGCAGAGAAGAGGCATCGCCTCTTCTGTCCTGGAGGGACGGGGTGAAAAATAAGAAGGCCTTGGTGACCGGCGGCACGCGGGGCATCGGCTTCGAGACGGCGCGGGAGCTTCGAGCGGCCGGCGTCGAGGTGACGGTGACCGGCACCAGGCCCCGCGGAACCGGCCCGGAGGGCTGCCGGTACCTGGCGGTGGACTTCTCCAGGGAGGCCGCCACGGAGCGGTTCGCTCAACAGGTAGCCCGGATGGGGCTGTCGATCCTGGTCAACAACGCCGGCGTCAACACCGTCGGCCCCTTGGAGAGCTACTGCCCGGAGGAGTTCGAGCGGATCCAGAGGATCAACCTGCGGGCTCCGTTTCTTCTCTGTCAGGCGGTGGTCCCTGGGATGCGCCGGCACCGGTTCGGCCGGATCGTCAACGTCGCCTCGATCCTGAGCGTGGTCAGCCGCGCGGGGCGGTCCGCCTATTCCGCCAGCAAGGGGGCGCTGGTGGGGCTGACCCGGACCCTGGCCATCGAGGTGGCCAGGGACAACGTGCTGGTCAACTGCATCTCCCCCGGGTTTGTGGACACCGACCTGACCCGCCGGATCCTCGGATCGGCGGGGTTGAAGAGGATGGCGGCCCAGGTTCCGATGGGGCGGCCGGCCTCGCCGAAGGAGATCGCCCGCTGCATCCGGTTTCTCGTGAGCGACGAGAACAGCTACCTGACCGGCCAGAACATCATAGTGGATGGAGGGTTCACCTGTGGATAGCCGGCTGGAGGATCTGGTGATCCAATCCCACAAGGGCCCCTACAGGGTCCGCTTCGGCTCCCCCTTTGAGGGATTGGAGTCGGGCCTTGGGGCCAGGGAGCATCTCCTCGTTGACGCCAGGGTGGCGGAGCTGTACGCCGGGCCGCTGGCGGCCGCCCTTAAAGGTCCCTCGGTGCTGCGGATCGAAGCGACGGAGGAGAATAAGTCGCTGGAGCGGTTCCCGGCCTACATCGGGCATCTCCTCAAGCATGGGATCCGCCGGGACCATACCCTCGTCGCCGTCGGGGGAGGGGTCCTCCAGGACATCGCCGCCTTTCTGGCGGCGATCCTCCATCGGGGGATTGCCTGGCGTTTCCACCCGACGACCCTGCTGGCCCAGGCGGACAGCTGCATCGGCTCCAAGTCCTCGGTGAACGTGGCCGGCTACAAGAACCAGCTCGGCACCTTCACCCCCCCAAAGGAGATCCGGATCTCCACCGATCTGCTGGAGACCTTGAGTGAGGTGGACCTCCGCTCCGGGATCGGAGAGATGATCAAGGTCCATCTGATCTCCGGCAGGGAGGACACGCAAGGGATCGCGGCGGACTATCCGAGGCTCCTCACCGACCGGCCGGTCCTGCTGCGGAGGATCCGCCGGTCCCTGGAGATCAAGAGGGAGTTGATCGAGCGGGATGAGTTCGACCGGGACGAACGGCTGGTGATGAACTACGGCCACAGCTTCGGCCACGCCATCGAGAGCGCCACCCGTTTCCAAGTCCCGCATGGGATAGCGGTCACGATCGGGATGGACCTGGCCAACTACCTCTCCTGGGCCTGGGGCTTCCTGGGCCGGGAGCTCTTCGAGGAGATCCACCCGCTTCTCGCCGCAAACATCCGCGGCTTTGAGGAGGTGGAGATCCCGGAGGAGCATCTCTTCCTGGCCTTGGGGAGGGACAAGAAGAACCTGGGCGGAGACCTCTCCCTGATCCTGACGCGGGGACCCGGCCGGATGTTCCGGGGCCGGGTCCCTCAGGATGAGAACCTTCGACGGATCTGTCGGGACTACTTTAAGGAGGCGGGATGCCAGAGTCTGCTGCGATAGCTCGGGCAAAAGCGGGTGAGGCCCCCCCCAAGCGTCTCCTCAAGGTGGGGATCATCGGCCTGGGCAAGATGGGCCGGATCCGTTACGAGACGATCTCAAAGAACGGGAAGGCCCATGTAGTGGCCGTGGCCGACTGCGCCTGGGCGCGTGGCGGTGGCTCCGCCGGCGCCGGCCGCCGCGTTCCGGCCAGGGCCCCTCTTCCGGGGGTCCGTTCCTACGGCCGCGCCGAAGAGCTGCTTGAAGACCCTGAGGTGGAGGCGGTCTTCATTGCCACCCCCAACGCCTTCAATAAGCCGCTCACGATCGCGGCCCTTCGGGCCGGCAAGCATGTTTTTTGCGAGAAGCCGCCGGCCTTCTGCGCCGCGGATGTGGAGGAGGTGATCGCCGTCGAGAGGGAGACGCGGGATCTGAAGCTGATGTACGGTTTCAACCACCGCCACCACGAGCGCGTCA
>JACPXR010000138.1 GCA_016196465.1 Candidatus Omnitrophota bacterium | reverse complement strand
CGCGCGATCTCCTCGATGCCGATCGCCCCCATGGAGGCGATCCGGAAGATTTTCCCGGCAAGCTCCTTTCCCTGGCCGCCGGCGAGGATCACCTGGTGCTGGTTCCGGAGCCGCTTCAGGAGCTCCTTGCCGTCCACCCCCTGGGGCACCTTGACCGCGGTCACCGCGTTGCTGGCGCAGGTGGAATCGGTGTACAGCTCAAGCCCGAGGGCGGCGACCGCCTTGCGGATTGCCTGAGACTGAATCTCGTGGCGGGCGATCAGCTTGTCGACGCCGGGGGCGATGATCTTCTTCAAGACGGCGCTCAAGCCCACGATGAGGGAAATCCCGGGGGTAAAGGGGGTGTCGGTGTCGCGCCAGGCCTCCCGGGCCAGCCGAAGATCGAAGTAATATTTCGGGTTCTTCGACTGAGCGACCGCCTGCCAAGCCCTTTCGCTTAAACAGATAAAGGCAAGACCCGGCGGAAGCATGAACCCTTTTTGCGAGCCGCAGACCGCCCCGTCGACCCCCCACTCATCCATCGCGAAGGGTTCCGACCCCAGGCCGCTGATCGCGTCCACCGCGAGGAGGGCCTTGCTCTGTCCCATCGCCTTGCGGATCCCCCGGATGTCGTAGGTGACCCCGGTGGAGGTCTCGCAGAGGGTGGAGAAAACCGCCTTGACGCCCGGATTCTGGGAGAGCTTCTCGGAAAAGGCCTTCAGGTCCAGGGGCCTTCCCCAGGGGGTGTCCAGCGGAACCGCCCGGATCCCAAAGGCCTCGCAGATCTCCCCCCACCGCTCGCCGAATTTTCCTCCGCGGATCACGAGCGCCTGGTCCCCGGGCGAAAGGAGGTTCACCACCGCCGCCTCCATGGCGCCGGTTCCCGAGGAGGTGAGGATGAGGACCTCCTGAGCGGTTTTGAAGACCTGCTTCAGGCCCTCCCCCACTTCCTTCAACACCGCCTGGAACTCCGGCGTCCGGTGATGACCCATCGGCCGCGCCAGGGCCTCCCGGATCTCAGGGGGAACGGGGGTGGGGCCGGGGGTAAGAAGAATGGGCTCCTTCATCTATTTGTGCTTTCCCCGGATCACTTCGTCGATCAAGCCGTACTCCTTGGCCTCGTCGGCGGACATGAAGAAATCCCGGTCGGTGTCGGCCTGAACTTTCTCCAGCGGCTTTCCGGTGTGATGAGCAAGCAGCTCGTTGATCCGGTCTTTCAGGCGGAGGATCTCCTTCGCCTGGATGGAGATGTCGGAAGCGGCCCCCTGCACGCCGCCCCAGGGCTGATGGATCATGATCCGGGAGTGAGGCAGGGAGTAGCGCTTTCCTTTCGTCCCGGCGCACAGGAGCAGCGCCCCCATCGAGGAGGCCTGGCCGATGCAGAAGGTGGCCACGTCCGGCTTCACGAACTGCATCGTGTCGTAGATCGCCAGCCCCGCCGTCACCATGCCGCCGGGAGAATGGATGTAGACGTTGATGTCCTTGTTGGGGTCCTCCATCTGCAAGAACAGCATCTGGGCGATCACGAGATTCGCCACCAGGTCGTCGATCGCCGAGCCGATGAAAACGATCCGGTCCTTGAGGAGCCGGGAATAGATGTCGTAGGCCCGCTCCCCCCTTCCGGTCTGCTCCACCACGATGGGAACCAGGGATTGATTGCGCTGTGTCATGCGGCCTCCTTGATTTGAGCTTGCCTTAAGACGAGATCCATTACTTTCGACCGGGTCATCCCCCAACGGACCTCATCGAGAAGATCCTTCTCCTCCAGATCCTTCCGAAACTGCTCCGGGGAGACGCCCATCCCCTTGGCCATGGCTTCAACGCGTCCCTCAAGCTCCTCCCCGGTGACCGTGATCGCTTCCGCGGAAGCGATCCGGCGCAGGATGAAAAAGAGCTTCACCTGCTTCAAGGCGTCCATCTTGGACTGCTCGGTGAGAATTTGGACCCGCCCTTCAACCTCCGAAGAAGGAATCCCCTCCTGGACGAGGTTCATGGCCCGGTCTTTCAAAAACCGACGGGCCTGCGAGGCCACGAGAGAGGGGGGCAGATCGAAGGGGGAGTCCTCGAGCAGCTGTCCGATCGCCTCGGACTCCAGCGCCCGGCGCCGGGCCTCCTTCGCCTGCGCCTCTAGGTCCTTGCGGAGGGCCTCTCTCAGCGCCCCGAGAGATTCGTAGGGGCCGACGAGCCGGGCAAAGGAGTCATCCAGGGCAGGCACCTCCTTTTCCTTGAGCTCTTTGAGCTCCACGGTGACCCGGGTGCCGTTTTTAAGAGTGACAACCCGCTTCTGGCCGGGGTTCATCCCGATCAATCTGTTCAAGAAATCCTCCGGATCTCTCTTCGGATCAAGGAGGATGACGAGATCCTTCCGTGAGCGGGCGGGCTTTCCCTTGGCCTCTTCGGTGATGTCGGCGAGGAGATAGTCCCCTTCTCGAGCCGCGCGCGGCTCGAGAACCGTCTTGAGCTCGGCGTGGCTTTCCCTCAAGCTCTCCAGGACCCGGGAAATGTCCTCCTCTTTCACCTCGATCTTCGGACGGATGAGCTTCAGGCCCTTGTAGCGGGGCAGAGAGACCGCGGGCGCGGTCTCCATTTGGGCCACGTAGCTCATCGGCCCGTGAGGAGCGCACTGGACCTGCGTCACCTGAGGCCTTCCCACGAGATCCAGATCCCCCTGGGCGCTCAACGCCTCCTCAAGCGTCCGGTCGATGAGGCGATGGACCACTTCCTCTTTCGCCTTGGCGCCGTGGTGCTTCTCCAGGAGATCCCTCGGGGCGAACCCCACCCGGAAGCCGGGGACCGAGGCCACCTTCTTCAGCTCCTCATAGACCGCTTCAAACTCCGCCTCGACCGCTTCCTTCGGAACCTCCACCCGGAGCTGTTTCCGGCAGGGAGCGACGTCGGTGAGCTCCACCTCCATTCACACCCCCTTCCTCTTTCGGACCTGCCTGCGCAGGCGAGACACCTGTTTGGACTCGTGGCGCCGGAGCTGCTCCTTGAGCTTCATCAGGGCCTCCTCGGCGCAGGTGAGCAAATCCCGCTCGTCCTTGGCCCTGCCCACGAGGGTCGCCCCCTTCATCAAAAGGGTCAGCTCCGCCGTGTAGAGGTACCTTTCCCGGCCGAAGATCGCGTGGGTGGAGACGAGCTTATGGCCGAAATGTTCCAGCTTTTCGAGCTTGGCCCGGAGAAGCTCCTGGAACGAGGGGGGGATCTCAATGTGCCGGGCGGTGACGGTGATCTGCATGGGAGGGCGCCCTACATCTGGAACTTCGGGCCCAGGTAAATTTCCCGGGCCTTTGGATCCCGGATGAGGTCCTCCGCTTGTCCGGCGACCAGCACGCGCCCCCCGGCCATGAGGTAAGCGTGGTCGGTGATCGAAAGGGTTTCGCGGACGTTGTGATCGGTCAAGAGTATCCCGAGCCCCTTTTCCCTCAAACCCCGGATGATCTCCTGGCACTCGGCCACGGCGATCGGATCGATCCCGCTGAAGGGCTCATCGAGAAGGAGAAAGGTCGGCTCCGTCACCAGGGCCCTCGTGATCTCCAGGCGCCTTCTCTCCCCCCCGGAGAGGGTGTCGGCCTTCGACTTGGCCAGCGGAGTCAGGCCCAGTTCATCCAACAACCGGCCCAGGCGCTGCTGCCGCTCCCCGCGGGAGAGGGGAAGGGTCTCCAGGATCGCCATGATGTTCTCCTCGACGGTGAGGCGACGGAAGATGGAGGGCTCCTGCGAAAGATAGCCGATGCCGGTCCTCGCCCTCAGGTGCATCGGCTGCCTGGTGATCTCGGATCCGCTGAAGAGGATCCGCCCCTCATCGGGGGCGATCAAGCCCACCACCATGTAGAAGGTGGTCGTTTTCCCGGCCCCGTTGGGTCCCAGGAGCCCGACGATCTCGCCCCTGCGGACCCGGAGGGCGACACCGTCAACCACCCTGCGGCCGCTGTAGCTCTTCTGGACCCCCTGAATCTCGAGGAGTTGTCCGTTGCCGCTCACAGGCGGAGCCAGCGCGGGAGCGGTCATCATTCCTTTTCCTCCTCCCTTGAAGAAGCCATGAGAAGTCTGGGGTGCCCGGTGAGCATCGTTTTGCCCAGGGGCTGCCAGTAGTTCGCCCGGTGGGAGGTGGCCACCCGGTTCTCCTGGTGAATCTGAACGTGCCCGTAGAAGGAAGCCCGGGTGAGCTGATGGGTGTTGGGCTCCAGGGCCACGTCCATCCGGTCCGAACGGATCGTCCCCTTCGAATCCTCCACGATCACATTCCTCCAGAACCTTGCCTTGTGATGGTGATAGTCAACCTCCATCGGCCCCTCGCAGGTGACGAGGGTTTTGCCTTTTTCCCCCAGAAGGGTCACGGTGACCTGCTTCAAGAGCCGCAGGCGTTTGAGCTTCGGATAGACGACCCCCGCCTGCCCGACCACCTTCATCCCGGGCCGGGTCATCGTGACCCAGTCATCGGTGGTGCCGGTCTCCTCCTGGGCCTTCCAGTTGAAGCTGTTCGCCGTCAGCCACGCCCCATCGGAGGTGGTGACGACGACATCCTCCCGCAGGCGGATGTCCCGGGTGGGCTTGTGAAACCACCCTTTCTTGGCAGTGAGATTCATCTCAATCTGTCCGAAGGTTGTCGCCCGGACAGGGGAAAGCTCCACCGTCTCGGCCATCAAATCGGCCGTTTCCCCCTCCACCTTCCACTTCCGCCGGCCGTTCTCGGAGTGCCCCACCAGGGTGAAGGTGGAAATCACGTCACGCTCGGCCGCTTCTTGAACGCCGGAAACGGACGTCTTTGCCTGCGGCGGGACTTTTTGGCATCCGCCCAGAAAGGCGACGCATAAACTCGCCCATCCAACCCAAAGAGTGAGGTTCATGGGATATGGCACAGCGAACCACCTACTTTAGCGGGACACTGCTCAAAAGTCAATTGTTTCGAGGGGGATACGAGTTTTTCAGTCTTTTTTCGGCCGTCTTGCAATATTCCTTAGAAATGTCGATTCCGATGTATCGTCGACCGGATTGATGCGCCACAAGGGTCGTCGTCCCGGCCCCATTGAAAGGGTCCAACACCAGGTCCCCCTGATAGCTGAACAATTTCAGGAGCCTGAGGACCAATTCCTCCGGAAACATGGCCGGGTGGTTGTATTTCTTCATGTGGCCTTCCGGCCCGATCTCCCACTTCGCATAGACCCATTTCTTGAACTCGTCCCCGGTGATGTCGATCCTCTCCCGCTCTCCCCCTTTCTTGTGGGATTCTTTGCAGAAAACCTCGATAAACTCCCACGTGTACTTGAAATAGGGCATGCTGGGGCTTTTCCAGCTCCCCCAGGCGGTGTATTTGCAATTGTAGTTGTGCTTCTCCCAGAGGATCTCCGCCTTCCAAATCAGACCCAACTCCAGCAGCTGCTTCGAGATGACGTGGTGGGAAGGCATGTAATCGGAAAAGAGGGGCTGGATGTTGACACAAAACCGCCCTGAGGGCTTCAGGACGCGGACGCACTCCTTCCAAACCCTCTGCAGCTTGTCGAAGTAATCCTTCCAATAAAGGGCATCCTTGTTCTGGTCGCTCTCATAGGCCAGGCCGAAGTTGTAGGGGGGGGAAGTGACGATGATGTCAACGGAGCTGCTGGGGAGCCGCTTCAATACGAGCTCGCTGTCTCCGCAAAAGATCTTGTCCGCCATCCCCGAAACGTCAACCCCTGCCGGCTCGGACCTCGTGACCGTGAGGTACTTAGTTCCCTCCCTGGTCTTCTCCTTCTGGGCCCGGTTGAGGACCTTCCTTTCCCTGTCCACCAGGGCGACCATCAGGGGAGACTTAAGAAAAGCTCTTCCTGGGCCCCTTGGAGGAGAACCGCCTTGGGGGTGATCAAAACAACCTCGTACCCCTCCACGGAATCCCCGACTTTGAGCAGGGTCCCCCCGATGACGCAGGTGGGGGCTTCGGAATCCCAGAGGATGCCGGTGAGACGGAGTTTTTTGTTGGGCTTGGGGGGAACCCTCAGGGCGCTGGAGCGAAGGAAAGGGGAGACAAACGGCTCCTCGCGGGGTCCCCATTCGAGGAGCTGTTTCTTGGGGACTGTTTCGCCCGGGGGCGGTTCCGCGGCGGCCTCCGAGGAGACGGCCACCAGCCACTTCAGCCGGAACTCCACCGGCATCGGTTGATCCGGAGGCAGGGCTTTCATCTCCACGACCTCCAGGGGGCAGAGGAGCTTCAGGTTGGAGCGGTTCAGGTTGGAGAGAAAGTCCGCCCCCCGGCGGCTGGTGGAGCTTCCGGTCAATTCCAGGGAATACAAATGAACCTCAAAAGAGCGCTCCTCGCCGGTCATGGGAACGGCGATGGTTTTCTCCGGATTCTCCCCCACTTTGATCTTCAGGTCTCGAAAGCCGTACTCCTCCTTCGCCATCCGCTCCATGTTCCGCGCCCGCTCGGAGAGCATCTGCCTGGTGACAAGGCCCTGTTTGAAGCCCGCCACTTTCGCTTTCCACTCGGCGAGGTTGGGAGGCCCTTCCCTCGCCACCTCCGCCTTGGCGAGGGCAAGCTGCTCTCTCATTTCATTCGTCATCCTCCTCTGGGAGGAAAGCTGGCGGGCCGCCTGGGTGTAGACAAAAACGAGAAGGGCCACCACCAAAACCTGAACCCCCAGGCCGGAAAGAAGGTGGCTTTCCTTGCGCCCGAGCTCAAGCATGGGGGGTCTCCCCCACTTCCATGTCGAAGCGCCACAGGCCGGGCGACTGGGTGTCCTCGGAAAACCGGGTGATCCGGATCGACTGCCAGAGGGGCTGAATCCTCCGCGCCCAGAAAATCAACGTTTCCTCCGGAGAGCGAATCCCGGCCTCGAGGGTCCCACGGACTTTTAAAGGACCGGTGGAGTCGACTCGCAGCTCCTGCAGGGTCACGGAGGGGGCCACCTCCTTGGAGAGGAGGGTGAGAAGCTGGCTCCCCTGAAAATCCAGTTGCTGGATGAGGTCGAAGGCCCGGCTGCAGGCCTGGGCAGTCTTCTCCAGCTCATGGCGAAGATGGATCTGGGTAAGGGTGGGGCGCAGATTCTCCAGCTCCCGGCGGAGCTGGCCGCTTTGAAAACCAAACCACCAGCCCTGGAGCTTCAAGAGAAAATAGAGCCCGAGAAGAATCCCGGCGATCGTCCAACCCAGCGGGGGGCGCTTCTTCACGAGAGATACCTCCGAAGAATTCCTCCCCAGTGTCCCTGGGCCCGAAGGGCGACCACCTGGGAGCGCTCCGCCGTGATGAGGGCGGTCTTCGGGCCCGCTATTTCCTGCGAGCCCCCTTGAAGGATCCCGCCGCCTGCCCGGCTTCCTCTCTTAACTCCCGCTCGGCCTCAAGCCAATCTTCCAGGTGATGCCCGTGCTTGGAGCCGCGGCTCAAGAACTTCTCGTACGCCCGGCGGGCAACCGCGTCGCCCGAAACAGCCGGCCCTTGAAGCCTTTCTTTGGATTTGAACATGAACCTCGCCATGGGACTCATGGTATCACTAAACAAGGCCCGCCTTTAACAAATCCTGGATGTCGAGAAGCCCGACCGGATGGCGCTTGGAATCGACGATGGGGATTTCATCAATCCGGAAGAGCTTCATCAGCTTGAGCGCCTCCACCGCCAGATGTCCCTTGGGGAGGGCCTTCGGATTCTTCGTCATCAAAAAGCGAACCTTGCGGCGGAGAACCCAGGGGTCTTTTCCCAGATTCCGGCGCAGGTCTCCATCGGTGAAAATTCCGGACAATTTCCCTCCGGAGTTGACAACGCTGGCCGAACCGGCCCGGGAACGGGTGATGGCGAGGAGGACCTTCTGCACGGAGTCGCTCTCCCGGACCACCGGATTGGCGGCTCCGGTGCGCATGAGATCCTCCACCCTCAAGGTGAGGCGCTTCCCCAGGGACCCCCCGGGATGCAAAGCGGCGAAGTCCTTCGCGGTGAAGCCACGCTTCTCGGAAAGGGCTACGGCCAGCGCGTCTCCCAGGGCCAGCATCGCCGTGGTCGAGGCGGTGGGCACCAGCCCCCAGGGAGAGGCCTCCTCTTTTACGCCGGTGTCCAGAACGACATCCGCCTGCGCCCCCAGGCGGGACCGGGGGTGTCCGGTCACCGCGACGACCCTCGCCCCCAGGCGCTTGAGGACCGGAAGAAGGTGAAGGATCTCATCCGTCTCGCCCGAGTGGGAGAGGGCGATGACCACATCCTGGCCGGTGACCCTTCCCAGGTCGCCATGCGCCGCTTCCGCGGGATGGAGCCACAGGGAGGGGATCCCGAGGGAAGAAAGGGTGGCCGAGAGCTTCTGGCCGATGATCCCCGGCTTGCCCATCCCGGTGACCACCACCCGGCCCAGACACCGGCCCAAAAGATCCACCGCCCCTGAGAACTCCTTGCCGACGCGCCGGATGAGGCGGTCGATGGCGTCCCGCTCGATCGCCAGGACCTTTTTCGCCCTCTTCACCGCCGGCTTCATTGGGAGAGGACCTTCCGGATGGAGGCCAGGTGCGCGAGGAGCCCCGGGAGCTGTTTCAAGGGGAGGGAGCTGGGCCCATCGCAGAGGGCGCGGGAGGGATTCTCATGCACCTCCACGAACAGGGCGTCGCAACCGGCCGCCACCGCCGCCCGGGCCAGCAGGGGGATAAACTCCGCCTGTCCTCCGGAGGCGCTTTTGAGGCCCCCGGGAAGCTGGGAGGAATGCCCCGCGTCGAAAACCACCGGATAGCCGAAGGAGGCGAGGATCCCCAGCGAGCGCATGTCATTGACCAGATAGTTGTAGCCGAAGGTCGTCCCCCGCTCGGTGAGGAGGATCCGGCGGTTTCCGGTCGCCTCGAGCTTCTCGAGGATCGGCTTCATATCCCAGGGGGCGATGAACTGGCCCTTCTTCACATTCACGGCCCGGCCGGTCTTGCCCACCGCCAGGAGAAGATCGGTCTGCCGGCAGAGGAAGGCGGGGATCTGAATGCAGTCGAGAACTTCGGAAGCGGGCCCAACGTGGGCCACGCAGTGAACGTCGCTCAAGACCGGCACCCCGGCGCGGGCCTTGACCTTCTTCAAGATCTGAAGGCCCCTCTTCAAACCCGGCCCCCGGTAGCTCCTCAGGGAGGTCCGGTTGGCCTTGTCGAAACTGCATTTGAAGATGTAGGGCAGCCCGAACTTCCGGGCGATCTTCCCGATCGCCTCGGCGTGCCTCAGGGCGGAGGCCTCGCTTTCAATGACATCGGGGCCGGCGATGAGGGCAAGGGGCTTTCCTTTCCCGACGGAAACAGAGCCGATCTGAACCGTCCGACTCATCTTCGGGATCCTAGTGGGCCGCTCCGGCGGTCTGTTCCGCCGGGGCCGGGGAAACGGCTGCGCCGGAAGAATGTGCCCCCCTCTCAGAGCCCTGGAGGGCCGCCTTGAGGAAAGCGCGGAAGAGGGGATGGGCCCGGTCGGGCTTGGACTTCAGCTCCGGGTGGAACTGACAGCCGACAAACCAGGGGTGCTGGGTGAGCTCCACAATCTCGGCCAGACGCTTTCCCGGAAGGGTGCCGCTGACGATCATGCCGGCCTTGGCGAAGGCGTCCCGGTAAGAGCCGTTGAATTCATACCGGTGGCGGTGGCGCTCCTCAACCCTCGACTCCCGGTAGGCGGAAAAGGCCAGGGTCTCTTTCCTTAACTGGCAGGGCTGAGCCCCCAGCCGCATCGTTCCGCCGAGCTTCTTCACTTTTCTTTGTTCGGCGAGGAGACTGATCACCGGATGGGGGCTGTTGGCGTCAAACTCCGTGGAGTTGGCTTTGTGGAGTCCCAGGACGTTCCGGGCAAATTCGATCACCGCGCACTGCATCCCCAGACAAATCCCCAGATAAGGGATCCCACGCTCACGGGCGTACTGGGCGGCCCGGATCTTCCCCTCGATGCCGCGGGTGCCAAACCCGCCGGGGACGAGGATTCCGCCGGCCTCCTTCAAGACGTTTTCCGCGCCCCGCTTCTCGATCCGCTCCGACTCAATCCGCTTGATCTCGACGGCGCAGTCGTTGGCGATCCCTCCGTGCCGGATCGCCTCGTAGATCGACTTGTAGGCGTCCTGAAGCTCGATGTACTTGCCCACCACGGCGATCTTCACCGGCCCGTGGGCGGGCGCCAGGGCGGGCCGGACGACCCCCTCCTCCCACGACTTCAAGTCATGGCCCCGCTCCACCTTCAAATCGAGAAAGCGGATGAT
>JACPXR010000133.1 GCA_016196465.1 Candidatus Omnitrophota bacterium | reverse complement strand
GAGCTGTTCTGGAATCTGTTTTTCCGTGCCGGGGAGATGACCGTGTTTCCAAAAGGGGGTAGAGGAGTAATTTACCCGAAGCGTTTCATGCTTCAGGAGTCTTGGCAAGAGATCCCTTACCTGGGGGGGCGGGCGGCGACCTGGATTGCCAGAGCCAGAAGAGTGGAAGACCTGGAAAACGCCACCGGGTATTCCATTGCCGATGTGGCGGTCACTGATCCGAATTTCGCTCGCCGGAGAGCCCTTGAACATTACGAGTCGATTATGGATCAGACGAGTCACTACCGCCACTCCGATCTCCTGGAAGAACTGAGGACCATTCTGCCGCCCATCCGTCAGAACGAGATGGAATACGCGCTTTATTTCGGAGAATTGTGGGCTCGGCAAGAGGAACTTCGGCATACCCAAGACACAAGTTGGTCTTTCCATTTTTAAGGCGAAGACCTTAGGCGTTATCCCGCCCGAAAGATTCTGACTGCCGAAGCGTTGGTGAAGCCAGGTTCCCATATGGATCGCACTCTCTGGTATCCTGCCAAAGTTGCCAGGAACCCGGACACCTTGAAAGCCCATGCGGAGACGCTCATAGAACTTGCGGGGCAATTATGGGCCGTCTCGTGGGTGATGGAACAGCTTCTCAATGAGGGGCGGGACGACTGGGCTTACGCGTTTGCTTTGCATTGGCTGGTGCTCAAGGAGTACGAATTGCACATGGCTCATCTTCTGACGCCGGTTCAGGGGGCGGGGTATGGGGGAGAGGTAGCCCAAGAAGTGTTTAGCTCCTTTGATCGATGGGGATTCTCTCGAAGGACGGATCTGATTCGTCATTTAAAGCAGATGGATTCTGGAGAAACAGTCCAGAAACCGGGTCGGAAATTATTTCAATACCTTCAAGAATTTTACAGGGAGAACTTCCTTTCAGATGAGGAACGGCTCCAATTGCTCCTCGGCCAGGTTGCCGGGCCCGCCACTGAACCGTCTGCCGCCGGGCTGGAGGAGGAGGCTCAAGCTCAGTATCCGGAAGATCCGGATGTGGCGCGGATTCTCAAGATGATCTTTTTGACAGTGATTAAGGAAGGGATCGATCGGGTCGATTTTCGGTTTGAACAAGTGGGACCGGAAGAGTCGGTCTTTGTGGGGGACCTGTTTAGCGGACCTGAAGGTAGAGAAACCCTGCGGGAAGACCTGGGTCGGATTGAGGTGGGATCCAGTCGGGAGTTTTACGACAATTTCCTGCTTCGATTGAAGATCATGGCCGAGATAGAGCAGACATACCCACAGCATCGAGCGACTCTCTCAGGCATCTTTTCCCTGGATGTGAGAGACAGGCCGGTTACGATCGACTTGACCATAGCCGGTCGGGGGGAAGAGGCGGAGCTGGCCACCCTTCGGTTCCGTTACCCCGAGGGGCTTCCTACCGATGAAGCTGCCGCCGGGCTGGAGGGGCAAGAGATAGTTGGCACTCTGCAGTGGTTACCATCCGCCGTCGGGCTGCAGGGGAAAGAGCTTCAGTTGCGAACGCAAGCATCATTTGTGCCATACGAATACACTTATGTGCGACCACGCGATCCTACAAAATTCGTCAAGGACTTACTGAAGGCTGAAGGAGAATATCGTGCAGAAGCTACCGCTACGTTCTATGAAAGGTCCCTCTGGGCTAAGAAACGTGGAGAGACAGAGTGGACCAAACAGAGGCGACCTGTGTGGGTCGAAGTTCATCAGGACCAGATTTGGTTCACTGAAGACGATCCTCCAGCTGCCGATCCGTCGCGCTGGTATGCTTTAAAGGGCAGTGATCTCCTGCTTATCCCAAGGTCCGGCACGATCATCCTATTTCCATTTTCATTGACTCATCGTAAAACCGAAGCCGTACTTAGGTTGGAAGCGAATACTTTGCGCCACAAGGCCGTTCTGCGTCCCAGCAAGGATTTGCTCGCCCTGCATGTTCCCCTCGGGCCGGCGGAGAAGAAGGCAAGAGAGCTAATCGCTAATTTTGGGAAAGCTTACCTGCGCTACGATCGTTACCTTTGGGGACATCCTGATGCACTAGGGGATGCAAATCCTGCCTTTCAGGAATTAGAGAGAGCGAGAGATGAAATAAAAAAGATAGACCCTTCAGATCAAGAAATCAAAAGGAAGTTGGATTATTACAGGAGTGTTCATCTTGGCCATTATGGTTTTCCTGTTTATGGCGATGATGACTGGAGAGCTTTGCTCAAATATTTGATAGGAAAAATCGAAAGGCCGAATACCCCCGCCGGGCTGGAGGAGGAGGGAGTCCAGCAATTTGATGCGGCAAGCTTTAAGGAGATGTTTCCAGATCAGGCCGATCGGGTCGCTGACGCCAATCAGATCCTGATGGTTTCGGGACCCATCACCTTTTACCGGCCGGGGACTTTAGCCGCCGGCCTGGAAGCGGTGGTCGCAGCCCAAAAACAAGAATTGCCTCCTGGTCTTCGGATCGATCAACTGCCAATTCCCGCGAGCCAAACAGAGATCAGGCCTCTTGCAGTGTGGGTATGGGATCCCATGCTTGGGGCCAAGCCGTATCAGCCCTCTGTGCCGTCGGTCGAGTTGCAGTTAGGACAACCGTTTCCTTATACTGCCCTTCAGTTGGTGAATATCGCCATCCTGGGACGATTGGACGCCGCGACAGTGGTGGTTCGTGCCCAATGGTCATTTGAATACCAGGGCCGGCAGGTTCAAGTCTTCGCCATTCTGGCCTAAGTCAAGACCCTATCCACCGTCTCAAGTCTCGTCCCGCTATTGTTCCATCCGGTCTGACATGTTATCCTTGAAGTCACATGGACGGTAGAATCCGAACTTTGATGGTCGAGCTGAAGGCAGGGCTTCAAGCGATCTACGGCGGTCGCCTCAGCGGGGTCTATCTTTACGGCTCGTACGCCCGAGGCGAGGCGGATGATGAATCGGACGTCGATGTGCTGGTCGTGCTGGGCCACATTGACCGCTACTCCGACGAGATAGACCGGACGAGCCTTTTAGTCTCTTCGCTGTCTCTGAAATACAGCCTGAGCGTAAGCCGAATCTTCGTTCCACAGGAAAGGTGGAGCGTGCTCGATACGACGTTTCTTCAGAATGCTCATGATGAGGCGATTCCAGCATGATGCCAGAGGCAACAAAGCTTTTGGTAAAAGCGGAGCGTTCGATTGATGCTGCGCAGGCCCTGCTCAATCGAGCGGATCTGGATTTTGCTGCATCAAGGGCCTATTACGCCATGTTCTATGTGGCCGAGGCCGTGCTGAGTGCAAAGGGTCTTCGCTTCAGAAAGCACACCGGCGTCCATGCCGCGTTCGGAGAGCAATTCGCCAAGACCGGTTCGTTTGATCCGAAGTTCCATCGTTGGCTTGTGGATGCTTTTGATCAGCGGATCCAGGGAGACTATGATGTGGAGTCAGCCGTTACTTCTGAGAGGATAACAGCCCTCATCCAGCAGGCCCGCGAGTTTCTGCAGGAAGCCAAAACTTACCTTTCCAGCCGGCATTAGATTCGGCCCTGAGGATTCTTCAGATGCGGATTGATGTGCTGACGATCTTTCCGGAGATGTTTGCTCCGGTGCTGGGTTCATCCATACTGAAACGGGCCATTGCCAAGGGGGTGGCCCAGGTGTCGGTGCATGACCTGCGGGATTGGTCCCGCGACAAGCACAAGAAGGTGGACGACCGGCCCTACGGGGGCGGGCCCGGGATGGTGATGCGCCCGGAGCCGTTCTTTGAGGCGGTGGCCGGGATCAAACGGCGGATCGCGAATCGCAGATTGCGAATCAAGCCGCACGTCATCTTGCTGGCGCCCCAGGGAGAAAAGCTCACGCAGGGAAAGGCGGAGGAGCTCTCCAAGAGGCCTTGGCTGATCCTCCTCTGCGGCCATTACGAGGGGGTGGATGAAAGGGTAAGGAGTCATCTCGCGGATGAGGAGCTTTCCATCGGAGATTATGTCTTGACCGGCGGGGAACTTCCTGCTATGGTCTTGATCGATTCCGTGGCGCGGCTGCTCCCAGGGAGTCTCGGGGACGCCGCCTCCGCCTCGGAGGAGTCTTTTTCCGGCCCTTTGCTGGAGTACCCTCAGTACACCCGGCCCCCCGAATACCGCGGGATGAAAGTGCCGGAGGTGTTGCGTTCCGGCAATGCCCCGAAAATCAACGAGTGGCGGAAGCTCCAGGCCCTTCGCTGGACTCTCGCCCAACGACCGGATTTGATCGATGGATCCTCGGATTGAAAAAATAGAGAAGGAACAGCTCAAGGCCGACCGCCCCCCCTTCAAGGTGGGGGATACGGTCCGGGTCTTCGTCCGGATCGCGGAGGAGGAGAAGACCCGCATTCAGCCCTTTGAGGGGGTCGTCATTTCCCGGAAGGGGGGCTCCCTCCGGGAGACCTTCGCCGTCCGGAGAATCAGCTACGGAGAGGGGGTGGAGAGGACCTTCACCCTGCACTCCCCCTTCATCGAAAAGATCCAGCTCGTGAAGCAGGGGACCGTCAGACGGGCAAAGCTGTACTACCTGCGAAAGAAAATCGGCAAGGGCGCCCGGATCGAAGAGCGATTTGAGGAAGCCCAAGAGACTCCAGCAGCTCCTCCAGTTCGATCAGAGGCTTCTGCGTCGACTTAAAACGCCCGGCCGCTCCCTCGCCGGCGTCGATGAAGCCGGCCGGGGCCCCCTGGCCGGGCCGGTCGTCGCCAGCGCCGTGATCCTCCACCGGCATTCCTTCCAAGTTCCCATTGACGATTCCAAACGGCTCTCCTCTCCGGCCCGCGAAGCCGCCTACCGGCAGATCCTGCCCCGCGCCGACATCGGGGTCGGCTGGGCGCGGGTGGAGGAGATCGACCGGTTGGGGATTCACGCCGCGACCCACCTGGCCATGGTCCGGGCCCTGAGGGCCTTGCCCCTTCTGCCCCAGTCGGTTCTCATCGACGGCCCTATCGTGCCGGAGGATTGTCCGGTCCCGGCGATCCCGGTGGTGGGCGGCGATGGGAAGAGCCTGCGGATCGCCTGCGCTTCGATTGTGGCCAAGGTGATCCGGGACCGCTTCATGCTCCAGCTTCACCGGCTCCTTCCGGAGTTCGGCTTCCTCCGCCATAAGGGTTACGGAACCCAGGAACATCTGGAGCGCCTCAGGGCGATCGGCCCCTCGGATTTTCATCGCTTCAGTTTCAGGCCGGTCAGGGAGGCGGGAGGCCCCTGGTGAATTTCCTCTCCCTGGGAAAGCGGGGGGAAGCGCAGGCGCTGCGGTATTTGGCCGGGCAGGGATACCGGATCCTGGAGCGGAACGTCCGGTCCCGGATGGGAGAGATTGACTGCGTCGCCCGGGACGGAGGGATCCTCTGTTTCGTCGAGATCAAGTCCCGCTCCAGCCTCCGGTTCGGGTTCCCCGAGGAAGCGGTTACCCTGAAGAAGCAGTGGAGGATCGCCCGCCTGGCCAGCAGCTATCTGAAGCGGCGGGGCCTGAAAAATCTCCCGGTCCGGTTTGACGTTGTCTCCATCCTGGAAGGCCCCGCGGGACCTTGCAGGATCCGGCTCATCAAGGGGGCCTTTGAGGCGCAAGGCCCTCTGCTATAATAACCCCGATGGCGCAGCCTCAGACGATTCGCAAGTTTCCCTCGAACATTGAGATCGCGCAGTCGGCCCGGCCTCTTCAGATCACGGAGATCGGCCGGGTGGCCGGATTGCGGATGGAGGAGCTGGAGGTCTACGGCCCCACCAAGGCGAAGGTCTCCTTGAAGGCGCTCGACCGGATTCAGACGCGCCCTTACGGCAAGCTGATCCTCGTCACCGCGATGACTCCCACCGAGGCGGGCGAGGGGAAAACCTCCACCGCCATCGGGCTGACGCAGGCCCTGGGGCGCCTGCGCAAGAAGGTGATCCTCACCCTCCGGGAGCCCTCCATCGGCCCCATCTTCGGGAAGAAGGGGGGCGCCTGCGGTTCCGGATACGCGCAGGTTCTCCCGATGGATGACATCAACCTCCACTTCACCGGCGACATCCACGCCATCGGGACCGCCCACAACCTTCTGTGCGCAATGGTGGAGAACCACTGCATCCAGGGAACCGACTTGAAGATTCATCCGGGGCGGATTCTCTGGCGGCGGGTTTCTGAGATCCCAGACCGGAACCTCCGGCACGTGGAGGTGGGATTGGGGGGGATCGGCTATCTCAAGCGGGAGACCGGATTCGACATCACCGTGGCCAGCGAGGTGATGGCGATCCTGGCCCTCTCCAAGAACTTTGAGGATCTGAAGGAGCGGCTGGGGAAGATTCTCGTGGCCGAAAGCAAGGAGGGGCGGCCGGTCTTCGCCAGGGATGTCAAGGCGGTGGGGGCGATGGCCCTGCTTCTGAAGGATGCCATCAAGCCGAACATCGTCCAGACGCTGGAAGGCCAGCCGGTCTTCATGCACGCCGGGCCCTTCGCGAACATGGCCCACGGTTCCAATTCGATCCTGGCGACCGAGATGGGCTTGCGGCTCGCCGACTACTGCGTCACCGAGTGCGGCTTCGGCACCGACCTGGGGATGGAGAAGTTTTGCGACATCGTGGCCCGTTCGGCCGGCTTCAAGCCGGAGGCGGCCGTCTGTGTCGTGACGGTGAGGGCGCTCAAGGTTCACGGGGGGCTCTCCCTGGAGGAGGCCTCGAGCCGCGAGGAGACGAGGGCCCTCCAGCGGGGTTTTGAGAATCTGGAGCGGCACCTGAACATCATTCAGCGCTTCGGGCTGGTGCCGGTCGTTTCGATCAACCGCTTTTCATCCGACACCCCGACCGAGATCAAGCTGGTCCAGGAACACTGCTTAGGGATGAAGGTCCGCTGCGCCCTCTCTGAGGTGACGGAGCGAGGCGGGGAAGGGGGGATCGAGCTGGCCCGGGAGGTCCTCGGAGCGCTCCAGGAAAAGCGGGCGAACTTTAAGCCCCTTTATCCCCTGGACCTTCCCATCGCCGCCAAGATCGAGACGATTGCCCGGGAGGTGTACGGGGCGGACGGCGTCGATTACGTGGAGACGGCGGCCGCCGACCTCCAGCGCCTGACGAAAGAAGGGTACGGGGGGCTCCCCGTCAACATGGCGAAGACCCAGCTTTCCTTCACCGACAATCCTTCCCTCAAAGGAGCCCCTTCGGGCTGGCGGCTCAAAGTCCGGGAGGTCCATCCCGCTTCCGGGGCGGGGTTTCTCGTGGCGATGACCGGAAAAATCCTCACCATGCCGGGCCTGCCCAAGGAGCCGCTGGCCGAGCGCCTCGACATCGACTCTCAGGGGCGGATCACGGGGCTTTTCTAAAGTGGATCCCATTCCGGACTCCGCCTGGGCGGTGAGGAGGTTTCTTTCGGCCCTCTCTTCTTCCAGGGCGGCGCCGGGTGGAGGTTCGGCCGCCGCCCTCTGCGGGGCGATGGGCTGTTCCCTGGGAAGCATGGTCTGCCGGATTCTGGTTCGCCGTAGGAATCTTTCCACCGCTTCGCGCCGGCGCCTTCAAGGGGAATGCCGCGCCCTGGACCGGCTCTCCGGGAAGATGTCCCGGTTGATCCGGGAAGATTCAAAGGTCTACGGCGAGCTCCTCCGCTCGACGCGGACGAAGCGCGGCCTCCCCCGGGCCCGCCAGCGGGCGATTGAGGTGCCGCTTCAAATCTGCGAGGCGGCCGCGGAGGCCGCTTCCCGCGTGAGTCGCCTCGAGCGGGTTTCAGGGGTCAGCCTCCGATCCGATCTCAGGGCGGCCGGGGCCCTGCTCAAAGGGTCGTTCGAAGCGGCCCGGGCCATGGTGGAGATCAACCTGTGACCGCCCAGCTCCTCGATGGGCGCCAGATCGCCCGGAAGATCCTGACTGATCTCAAGGGGGAGGTGGAGTCCCTTCAGGCCCTGCACCATCGGCTCCCTTTTCTCCTCACGGTTCAGGTGGGGCTTCAGCCGGCCTCCGACCTCTTCGTCCGCTCGCAGATGAAAGCGGCGGCGGGCCTCGGAATCGGCTACCGGCTGGAGCGCCTGAATGCCGCGGTCAGCCAGCAGGAGCTGATCGAAAAGATCGGCCAGTGGAACCGGGATCGGGAGATCACCGGGATCACGATTCAGTTTCCCCTGCCTCCTTCCCTGGACGCCCGAGGGATCTCGGCCGGCGTCGATCCGAAGAAGGATGTGGAAGGGATCCATCCCCAGCACATCGGTCAGGCGGTCTTCGGCTGGTCCCGGATCGGCACCTGCACCTCCCTGGCGATCATGGAGCTGCTCAACGCGACCGGGGCGGACCTCTACGGCAAAGAGGCGGTGATCGTGGGGCACAGCGAGCTGATTGGAAAGCCGGTGAGCCTGCTCCTCCTGGACAAGTTCTGCACGACGACGATCTGCCACGTGGCCACCTCCGACCGGGGCCGGTTGAGCGAGCACGTGAAGCGGGCGGAGATCCTCGTCGTGGCGGTGGGGAAGGCCCGCCTCATCCAGGGCTCCTGGATCCGTCCCGGGGCGATCGTGATCGACGTCGGAACGAACCTCGTGGACGGCCAGCTCCAGGGGGACGTGGAGTTTGAGGGGGCCCTGAAGGCGGCGAGCTTCATTACCCCGGTCCCCGGCGGCGTGGGGCCGGTGGTGGTGGCGACCTTGATGCGAAACACCGTCGAGGCGTTCAAGCTTCAGGTAGGGTCAGACCCTAAGGGTTTCTGATGGACAAAGTCACCCTTCCTTCATTTCAGGAGAAGAAAAAGCGGGGCGAGAAGATCACCATGCTCACCGCCTACGATCTCCCCTTTGCCCGGCTGATCGACGAGGCGGGGGTTGACGCGGTCCTCGTGGGGGATTCCCTGGGGATGGTGGCCCTGGGCTACCCGACGACCGTTCCGGTGACCATGGAGGAGATGATCCATCACGCCAAGGCGGTCCGCCGGGGGGTCTCGCGGGCGCTCCTCGTGGGGGACATGCCGTTCATGTCCTTCAACCTTTCGGTCAAGGAGACGGTCCGGAACGCCAGCCGGTTTCTCAAGGAAGCCGGGTGCGATGCCGTGAAGGTGGAAGGGGGGCAGGGGTCCCTGGACTCTTTGGAGGCGGTGCAGGCGATTCTCGATGCCGGCATCCCGGTCCTGGGACACCTGGGGCTGACCCCGCAGACCGCCGGGAAAACAGGCGGTTTCCGGGTGCAGGCCAAAACCGCCCCCGCCGCTCGGAAGCTCCTCGCGGCCGCGGAGGAATTGGAGAGCTCCGGCTGCTTCGGGATCGTGCTGGAGTGCGTTCCCTCCCAGGTGGCGGATCTGATTACCCGGTCCGTTTCCATTCCCACGATCGGCATCGGGGCCGGAAACCGCTGCGACGGTCAGGTCCTCGTCACCCACGACCTTTTGAATCTCAGCGGGCCTTTCCACCCGAAGTTCGCGCGGGCCTTCGCCCGGCTCGACGCGGCGGCGCTCAAGGCGGTCAAAGGTTTCCGGAAGGCGGTGGAGGAGAGATCGTTTCCTTCGCGGGAGGAGTCGTACGAGATGCCGCCGGACGAATGGGAGCGCCTGCGTCGTTCAGCGTGACCGCTTCCTCCGCCGCCCTCCTTCTTCTCACCGGCCTCTTCCTCGGGATGCGCCACGCCTTTGACCGGGATCATGTGGCCGCGGTCACCCATTTCGTTTCGCTGGAGCCGGACCCCCTCAAAAGCGCCTGGTTTGGCTGCCGCTGGGCGCTTGGCCATGCGGTGAGCGTGTTGTTTCTCGGATCCCTGATCCTCGCCTTCCGCGTCAGGCTGGATCCGACTTTCCAGCGGACCGCGGAACTCCTCGTGGGGGTCTCTTTGTTGGTGCTGGGGATCTGGCGCCTGTTTCTCCTCTGGCAGGAGCGCCAGCATGAGCACCGCCACCTCCATCCGGGGAAGGAGCACGTTCACCGCCACTCCCACGAGCCGGGGACGGGGCACGTCCACTGGTTCGCCCCGACTTTGGTGGGGATGCTTCACGGGGCCGCCGGGACGGCGGAGGTCTTCATCCTGATTCCGATCACCCTGATCACCACGGCGTGGCTCGCCTACCTCACCATCGGCCTTTTCAGCGTCGGCTGCGCCTTCTCCATGGGGGGATACGGGTATCTGGCCGGCCGCTTCTACCACCGGGCAAGCCGGAAGGGAAAGCAGATCTACCGGTGGCTCGTGGTGTCGACCTCAAGCTCCGGTCTTGCGCTTGGGTTGATCTGGATCATGCGGAATCTTTAAGCGGAAGATGAAAGAAATCGTTGTCGTCGCGATGAGCGGAGGGGTGGATTCCTCGGTCGCGGCCGCCCTCCTTCAGGAAGAGGGCTACCGGGTCATCGGCATGACCCTGAAGACTTGGGGTCCGGAGCTCTGCGACACGGTCCCCAAGACCCAAACCTGCTGCTCCACCGGGGACATCGAGGATGCCCGGAGCGTGGCGCATCGGTTGGGGATCCCCTTCTACGTCGTCGAGGCGTCGGTCCCTTTCAAGGCTCAGGTCATGGATTATTTCGTTCAGACCACGACCCACGGCTTGACCCCCAACCCTTGCGTCGTCTGCAACCGGAAGATCAAGTGCGGAATTCTCCTTGCCAAGGCCAAGGCCCTCGGGGCCCGGTGGGTGGCCACAGGCCATTACGCCCGGACCGGATGGGATGCCGTCCGGGGGCGCCACTTCCTCCGGCAGGCGGTGGATGAGGGGAAGGATCAGTCGTACGTCCTCTACCAGCTCACCCAGGAGCAGCTTGCCTCTTTGCTGCTTCCCCTGGGGGAGAAATCTAAGGCGCAGGTGCGGGAGCTGGCGAAGCGCTCCGGCCTGAAGGTGGCCGAGAAGCCGGAGTCCATGGAGCTTTGCTTCATTCCCGACGGGGACACGAAAGGGTTCTTGAAGGAACGGGCCCCCGAGGCCTTCGTTCCCGGAGAGATCGTCAACCGCCAGGGCAAGTTCTTGGGGATCCACCAGGGGATCGGCGCCTACACCGTCGGCCAGCGGCGGGGGCTTGGGGTCGCTTCCCCCCGACCTCTTTACGTCCTGGAGGTGGACCCCTTGACCCGGCGGGTGATCGTCGGAAACGAGGAGGAGCTCAAGGCCTCCTTCTGCGAGGTGGCCGATTGCGCCTGGGTCTCGATCGGCGGGCTCACGGGTCCGACCGCCGCGTCGGTCAAGATCCGGTACCGCAGCGCGAAAATCCCCGCGGAGCTGGTTCCCGAAGGGGAGAAGGTCCGCGTCCGTTTCCTGGAGCCGGTCGAGGGGGGAGTCTCCCCGGGTCAGGCGGCGGTCTTCTACGACGGAGAGTTCGTGCTGGGGGGCGGATGGATCGCGAGGAGCAGCTGACCCGCTGGATGGCCGAGGCGGGGTTCTCCGGCGCCCTCCTCGAGCGGGAGGGGGGGCTTCTCATCGTCCGGCTGGGGGCCGCGGGCCGGGCTCATCTCCTGGCCGATTCAGGATTTCGCGAGCAGCTGATTTCCCAAGCAAAGCGTTTGGGCTACTCCCGCGTCGCCCTGGAGCTTAATCCCTAAAAATCCATCTTGCAGCTTTAAGGATTCAGTTGTAAGAATTAAGCTGTTTCGACGGCGGCGTAGCTCAGCCCGGTAGAGCAAGGGACTCATAAGCCCTGGGTCGGTGGTTCAAATCCACCCGCCGCCACTTCCCTCATGCTTTTAGACGCCGTTTCTTCCACGATCTCTCGACACCGGATGTTCCGGCCGGGAGACCGGGTCCTCGTCGGAGTTTCCGGCGGCCCCGATTCTCTCGCCCTTTTCTCCTGTCTGGTGGCTCTCCGTTCGAAGTTCAGACTCTCCCTTCGCGCCCTGTACGTGGACCACGGCTTGAGGCCCCGCCAGGCCGCCCGGGAAGCCGCTTGCGTGAAGAGGGCGGGGCGGGCCTGGGGGGTTCCGGTAGATCTGGCGCGCCGCAAGGTCCTCAAAGAACCGGGAGAGTCCCTGGAGGCGGCCGCGAGAGAGATTCGCTACTCGGCCCTGACGAAGGCGGCCAAGCGCCGGGGCTGTCGGACGATTGCCCTGGGACACACCCAGGACGATCAGGCCGAGACGGTCCTCATGTGGCTCCTGAGGGGGTCGGGGAGTGCCGGGCTTGCCGGGATTCCTCCGGTCCGGGAGGTGGAAGGATCTTCCCTCAGAATCGTCCGCCCCCTCATCGACTGCCCCCGGGAAGAGGTCAACGGGTATCTGCGCTCTCAGGGCCTGCGGGCCTGTCAGGACGCCTCCAACCGCTCCCTTCGCTTTTTCCGAAACCGCCTGCGCCTTGAGCTGATCCCTCTTCTCGAGCGGGAGTACAGCCCGCAGTTAAAGCGCCACCTTGGAATGCTTGCCCGGATTCTCCGGGAAGAGGAAGAGGTCCTGGAAAAGGAGACGCGCCGCCTCTGGCGGACCCTGGCCCGTCTGGGCCGCAGAGGGCTCCGGCTCGACTTGTCCCAACTGAAGAAACTTCCTCCCCCCCTTCGGCGAAGGGTGCTGCGGCTCTCCCTCAAACGCCTTCGGGGCTCGCTCCAGGGGTTCGGCTTCCAGCACGCGGAGCTGTTGGAGCGTTTGACGAGCGATGCCGAGGGAGCCCTGGATCTGCCCGAGGGGCTCCGGGCGGAGGTCCGGGGCCGCTGGCTTATTCTCACTCGATCTGCTACACTAGCTTCGAAAGGAGCTTAAGGAGCGACGATGCCGATTCTGGAAGGTGGAAAAACCCCTCTGCCCCCTCCGAGGCCGAACTTCAAATGGTTTCGATGGACGGTCTGGCTGATCCTTGTCTTTACCTTCCTCTATTTGTACCGCCTCGGATCGGTCTCGATGGAAGGAATCCCCCAGGAGGTCTCCTACAGCGAGTTCTTCCAGTGGCTTTCCACGAATGAAGCGAGCCAAAAGATCAAATCCGCCGTCTTGACCGAGAACATCATCCGGGGGGAGCTTTCCGACCGGCGCCACTTCGTCGTCAACATCCCCGACCAGGATCCGGATTTGATCCGAAGCTTGAGGGAACAGCTCCCCAGCTTCCGGGTGGAGCCGCCGAGGACCTTCTGGCTGAGCTTCGTCTTCAACCTGCTGGGCCCGTTCCTCCTTCTGGCCCTCTTCTGGTTTCTTCTTTATCGGGGCGCCCAGGGGGGCGGGGGAGGGCGGCTCCTTTCGTTCGGAAAGAGCCGGGCCAGGCAGGTTTCTCCGGAGGAGGGTCAGCGGATCACCTTCAAGGATGTCGCCGGCGTGGATGAGGCGAAGGAAGAGCTTCAGGAGGTGATCGAGTTCCTCAAGGACCCCAAGAAATTCCAGCGCCTGGGAGGGAAAATCCCCAAGGGGGTTCTCCTGTTAGGCCCCCCGGGTTGCGGGAAATGCGTCACCGGCGATACCTTTGTGTCGACCAATAAGGGAGTGATGCAAATCCAAGACGTCCCCAAATATTTTGCCGTCGACCTGGACAACCGGGTCCATGGCGCGAAGGTTAGAACCATTGATTTGAAAACTGCGCAGCCGGTTTGGTCGAAGGCGACCCACTGGTTTGATCTTCAAGAGCAGCCGACCATGCGGCTTAGGACTGAGCTGGGGCTTTCGATCGAGGGGACGCATGAGCATCCGATCGTCGTCCTGACCGAGGAAGGGGAGCTTCGGTTTCGGCATTTAGATGAACTTCGAATCGGTGATTTTGTTGCCGTGCCTTACGGATGGGAAGCGTTCGGTGAGCGGGAATGGGTTGATCCCGAAACCGCCTATCTCCTGGGTTTGCTGGTCGGTGATGGGGGAACGACCATCCGAAATAGAATTTCATTTACCTCCCAGGATGCTCAGCTTGTTGATTTCGTGCGCGGTTACGCCCGCTCTCGCTACGGTTACGAAATCCATAAGGCGAGCAGTCGGATGTACGATTACACGTTGATGCATGAGCCGCTACGTCAGGATTTGTTGCGCATGGGGCTGTTGGAATCTTATGCGGACGGGAAACGAATTCCTGAGTGGGTGCTGCTGTCCACCAAACCGGTTGTTGCCGCTTTCCTGCGCGGGCTTTTCGACACCGACGGCTGCGCGGAACGAAACGGCGTGCTGGTCACACTCAGCAGCGCGAGCAAAAGATTGATCCAACAGGTCAGCCAGCTTCTTCTTGCCTTCGGAGTGGTTCCCATTGTTCGCGAGCGGCCAAAGCGTTACAACGGGCGGCTTCATTATTACGTAGTGATCACCGGCGATTTTCTGGAGGTCTTCCAGCGGGAGATCGGTTTTGGCCTCGAGCGTAAACGCCGCAAGTTGGAGCGATACCTCTCTTCGACGAAACGCAACACCAACACGCATCTTGTCCCCCATCAGGGCCGGAGGCTCAAGGCGGTCTGGGATTTTCTGGTCTCCCAAGGCATCTCGCCTTCCACACAGGTGGAGGAGCTCTGGTTGAAAAACCTCTACCGGTACATCGACGGTACGCGCCGCCCGTCGGTTCGCTCATTTCGCGGCGCTGTGGAAACACTAGGGCGTCTCGACACGCAAGTTCGAACCGTTCCGGAGTTCCAGCCGTTGAGAACCTTGGCGCAGGCGCAATTGATGTTTACGCGCGTGGTATCCTTGAGCGCCTCGCAGGCGAGAGTCTACGATTTCACGGTTGCTGAGACCCACAGCTTCATTGCCAACGGTTTCATCAATCATAATACCCTAATGGCCAAGGCAGTAGCGGGGGAGGCAGGGGTCCCGTTCTTCTCGATCAGCGGTTCGGACTTCGTCGAGATGTTTGTCGGCGTGGGGGCCAGCCGCGTTCGGGATCTGTTTGACCAGGCGAAGAAATCGGCCAAGGCCTCCCTGCGGGGGTGCATCATCTTCATCGATGAGATCGACGCGGTGGGCCGCCAGCGCTTTGCCGGGATCGGCGGGGGGCACGATGAGCGGGAGCAGACCTTGAACGCCCTCCTCGTGGAGATGGACGGCTTCAACACCCAGGAAGGGGTGATCCTCGTCGCCGCCACGAACCGGCCCGATGTCCTGGATCCGGCCCTCCTTCGGCCCGGCCGCTTTGACCGGCAGATTGTGATCGACCGTCCCGACTTGAGGGGACGGGAGGAGATCCTGAGGGTCCATACCAGGAAGATCAAGCTGGATCCCGAAGTGGACCTCAAGTCGATCGCCCGCCAGACCCCCGGCTTCTCCGGAGCGGATCTGGCGAATCTGGCCAACGAGGCCGCCCTTCTGGCGGCCCGGCATGAGAAAGAGGCCGTTCAGATGAAGGAGATGGAGGCGGCGATCGAGCGGGTGATGGCCGGCCCAGAGCGCAGGTCCCGCGTCATCTCCGCCTATGAGCGGTCGATCGTCGCCTGCCACGAGGCGGGCCACGCCCTGGTTTCGATGATGGTGCCCGGTTCCGATCCGGTCCACAAGGTTTCCATCATTCCGAGGGGAACGGCGGCCCTGGGATACACCATGCAGACCCCCATCGAGGACCGGTACATCACGACCCGCAAGGAGCTCCTGGGCAAGATCACCGTTCTTTTGGGGGGACGGACCGCGGAGGAGCTGACGTTCCAGGAGCTCACCACCGGGGCCCAGAACGATCTGGAGATCGCCTCTGAGATTGCCCGCCGGATGGTCTGTGAGTTCGGCATGAGCGACCGCCTGGGGGCCCTCACCTACGGACGGCGGGAGGGGATGGTCTTTCTGGGCAGGGACATCGTGGAGGAGCGCAACTACTCCGATCAGACGGCGGTTCTGATCGATCAGGAGATCCACCGGATCGTCGAGGAAAGCCACGAGCGGGCCCGCTTGATCCTCACCGAACACCGGGACCGGCTCAAGCGGCTTTCCGACGCCCTGTTGGAGAAAGAGGTCCTTGACGCAGACGCAGCCAAAAGGATCGTCATGGGGGATCCCGCGTCCGATTCCGGCCAAGAGCCCGGTTCCTCGCAGCCGATCACCGCTTAAAGGGGGCCTTGCGTGCGCTGCGGCCGCTTCCAGCTTCCAACGGGCAAGCGCACCCTCCTCATGGGGATCCTCAACGTCACCCCCGATTCCTTCAGCGACGGCGGAAAATTCTTCTCCCCCCGCAGGGCCCTCGACCGGGCCCTGAAGATGGAAGAGGAAGGGGCTGATCTCATCGATGTCGGCGGGGAATCGACCCGCAAGGACGCCGCGCCGGTCAGCACCGAAGACGAACTGAAACGGGTGCTCCCGGTCGTCGAAGGGCTCCGCCGGACCGGCCTCCCGATCTCCATCGACACGATGAAGGCGGAGGTGGCGGAGGCTGCGCT
>JACPXR010000132.1 GCA_016196465.1 Candidatus Omnitrophota bacterium | reverse complement strand
CTTGTCGGTCTTGCCGAAGCCGAGCGCCGTGTAGCCGCCGTTGTTGGTGGGCAGCTTCTGCTTGATGACGTCGGCCTCGATGGTGACGCCGAGGTGGTTGGCCTGGCCGGTCAGGTCGGCGGAGAGGTGGTAATCCTTCTCTTTCTTGAAGGCGGCGCTTCGGAGGTAACACCAGAGGATCGTGCACATGCCGAGCTCGTGGGCCTGGTGGAAGGCCGAGCTCACCTCCTGGATCTGCCGGGTGCTTTCGGGTGAGCCGAAATAGATCGTCGCCCCTACGCCGACCGCCCCCATCTGCTGGGCCTGCTGGACGTTGGCGAAGAGGATCTGGTCGAATTTGTTGGGGTAGGTCAAGAGCTCGTTGTGGTTGATCTTCAAGATGAAGGGGATCTTCTGGGCGTACTTCCGGGAGACCATCCCGAGAACGCCCAGGGTGGAGGCGACGGCGTTGCAGCCGCCTTCCACAGCCAGCTCGACGATCTTCTCCGGGTCGAAGTAATCGAGGTTTGGGGCGAAGGAGGAGGCGGCGGAATGCTCGACCCCCTGGTCCACCGGCAGGATGGAGAGATAGCCGGTTCCGGCGAGCCGCCCGTGGCCGAAGAGTTTCTTGAGACTCGCCAGGACCGCTCTTGGCCGGTCGCTCTGGGCGAAGATCCGCTCCACCCAGTCCGGGCCGGGCAGGTGAAGCTGTTCCTTTTTGATCCTGGGGTTGGAAAAGCCCAAGAGGGACTGGGCTTCGCTCCCTAAGGATTCCTCTATGATGAGTGCCACGCGGACCTCCTTGTCGTGTAGGCCCTCCATTATAAGCTCAAGCCCGCCGAGGGGAAGGAAAAAGTGAGAATTGTCTTGACAAGGGCAGGGGGGCGTGGCAAGATGTCCACGTTGTTGAGTAAGTTTGATACGGCTGTAGAGATTCTGTAAGCAAGCAAGTCGAACGACTGCGATTGCTTTTACTCAGGCCGCAGTCGTTTTTTGTTTACCAGGTCTCTTCCTTGAAACCGTTGAAGAAAGGAAGGTTATCCAATTTTCTATGGCAGAAGGCACTGTGAAGTGGTTTTCCGACCAGAAGGGGTACGGGTTCATCACCCCGGAGAACGGGAAGGACGTGTTCGTCCATTTCTCGGCGATCCAGGGGGACGGGTTTAAGACCCTCCGTGAAGGTGAGGCGGTCGAGTTCGACATCACGACCGGCCCCAAGGGTGAGCAGGCTTCCAACGTGAGGCGCTCCACCTCGGTCGGCGCGTAAGACTCTCTTACGCGGCGTGTTCTGCGGGCCCAGGAGTCATCCTGGGCCCGTTTTTTTGTGGTAAAATGAAATTTCCATGACCCGCTTTCGCGTCGAACGGGACTCCCTGGGACCGATGAAGGTCCCGAGCCGGGCCTACTACGGCGTTCAGACGGCCCGGGCCAGGGAGAACTTTCCCGTCAGCAATCTCACCTTTCCGGTGGCGATGATCCGGGCTTTCGGCCTGATCAAGCTTGCCGCCGCCACCGCCAACATGCAGGTGGGGCGCCTCGACCGGCGGCGGGGCCAGGCCATCGCCCGGGCCGCCCGGGAGCTTATCTCGAACAAGAACGGCCTCCAGAAGGAGATCGTCGTGGATGTCTACCAGGCCGGGGCCGGCACCTCCCTGAACATGAACGTCAACGAGGTGATCGCCAACCGAGGCATCGAGCTCCTGGGGGGCAGGCGGGGCGACTACAAAAGGATCCATCCCAACGACCATGTCAACATGGCCCAGTCGACGAACGACGTCACCCCCACGGCGATCCGGCTGGGAATCCTGTTCGTCCTCCCCGGGCTCTTGGAGGTGCTGGAGGAGCTCGAGGGGGTTCTCCGGAAAAAGGCCAGGGCCTTCGACCGGGTGATCAAGTCGGGACGGACCCACCTGCAGGACGCGGTCCCCATCCGGCTGGGCCAGGAGATGAGCGGCTACGCCCGCGTCATCGAGAAGGCCCGAGGGCGGATCTCCTCGGCCCGGGAGGCCCTGTATGAGCTGAACCTGGGGGGTACCGCCGTCGGCACAGGCCTGAACTCGCACCCCCGGTACCGGCAGATCGCCATTCGCTTCATCCGGCGCCAGACCCGCTTTCCGGTCGTCCCGGCGAAGAACCTCTTTGAGGTGACGCAGAGCATGTCCGACGTCACCCACGTCTCCCACGCCGTTCGGCTCCTGGCGCTGGAGTTGACGAAGATCGCCAACGATTTCCGTCTGCTGGATTCCGGACCTCGAACCGGTCTGGCGGAGTTGAAACTACCGGCGGTCCAGCCGGGCTCCTCGATCATGCCGGGGAAGGTGAACCCCGTCATGGCGGAGATGCTCAACCAGGTCTGTTTTCACGTGATCGGCCACGATCTCACCGTGGCGATCGCCTCCCAGGCGGGACAGCTGGAGCTCAACGTGATGATGCCGCTCATGGGGCACACGCTGATCACCTCAATCCAGGTCCTCGCCAACGGCATCCGCCTCTTCAACGACCGGTGCCTGTGGGGGGTGGAGGCCGACGCGAAGAGGTGCCGGGATTACGCCGAGCGCTCCCTGGGGCTTGCCACCGCCCTCAACCCCACGATCGGCTACGCGAAATCGGCCGAGCTCGTCAAGGAGGCGGTGAAGCGGGACGTCTCCATCCGGAAGGTGATGGAAGAGCACGGGATTTTGAAGGACCCGAAGATTCGGCGTCTCATGGATGATCCCTTTGCGTTAACGAAGCCCTCATAAACCAACAGAGAAAACCGATGTCGATTCGAACCACGCTCGTCGGAAGCTATCCCAAGGTCTCTCACACGGGGGCTGACAATCTCCCCGGGGCCATCGACCGCTGGCAGAGAAAGTTTCTTTCGGATGAGGCCCTGGAGCAGGAAGTCCAGAAGGTGATCCGCCGGGTCCTTCGGGAGCAGGAGGAGGCGGGTCTGGATCTCGTCACCGACGGCCAGATCCGATGGGAGGATCTGCCGCACCCAATCGCCCGGAGCGCCCAGGGGATCAGCCGCGGGGCGCTCCGCCGCTTCTTCGACAACAACGTCTACTACCGCCGGCTCGAAACCAACGGCGGCCTCCAATGGGTCAAAAGCGCGGCCGCCGAGGATTTCGAGTTTGCTTCCTCCAACAGCCGTCAGCCGGTGAAGGCGGTTCTCCCTGGGCCTTTGACCCTCGCAATCTCGACAGAGCCAAAACCAGGTCAGACGCCGGAGAGGCTTCTGGCCCTCTACAGTCAGCTTCTTCGAAGAGAGGTAGAGGCCCTGGCCGCGGCAGGGGCCAAGGAGATTCAGATCGATGAGCCGTCCCTCCGGCCCCAGGAGCCCCTGTTGTCAAAAGCCGTGGTGGAGGAGATCAACGGGATCTTTGGGGGGATCCGGGCCAGGCGTTGGGTCGCCTGCTATTTCCAAGACCTGGCCCCGATACTCTCGGAGCTCACGAGGCTCCAGGTGGAGGTGTTAAGCCTGGATCTTGTGAGCCGATCCAACGGCTCCCAACTTTCTCAGATCGCGGATCATCTCCAGAGGGATTGGAAAGGAGAGATTTCTCTAGGGCTCATCGATGCGCGCAACACCAAGCTGGAGTCGGCGGAGGCCCTCAAGCAATCCGCTGCCGTCTTTGCCCAAGCGATTCCGGCGGACCGGTTATGGCTCTCTCCCAACTGCGGTCTGGAGTTCCTCCCGCACGAATCGGCCGTCAAGAAGCTGTCGCTTCTTTCGGAAGCAGCGAGAAGGCTCTAGCGGTTTCTCCACTGCGCCTTCCGCTTGATTTCCAGCGCCGCTTGTTGGTAGATCGTTTTCCTCGGGCCCAGGACGACCAGGGCGATCGAGCGTTCTTGAATACGGTAGATGATCCGCAGTTTTCCGATCTTATAGCTGCGCAGCCCCGACAGTTCCTCGGAGAGGGCTTTCCCTGAATGTGGATCCCGCGCGATCTCTTCCAGCCCGTAGTGGATCCTCTTCTTGATCTCCGGTGGAAGATGCCGGATCAATTCCCGCAGGGCGTCCTCAACAACGAGGGGGTGTTTCACTCCAGGGCAGGCCCAAACAGCTCTTCTACGGAGGAATAGCTTTTCCCTTTGCCATGCCGGAGCGCTTTAAGGCCCTCCTGGATTTCACGCATCAGCTCGGGGTTCGCCTTGATCTCCTGCGTTTCCTTCCAGCTTTCGTACTCCTCCGCGCTGATCAGGGCAGCGGCGGCTTTTCCGTTTCGGGTGATGATGATTTCATCCTCCCGGAGCAGGACATCCTGCACCAGCCGGCTTAATTTCATTTTCACTTCCGACAGGGGAAGCGTCTTGGTCATGGGAAACCTCCTTGGACCGATCGAGTTGGTCTAAATATAGATTAACCTATATTCAGCCCAATTTCAAGTCTAAAGTTAGCTATTAACAAATCTTGTTCAGAACTTGAATTTTTCTCCTCCAGCAGGTACTCTTTAGTTTGTATCCCGATGAGATGCAAGAAGAGAAATTTTTGACCCGATTCCGGAAGACTTTCGCAATCGGCCTGGCCGTCACTCTGTTTCTGCCGGGCTCTGCCTTAGGGTTGCGCCCTGCCGGGCTAGAGGAGTCCACCGCCAAGCCCGATTTGGTGAGCAGACTGCAAACTTCTACCGGTTTGGAAGAGTTGACCAATGAGGTGGTCCAGGCTGCCTTGGTGATTCTCCGTTCCTTCAGATTCCACAATGGTAAGTGGGCTGTGTTGATCTCCAGGTTAAGTCCCTCCGTCCAAAAGGCGCTGATTCAGCATCCAGTCAGCACCATCTCAAAACATCGAGAAGAGTGGTTGAGGGCAAAACTTCTCCGGAAGAAAGATCTGGGTAACTTAAAAGCCGATATCAAGAAGGCGATCGCGCAGACTCAGAGACTTATTGCAGAACAAACCTTGACCAGACCAGAAATTCGGCTAGAAACTGGAACCGGTTCTGTGACGGTGTCAGGAGACTTATCTCCAACGATGTCTCAGGCTCGCAACGCAGGTGCAGTTCCCGTCAAAGAACAGCAAGGGACTCAAGCGCCGGATATCGAGGTCCGGCACGTCAGCAGCGCCGATCGGGAGAAGCTAATCCAAGCGACGCAGATCCGGGAGCTAAGCTCTTACGGCTGGTTTGAAAAGCGGGCTCTTGCGAAGAAGACTACCTCCATTGCCAAGGCGGTCGGCCAGCAGGTGTGGGAAGCCGAATTTCAGAAACCGATTTACACTCTGTTGATAGCGCTTCGGCTGCTCGACGAATCGATCCCAAGGGGCCTGCTCAGGCCGCCGGATATTCTGATGCAGGAATTGGTCCTTGAAGCGGGGCGCCTTTCCTTGGAGCAGTTCCGGGTCGTCGTTTCTCTGACGTTGCGTGTTGTCGGCCTGGGAGTGGATCCGAGCCGGCTCTTCTCTCTCGTTGACGAGATCTCCCGGCGCAGCCGGGAGGCCAGCGATCCAGCCGCTGCCTCTTCCCAAATTCTAGCCGTCTTGGGAGAGCGTGTGGATCTGGCGATCCAGCGGGGAACCCCCCTTTCTTTTCTACGATCGGACCTCACCTCCCTTCTCAAGGCGCAGGCTCCACAACCTCCGGTTCAGCCACCGGCGGCGGGGCCGGTGCCGCTTCCAGCAGGTTCTTTGGAAAACACGGTTATCTGGGCATTCGGGCCGCACGGCTCTTCGGAACTCAAAGGTTTGGGAAGCCTGCTGGACCCCATCCTCCAGAGAGCTAGTGGAAAGGTGGTCTATTGCGCGGAGAAGGGACCGATTCGTCTGCTGAACGTCTGGAATGATGAATCCTTTCCGGTCCAGGCAAGACGGGTCGATCTCTTGCTTAGACTCCTCGATATCATCCAAGGGAAAGAGAAATCCAAAGATGAAGAGGAGGCGGCGCTTGCTGCGGAGGTTGAGCGCAAGGTCCTCGCCTTGCAACAACAAGAGGATGAGGCTACGGACACCCTCCTTGCCATGGCTTATCAAACGCCCCAACATATCTTTCATTCTCCCCAGGTCAGCAAATTGCTTTCCGCATTTTTCCCCCATCTTTCTTACATTGCCGAGCATCCGAATGTCATCGTCGAATTCGAACGGACTTCTTCCAAGGGCTCATTCAACGCTGTGAGGATGGACCTACTTGAGAAGGCTGCGGGAATTGCCTTTGTGCGCTCGGATCCTACGGGGACGAGCCATTTTGAGAACGCCCTCCTGTCCTATTACCTCGCTCTGGAGCGGTTTATGACAGAGGATCGGGATACCGATTATGCCGAGAACCAGCTGCCCCCCATCATTCGGCGTTATGCCGGGGCTACGGTTGTTGTCCAAAGGGGGACCCGCCATCGAAAACTTGCCGAGCGCGTCTCCCATGAGCAATTGGGAGTCCAGAAATGGGTGCTTCCCATACCGGAAGAGGCCCCTTCTCCAATGCATAGGCTTCTCGATCCTTACCGTGATTCCATCCTTCAGGGGGCGTCCGTGTCCACTCTGCCTGCCTCGATGCGTGAAGAACTCCTGAGCCATTTTCCTTGGGATGCGGTGAGCATATCGCTGCAAACAGGAGATAGGCTCTCTACCATATCGTCTAAAAAGATTGCCGATGAAGTGATGGATCGTGTTAAGCGAGACGGCCACCTTCTTTCGCTCAAGCAGGCGAATGAAGCTGCTGTGGGGATAGGTTACTTGGACCTGAATCTGCTGGACAAGGAGCATCCGAAACGCTGGCGGGATGATTTCAGGGTTCTCAACATCGCCCTGTTGATGCTCAATGGTTACCTGACCAATGAACAGCTTGGCCTCATGGATCCGAAACTAGTTGCCGTGGCGCGAGGGCATGCCAACCGCTTGGTCCAATCTGGGATAGGAAAGTTCCGGGCAGGGGCTGAAGAAATAATGACCGAACTAGCACCAGAGGAACTCCTTCGGCCGTTTTCCCAACAGAAATGGGCAATCTCGGATCTAGATGGAGTCCCGACCCGGAACCGGTTGTTTGAAGCCGGATGGGACGATCCTTTGCCAGAGGTTCCTCTTCCGAAGAATCGGGTCGTCTATCTTCAGCCTGACCTGGTCCCCGAAGTGATGGAGATTGCTTTGATCCGGCTTGGCTATGGGATCGAGCCGCTGACGGAACAAGCGTTTCTCAACTTAGCCGAGCGTTACCGCCAGCCGGCGGAAGGGCTGCCGCCGGTTTTGGTGATCGCCGAGCCGGATCAGATCGATCGGCTGAAGAAGGAGGTTTCCTGGGAGGTGCCGCTCATTCTCTTGGGTATTCCCAAAGGGATCATTCCGCCCACCATGCATCCGAACAGTCTGGCTTCCTATCTCCTGGACCTTGTGGCCGAGGCGCAGCGACTTGGCCTTCTGGTTGTTGAGCGGCTGGAAGCCACCGCCGGCGTGGAAGAGCAGCGGAAGACCCTCTTTCTTGCTTCACGCGCGTAAGGCAACTCTTTTACGAAGAGTTAGCGTCGGTATTCCCTCCTTGAGCTATAATGAAACCTGCCCATGAAAGCCGGAGAGGTCTTTCAGAAATTCCCTGTAGAGTTGGCCTATCAGTTTGGGTCGTCGGTGCAAGGCAAAACCGGGCCCATGAGCGATATCGATGTGGCGGTCCTATTGGATCCCTCAGTGAAGGAAGAGGAATATTTTGCCATCCAACTGGAGCTGCTCCGGGCTCTGGACCCGGTTTTCGATTATCGAACCGTGGATCTGGTGTTGCTCAATCGGGCGGGGCCTCTGCTTCGGTACGAGGTCCTCTGCGGGGGACGGCTCCTGTTCTGCAGGGAGGAGCAAACCCGTGTTGAATTTGAACAGCGAGTGTTGAGCGACTATTTTGACACAGCGCACCTGCGTCGAGTTCAGTACCAGGCGCTTCTAGCCCGGCTGAACGATGGAGCTCTCGGTGACCCTTCCAGAGTCTATTTTATCTAGGCTGGAGAAGTTCAACGAGTACGTCACGGAGTTAAAGACGTACCGGCAGCCGTCGCTCGACCGTTTCAAGCAGGATCATCTCCTCCATCATGCCACGGAACGCTGTCTTCAGTTGGCCATCGAGTCGGTGTTGGACATCGGGAGCCATCTGATCGCTGCCAAGGGATTCCGGGAGCCGCGGGATTACGAGGATATCCTCGCTGTTTTGGAGGAGCAAAAAGTGGTCCCAGCGGAGTTCACTCTGCGGCTTCGGGGGGTGGGTAAATTTAGGAATCTCCTTGTCCATGAATACGTTGACCTCGATTTGGACCGACTCCACGACTACCTTGCTAGGGTTGAGGATCTCGAGCTTTTGGCAAAAACTTTGGTTCAGGCAATCCAGCAGATCTAGCCGGGTGGATAAACTCCTTCATCTTAAACAACTGTTCCAAGAGATGGGATCGGTGCTTGTCACCTTTTCCGGCGGAGTGGATTCCACCTTTTTAGCGAAGGTGGCGTTCGACGCCTTGAAGGAGAAGGCGGTAGCGGTGACGGCGGTTTCTCCCAGCCTGCCTGCCGCTGAGTTAGAGGAAACCAAGCGGCTGGCCCGGGAGATCGGGATCCGGCATCTGCTCATCGAGTCCAAGGAGTTGGACGACCCTCGTTACTCCGCCAACCCGACGAACCGCTGCTACTTTTGCAAGTCGGAGCTGTTTGCCCTGGCCGCCGGTGTGGCGAAGGAGCAGGGCCTTGTCTTCGTGGCGGATGGGACCCACCGGGATGATCTGAAAACGGTTCGGCCGGGAAGAGAGGCGGCGAAGGAATGGGGGATCCGATCCCCGCTCGTCGAGGCGGAATTCACGAAAGAGGAGATCCGTCAGGCGAGCCGCGAGCTTGGGCTTCCGACCTGGGACAAGCCGGAGATGGCCTGCCTCGCCTCCCGGCTTCCGACCGGAACCCCGGTGACGGTGGAGCGGCTCTACCAGGTGGAGCGGTGCGAGGCTGCATTGAAAGGGATCGGGTTCCGGCAGCTTCGGGCCCGGCACCACGGAGAGGTGGTCCGCCTGGAGTTCGCTCCGGCGGAGATGAACCGCCTCGCCGATCCTGGGATTCGGGAGAAGGTGGTGGAGATCTGCAGCGAGGCGGGGTTTCAGAGGGTTCTGGTCGATTTGGCGGGATATCGTGGGAATAAATCAACCGGTCATGATTCGACGGGCTCACCATGACCGGTGTCCGGCTGGGCGCCCACATGTCGATCGCAGGCGGGTTTGAGCGGTCGATCGAGCGTGGACTGAAGGTAGGCTGCGACACGGTCCAGATCTTCTCGAAGTCGAACAACCAGTGGGCCGCCCGGCCGATCCAAGCGGATGAGGCGGCACGGTTCAGGCAGGCGGCCAAAGAGAGCGGCATCACCCCGGTTTTTGCGCACGACTCTTACCTGATCAATGTCGGCTCTCCGAAACCGGATCTGCTCGAGCAGTCCCGAGAGGCGCTCCGGGTGGAGGTGGAGCGGGCGACGACGCTTGGGCTCGCTTTCGTCGTGATGCATCCGGATTCCCACACCGGCTCCGGGGAGGAACCGGCCTTGAAGCGGATCGCCGAATCGGTTGCCTGGGTTCTGGAGAAAACCAAAGGTTCTTCGGTGAAGATTCTGTACGAGAACGCGGCCGGGCAGGGTTCCAACGTCGGTCATCGGTTCGAACATCTGGCCGGTCTCCTGAAATGGACCGGCCATCCGGATCGGCTGGGAATCTGCTTGGATACCTGCCACCTGTTTTCCGCCGGGTACGATCTCCGGACGAAAGCGGCGTACGAGGCGACATTCCAAGAGTTCGACCGGATCGTCGGTTTGAAGAAAATCCAGGCGATCCACCTGAACGACTCGGTGAAGGATCTGGGTTCCCGTGTGGATCGGCACGAGCAGATCGGCATCGGGAAAATCGGCCTCGAGGGCTTCCGGTGCCTGATGAACGACGCCCGGCTTTCCCGGGTGCCGATGGTGCTGGAAACGCCCAAGGACGAAGAATGCACCGAGGACGTGATGAACCTGAAGGTGCTTCGGGGACTGATCAAAAAATGAACAAAAAGGCGGTGGCAATGATCTCCGGAGGGCTCGACTCGACCCTCGCGGCCAAGATCATGCTGGAGCAGGGGATCGAGCTCGTCGGGGTGTACCTTTCCGCCCCCTGGGGCTGCTGCGACAAGACCAAGGCGATGAAGGTGGCGAGGCAGCTCAACATCCCTTTCCGGATTGTCAAGCTCACCCAGGAGTACATCCAGGTGATCCGCAGCCCCAAATACGGCTACGGATCGAGCATGAATCCCTGCGTCGACTGCCGGATCTACATGTTCGACAAGGCCAAGGAGCTCATGGAAGAGACCCACGCCTCGTTTCTCGTCACCGGGGAGGTCCTGGGCCAGAGGCCGATGTCCCAGATGCGCCATTCCATGAACGTCATCGAACGGGACGCGGGACTGATCCGGCTCGTCGTGCGCCCCCTGTCGGCCAAGGCCCTGCCGGTCACTCTGCCGGAGGAGAAGGGGATCATCGACCGAGGGGGGCTCTACGGGATCACCGGACGCTCCCGCAAGGAGCAGATGGAGCTGGCCCTTCGCTACGGCGTGGTGGATTATCCGAATCCCGCCGGCGGGTGCCTCCTCACCGATCAGGAATTCGGCAACCGGGTGCGGGATCTTTTCGAGCATCAGGAGAAGGTGGACATCGAGGACATGGAGCTGCTGCGCTTCGGGCGCCACTTCCGGATCGGCCCCTCCGCCAAGCTGATCGTCGGCCGAAACGAGGAGGAGAATGCCACCCTTGAACAGTACCTGGCGCCGGGAAGGGCCCTCTTCGAGCCGGATTTCTCAGGCCCGTCGGTCCTCCTCCTGGGAATGCCCAACGACGAACTGAAGGCCCTCGCTTTGGGGCTGATCGCTCATTACACGAAACCGGAGAAGAGACCAGCCGATCCCAAGGTGATCTTCCGGGTTGGAGTCAGCCGGGAAGGGAATCTTCCGATCGCGCCGCCGGAGGAATCTCTGCCGCTGGAAGGGAGGATGGAGGAGGCGCAGCTTCAGAGGATGCGCGTGTGACCGAGCCGACGATTCCTCAGGACCCCACCTTCGTCGATTTCCTTTGCTTCTCCCTGGACCCGGCCTTCCGCCGCCTGCCCGAGGCAAAGCGGAAGCGGGACATTCAGCGGTTTTTAGGGGAGCTCCGATCGAAGCGTCCAGAGGTCTCTTTCCGAAGCTACCTGGCCATCGGGCTTCGCCACGACACCGATTTCTTTTTCTGGGCGGTCTCCAGGGACCTGGCCCCCTTGCAGGGGCTGGCGGCGGATCTGATGAAGGCCGGGCTGGGGTGTTACCTCAGGCTCAGCCACGCCTTCGTTGCCATGACGCGCCCTTCGGTGTACAATCCTGCTCACATCCCTGCCTTCTCCGACGGAGGCGGATCCGCCTCGGGCGGAGGGAAGCAGTACCGGTACCTCTTTTTGTATCCCTTCGTCAAATCCAGGGAGTGGTACCTGCTTCCCTTTGAAAAGCGCCGGGAGATGATGCGGGCTCACATGGCGATCGGCGAGGAGTACCCCATGGTCCGGCTCAACACGACGTATTCCTTCGGGCTGGGGGATCAGGATTTCGTGCTGGCTTTCGAGACGGATCAGCCGGCCGCCTTTGAGGATCTGGTTCAACGCTTGCGGGAAACCGAGGCCAGTCGTTACACGGTTCGGGACACCCCTTTCATCCTGGGGATTTCTCTGGACAACCCGGAACAACTCATCGTGAGGCTTGGATTATAAACCGATGTTAAAGACGACGACGGTGGGATCTTTTCCAAAATCGGAGGAGCTTAAAAGCGCCCGGGCCAAGGTCCGCCGCGGCCAGATGGACCGGGCTCATCTGAGATCGCTGGAGGAGCAGGCAACGCGGGACTGGATCAGGATCCAAGAGGAGATCGGGCTCGACATCCTCGTAGACGGCGAGCAGTACCGGGGGGACATGGCGACCTACTTCGCCGAGCACCTGGAGGGTTTTACGATCAGCTCCCTCGTCAGGTCCTACGGGAACCGCTACTATCGAAAGCCGATTGCCGTTGAAGCCATCCGATGGACAAGGCCGATCACCGTCGAATGGTTCACCTTCGCCCAGAAGCTCACCCAGAAGCCGGTCAAGGGGATGCTCACCGGCCCCTACACGATGATGGACTGGTCCTTTGACGAAAACTACCCCAACCGCCGGGCTTTTTGTCTGGACCTGGCCCGGGCGATTCACGAGGAGGTCAAGGCCCTTGAGGCGGCCGGGGCGAAGTTCATCCAGATCGATGAACCGGCGGTCTCCACCCGGGTCGAGGAGGTGGAGCTTGCCATCGAGGCGATGAAGATCTGCACGAAAGGGGTCCGCGTGCAGACCGGAACCCACATCTGCTATGGGGACTTCGAGAAGGTCTACCCGAAGATCCTCAACCTGGCCGTGGATCAAATCGACCTGGAGTTCACCAACTCCAATTTCGCCCTCTTGGGGTTGATCCGGAAGGTCCCCTTCACCAAGGAAGTCGGTTTCGGGGTCGTCGATGTCCATTCCCACCGGGTGGAGACGGTCGAGGAGATCAAGCAGTCGATCCGGCGGGGCCTCGAGCTCTTCGAGCCCTCCAAGCTTTACGTCGACCCGGACTGCGGGCTCAAGACCCGTCTCAAGGAAGAGGCGATCGCCAAGCTCATCAACATGGTGGCCGCGGTCCGCGAAGTCCGCAAGGAACTGGGTGCCCAAACCGTCCGTTCTTGAGGAGCTGGGCGTCCGGCCGGTCTACCTGGACGAGGCCTGGCATTCCCCCAAGGGCCGGTTGATCCGGGAGGTGATTTACGGGGCCACGGACGGACTGGTTACTTCTCTGGGCTTCGTCATCGGGGTCTTCGGGGCCCTTCAGGAAAACCAGATCATCCTCATCTCTGGAGTCGCCGAGGCGACCGCCGGAGCCCTTTCGATGGGATTTTCCGCCTACATCTCCTCCAAGAGTCAGTCGGAGTTTTTCCTTGCCGAAATCCAGCGGGAGCGCCGGGAAATCCGGGAGATGCCCGACAAGGAGAAGGAGGAGGTCCGGAAGATTTACCAGGCCAAGGGATTCTCCGGAGAGGAGCTCGAGATGGTGGTCAAGAGGATCACCTCCAATCCCTCCGTCTGGCTCCGGTGCATGATGGAAGAGGAGCTGGGCCTGATCGTGGAGAGTTTTGACAAACCCTCGCTGGTGGGGATCATCACGGCCTGTTCTTACCTCGCGGCGGCCTTCCTTCCGATCATCCCCTACTTCTTCTTGCCCCTTCAGGAAGGGTTTCTCTGGTCCGTGGGGGTTTCGATGGGAATCCTCTTTCTGCTGGGGGCGGGGAAGACCGCTTTAACCCGGACCCCCCCTCTGAAGAGCGGCCTGGAGTCCATGGGGATTGGTCTCATTGCGGCCCTCGTCGGATACGGTATCGGAACAATTTCAGGATATATGATCGGACCCCCTTGACTTCTGATACCGATCTCAAGCATACTTGTATCAAAGACGCTTTTGATCATTGACAAACTGAAGCGAACTTTGTACCATGCCTTACGGGATCGACCGGGGGCTCTTAAGGGCCACCCCATGGCGCTATCGTCTAGTGGCCTAGGACGCGGCCCTCTCACGGCCGAAACACGGGTTCGATTCCCGTTAGCGCTACCAAAAGCGCGTCCAGGAAAAGGGGGTCCAACAGACATTCATGGTTTGTCTCTATTGCCAGCGGGAGTTTGAGCCTTCCAAGTACCGCCGCACCAAACAGCGGGCCTGCGGGGATCCTCTCTGCCAGAAGAAGAGACAGCGGGACAACCTCCTCGCCTGGCAGGATCGGAATCCTCTCTACTACCGGATCAAGCGGCTGGACCCGATCTGGCGGTCCAAGGCCCGGTCCCGTGCCCGACGGTGGCGGGTGCTTCATCGGGACCGGATTCAGGCCTACCGGACGAACACGATGGAGCAGTACCGGATCTACATGCGGGAGTACATGAGGCGTTACCGGTCGGCTCTTCGGGAGCGGACGGCTCAAGGGGCTCCCGGACACCCCAAGGAGGCTTAAAGAGGTCGAACCGATGGAGAATCGCTTTAGGCAGCTGAAAGTGCTCGGTGTCGTTTTCAAGGTGGTGGCGTGGGGGGCGGGGATTGTCGGGGCCGTCGGGGCCGTGGGCACCCTGATGAGCGGCGGATCTCCCGGCACCCCGCGCGGGGTCAGTGCGATGATTCTCCTTGTGAGCGCTCTTTATTTCGTCATCTTCTACACCGTCGGGGAAGTGATCCGGCTCCTCTTGGCGATCGAGGAGCGGACGAGAAAGTCATAAGAAACTCCGGCTAGAACAGTCTCATCAGATGGTATCTTGTTGAGACGGATAGCCGATTTCTTATGTTGACTTCATGGGAGAGATCAAGTAAGCTTTCAATGGATGAGAGACAGTTTGTGAGATGGTTTAAGAGCCACATCCAACGGTTCCTCATCGGGCTCCTTCCAGCCTGGCTGGCTGTTGTCTATCCTGCTTTCTGCGAGGCGCAAAGCACCGTTCTGGAGTCGGTCCAGGTCCGGCCGGCTCAAGAAGGCAGCCTCATCGAGATCCGCTCCAACCGGTCCTTCTCCTTCGTCACCTATACCCTTTCAGATCCGGAACGCCTCATCATCGATCCGGTGGAGTCGGGGGTGGAGTGTCCTCTTTCTGGTTCCAGCGATTTCTCCGGGGGGATCATCCGGGGCTGGCGCTGGTTCGGTTTCGGAGAGACCCACCCAGCCGGGGAGGTGGATTACCTGAGCTTCGAACTCCATGATGCGGCGGAGCATCTCATCGAATCGACCGATGGGAAGCTCCTCATCCGGATCCGTCCGGTCCAGAGGGCCGCCGAACCCTCATCCCCCGCCGCCTTGTACGCCCTGCCCGTTTCTTCCGCCGCTTCCTCCAACCTCTGGGATCTGGGAGGCGCTCTGGAGTACGGTTTAGCCCGCCACCGGCCGGTCGTGGTGGCCCGGGAGGAGGTGGAGCTTGCCCAGATGAAAGTCCGGGAAGCCCGGCGGGCCCTTTATCCGGCGGCGACCCTGAAGACGAGCTGGACCACGGGAACCGCTTCCAAGGTGGACTTCAGGGAATATTCCAGCGGCATCCAGCTGGAGCATCCGATCTACTATTCGGGGCGTCTTCTTGAGACCTACCGTCAGTCGCTGGTGAACCTTCAGGTGTCGGAGAAACGCCAGGGGAAGGTGAAGGCCGATTACTCCCTGGAGGTGGAGCAGTCGTACTACCAGTGGGTGGGGGCGAAGGCGATCCTTCAGGCACAGGAGGGGCTCCTCGCCCGGGCGGAGGATTTTCTGGAGCGCTCCAGGGCCCGTTTCGACAAGGGCCTTCTCACGCGTCTGGAGGTGCTCAATGTGGAAGCGCAAGCCAACCAGGCGAAGTTCCAACGGGTCACGGCGGAGAACGACGGTTTTCTCGCACGGATTAAGTTCCTTCAGAAGGTCAACCTCGGTCCGGAAGCCCTCGTGGAGGTCACTGGAGAGCTTCCCCCTCCTTCTTCAAAGAGGGTCGATCTGGAGGAGGCCCTCCAGCTGGCTGCCCAGTACCGGCCCGACATCCTGGTGAATTCTCTGTTGGTGGAGTTCCACGAATTCGAGGAGCGGATCGCCAAGGCCAAGGGGAAACTCAAGGTGGAGCTCTCCGGATTCATCGGCGCTTCCGCCGCCGCTTTTGAGACGGAACCGCTCGACTCCGGCGAAGACTACTTCATCGGGTTCAAGGCCACCCAAAACTGGGGGCCTCACGGCGTGACCGCCTCCCTGACGGACACCCATACCTCCCCCCGCTTGGGCCAGACGACCCGGACCGATTCCACCGTCTACTCCGGAGAGGTGGGGATCCTCAACCAGCTGGCCGGCCTTTCCGAAGTTCAGCAGGCCCGGATCAACCTGGAGAAGGCCCAGAACGATCTGGAGGAGGCGAAGACGAACGCCTTTCAGGAAGTCCAGGAGGCGTACATCAGCTACCAGAAAGCCCTTCTCCAGATGGAGTATGCCCAGCAGAAGATCGGTTTCCGGGAGGAGCAGGTGAAGATCCTCGAGGCGCAGGCCTCTTTGAATGAGGCGACCCCCTCTCAGGTGATGGAGTCGGTGATGAAACTCACCGAGGAGAGGGTCGGGGCGGTGCAGGCGCTGACCAACACCCACGTCGCTTTGGCCAAGCTCAACAAGGCGATCGGGCTAACAGAGCACTACCGGTAAGGGCGAGAGACGAGAAGAGGAGAGGATTCATGTTTAAACGCTTAAGAACGCTGATCATTTTCCTGGCGATCGCGCTGGGGGGGACCGCGGCGGTGGTCTGGTGGCTGCCGGGCTTTTTGGCCGGCCCGAAAGTGACCCGGATGCCTCCGGGGGCGAGGCCCACCGGGGGCCCAGGGGTGGAAGAGGCCGCCTTGCCGGTTCCGGTCCGGACCTTCAAGGTGAGCACCATTGAATTCACCGATCTTCTGCCCACGATGGGGACGGTCCGCGGACAGTCGGAAGCGGAGCTGAAATTCGAGGTAAACGGCGTTGTGAGGAACATCGCCTTCCGGGAAGGGGACCTGGTCAGCGAGGGGCAGGTTCTGGGCGAATTGGACGACAAGGAAGGTCGGCTGCGGGTGGAGTACGCCCAGTCCAAGCTCGACACCGCCAAGGCCCAGATGAGCCTCGCCCAGAAGCGCCTCTCCATCAACGAAGAGCTTTACCGCCTCGGGGCGATCATCCGCCCGAAACTGGAGGAGTCCCAGATCGAGGTGGAGCAGGCGAAGACGCAGGTGGCCACCGCCCAGAAGGAGGCGGAGCTGGCCGCGACGGAGCTCGCCAAGACGGTTCTCAAGGCCCCCCTGGAGGGGGTCATGGGGACGCGGGAGGTGGATGTCGGAGAATATGTCACCCCTCAGGCGGTCGTGGCGACCCTGATGGAGGTCGGGTCGGTCTTTGTGGAGCTGGGGATCATCGAGCGGGACATCGAGCGGATCCGGCTGGGCCAGCGGGTCAAGGTATCGGTCGACTCCCTGCCCAACACCTCTTTTGAGGGGAAGATCGACAACCTCGCCCCCTTGATTGAGGGAAAGTCCCGGACCCTCACCGCCAAGGTCAAGGTGGAGAACAGCCAAGGCCAGCTTCTTCCCGGGATGTTTGCCCGGGCGGAGATCGCCGTCTTCGAGAAGCCCAACGCCCTCGTCGTGCCGACGAGCTCCCTCAAAGACACCGACGGCGATGGAAAATTTGAGTCGGTTTTCGTGGTGGAAGAGGAGACGGCGAAGCTTAAACCGATCACGTTGGGGTACCTCACCACCGATTACGCGGAAATCAGCCAGGGTCTTGCCGAGGGAGAGCAGGTGGTGACCGAGGTCCGCGGGGCCCTCAAGGACGGTTCCAAGGTGTCGCTTCTGGAAGCCGAAGAGGCAGGGGTCCAGAGGACAGAGCCGGCGCTGGGAGAAGAAGGAGAGTAAGAGATGTCCCTCCCCAGGCTTGCCGTCCGGCGGCCGGTGACTACCCTGATGATCGTTTTGGGGGTCCTTCTCTTGGGGGTGATCGCTTGGACCCGGATGCCGCAGGAGCTTTTTCCTCCCATCACGTATCCGCAGCTGACCGTCGTCACCCACTACAAGGATGCCGCTCCCGAGGAGATCGAGATCCTCGTCACCAAGCCGATCGAGGAGGTCGTCGGCACCGTCTCGGGTCTGAGGAAGGTGAGCTCGATCTCCAAGGAGGAAGTTTCCCTCGTCATCGCCGAGTTCAACTGGGGAATCAACATGGACTTCGCGGCCCTCGGCGTCCGGGAGAAGATCGACCTCATCAAGGAGCGCCTCCCCCGGGGATCGGAAGATCCGGTCGTCATCAAGTACAACCCCTTCGAATTGCCGGTCCTCGTTCTCAACGTGACGGGCGAGATGTCGCCGCAGGAGCTCCTCTCCATGACCCGCAAGCAGATCAAGACCGAGCTGGAAAAGGTGGAGGGGATCGCCGCGGTGAACGTCTCCGGAGGGCTCGAGCGGGAGATTCTCGTGGAGGTGGATCAAGGGCGCCTCCAGGCCTCGGCCCTTCCGATCTCCCAGGTGGTGGACGCTGTTTCCAAGGCGAATCTCAACTATCCGGCCGGGACGATCAAGGAGGCCTTCTACGAGTACCTGATCCGGACGATGGGGGAGTTCCGGGTGGTTCCGGAGATTCCCGGGATTGCCGTGGGGGTGGAGGAGGAAAAGGGGAAGGTGGCCAAGCGGGAGAAGGAGGAGGAAAACCGACCAGGCCCCTTAAAGCGGGAGAAGGGGATCTCGATCCCTCAGCGGATGATTTTGATGAAGGACGTGGCCACGGTGAAGGACACGGTGAAGGACAAGGCCTCCATCTCCCGGGTCAACGGAAAGGAAAACGTTTCCCTTCGCCTCCAGAAACAGGCGGGGGCCAACACCCTCCAGGTGGCCAATCGGATCAGGGAAGCGATCTCTCTGATCCGGCCGACCCTGCCCCCCGGTGTTGAGTTGAGCGTCGCTTACGATCAATCGCTCTTCATCCGAAGTGCGATCAATGGGGTCCGGGAGGCGGCCCTTCAGGGCGGTTTCCTCGCTTTTCTCGTTCTCCTGGCTTTCCTCTGGAATCCGTGGGTGGCCATGAACGTCGCGTTTGCCATTCCGATCTCGATCATGTCCACGATCGGCTTGATGTATTTTGGCGGCATCACGATCAACGTCATCTCCCTGGGAGGACTCGCCCTGGGGATCGGCCTCCTCGTCGATGCCGGAATCGTGGTGGTGGAGAACATCGCCCGGCACCGGGAGATGGGAAAGCCCCCCAAGGAGGCGGCCGTCGAGGGGACCGAGGAAGTCACCAACGCCATCTTCGGCACCGTCCTGACGACGGTGGTCGTCTTCCTGCCGATGGTCTTTGTGGTGGGGATCGCCGGGCAGCTTTTCAAGGAGCTCGCCTACACCGTCACCATCTCCAACCTGGCCAGCCTTCTCGTTTCCCTGAGCCTGACCGCCCTGTTTGCCTCCCGGATCCTCCGGGGGTTGGGCCGGTCGCCGCTCGATCCGGCGATTGAGGGCTTGGGCCGCGTCGAGAGAGGGCTCGTGGCCTGGTTCCTCCGGCATCGCTTTTTCGGGGTCCTCCTGGTGGTGGGCCTTTTCGCCGGTTCGGTCGGGCTGCTGGGGACGCTTGAGCAGGAACTCATGCCCCGCGTGGATCAGGGGCAGT
>JACPXR010000137.1 GCA_016196465.1 Candidatus Omnitrophota bacterium | reverse complement strand
GAGCAGGACCGGGCCGGGTGGAATCTCCTTGGGGGCCTGCTCGATGATCCGGATCGACTGCTCCATCGCCTCCATCCGGACGTAGTACCGGTCCAGGTTGTCCCCGTGAGAACCCAGCGGCACGTCGAACTTCAACCGGTCGTACACCGCGTAAGGGGAGGCCCTCCGGACGTCGTAATTGACGCCGGTCGCCCGAAGGAACGGCCCGGTGATCCCGTAGGAGACCGCATCCTCCTGGGAGATCCTGCCGGTCCCCTTCATCCGGTCCACGAAGATCCGGTTGCGGGTGAGGAGCTTGTCCACCTCCGCCAGGACCCCCCGGGTCTCCTTCAGGGCCCGCCGGGCCCGATCGTCGAAGCCGGCCGGCAGATCTCCCTTGACCCCGCCGACCCGGCAATAGGAGACGGTCAGCCGCGCCCCGGTCAGCTCCTCCACCATCTCCCAGAGGAACTCCCGAGCCTTGATCATATAGAGGAAGACGGTGAAGGCCCCCAGCTCCATGGCGCTGGCGCCGATGCAGGTCAAGTGGTCGGTGATCCTGGATATCTCCGAGCAGATCACCCGGATGTAATGGCAGCGCTCCGGGACCTGGATCCCGATCAGCTTCTCCACCGCCATGCAGTAGCCCATGTTGTTGATGAGGGGCGAGACGTAGTTGAGCCGGTCGGTGTACGGGATCACCCCGTTGAAGCTGACCGTCTCCGCCATCTTCTCGAAGCCCCGGTGCAGGTAGCCGATGTCGACGTCGGCCGACCTCACCGTTTCGCCGTCCAGCCCCAGGACGATCCGGATGATCCCGTGCATCGCCGGGTGGGCAGGCCCGACGTTGAGGAGCATCTCGCGCGTTTCCAAGGCGGCGGCCTCTTCCATCAATTCACCGGACCAATCAGGGGCTGGCGCTTGTTCACCGGGTAGTCCTTCCGCAGGGGATGCCCCTCAAACCCCTCGTACATCAGGATCCGCTTCAAGGAGGGGTGCCCCTTGAACCGGATCCCGAACATGTCCCAGACCTCCCGCTCGAACCAGTCGGCGCCGGCCCACAGGGTCGTCAGGGAATCGACCTCGCGGCCCGGCTCCTCCAGCGGCACCTTCACCCGGATCCGCGCCTTGAGCGGCAGGGAGAAGAAGTGGTAGACCACCTCGAACCGGGCCTTCGGCGCGGGACCGGGCCACGGGGTCGGGTCGGGGATCTGCCGCGGGGCCGCCACCGGAACCCCGGAAGGGACAAAGGCGGCCGGCGCCTGCTGCCTCTTGCCGAAGGTGAGATAGTCCACCGCCGTCAGGTCGATGAGGAAATCCATCCGGAAGGCCGGGTCCTCTTTCAGGAACCTGGCAATCTCGAGGAGATGCTCCCCCCGCACCGTCACGGTGGCGTCGCCCCGATGGCTGTGCGAGGCGAGGACCGCCTGGGGGAAGCGGCGGGTCAGAAGCTCACACAGTGAATCCACGACGGGCCTCCGCCGCCAACTGGGAGGTCTGGCCATAGTATCGCTGCGCGGGAGGGTACGGCTTCCCGTCGTGCTGCGCCTGGATCTTCGCCTGGAGCTTCAGCAGCCCATCCAGCACGTACTCCGGTCTCGGCGGGCACCCCGGTATGTAGATGTCCACCGGGATGATCGTGTCGATTCCCATCACCGTCGCGTAGTTGTCGTAGAAGCCGCCCGTGCAGGTGCAGACCCCGAACGCCACCACCCACTTCGGCTCGGTCATCTGGTCGTAGATCTTCTTCAGGACGGGGGCGATCTTGTGGCTGATCGTCCCCACCACGAACAGGACATCCGCCTGCCGGGGAGAGAACCGGGGGAACCCGGCCCCGAACCGGTCCACGTCGTAATGGGAGCAGGCGGTGGCCATGTACTCCATGCCGCAGCAGGCGGTGACGAACGGGTACTGGAAGATCGAGAACTTGCGCGCCCAGCCGATCGCCGACTCCAGCTTTGACGTAAGGAAGTTATCGCCGCCGAACATTAGGGATTGTCATTCCCGCGCCCGCCGGAGGCGGGTCCGCCTCTGGCAGAAAAGCGGGAATCCTCTCAGATTCATTGCCACTCCAGCGCCCCCTTCTTCCACGCGTAGATGAATCCCGCGAGCAGGACCCCCATGAAGACGGCCATCTCGACGAAACCGGCCCATCCGAGCTGCCGGACCACCACCGCCCAGGGGAAAAGGAAGACCAGCTCCACGTCGAACAGGATGAACAGCATCCCAACGAGGTAGAATTTCACCGAGAAGCGGCCGCTGGGCAGATGGAACGGCTCCTCGCCGCACTCAAACGGCTCCCCCTTGGCCGGCGAGGGGTTCTTCGGCCCCAAAAGGGTGGCGAGGAGGAGAAATCCCCCCGCGATTCCAGCCGCCAGGATGAAGGTGATTCCGATTCCGAGATACTCGATCATGGGGAGAACTTTCATTATATAATAAAACCCGCCATGAAACAGTACCTCGAATTGACGCGGCAGATCCTGGAGCGGGGAACCCCCAAGAAGGACCGGACCGGCACCGGGACCCTGTCGGCCTTCGGCGCGCAGCTCCGGTTTGACCTGGCCGAGGGGTTCCCCCTCGTGACCACCAAGAGGGTCCATTTAAAGTCGGTCATCTACGAGCTCCTCTGGTTCCTCCGGGGGGAGACCAACATCAAATACCTCAAGGACCACGGGGTCACCATCTGGGACGAATGGGCCGACGAGAAGGGGAACCTCGGCCCGGTCTACGGCCATCAATGGCGGAGCTGGCCCGCCGCCGACGGGGGGGCCGTGGACCAGATCAGCCGGGTGATCGCCGAGCTCCGGAAGAACCCCGACTCCAGGCGGCTCATCGTCTGCGCCTGGAACGTGGCCGACATCGAGAAGATGAAGCTGCCCCCCTGCCATTGCCTCTTCCAGTTCTACGTCCTAAACGGGAGGCTCTCCTGCCAGCTCTACCAGCGGTCCGCCGACCTGTTCCTGGGGGTCCCCTTCAACATCGCCTCCTACGCCCTGCTCACCCTGATGGTGGCCCAGGTCTGCGGCTTGAAGCCCGGCGAGTTCATCCATACCTTCGGGGACGTCCACCTGTACTCGAACCACGTCGAGCAGGCGCGGCTGCAGCTCGCCCGGGAGCCGTTCCCCCTGCCCCGGATGAAGCTCAACCCCGAGGTGAAATCGATCTTCGACTTCGGCTACCCCGACTTCACGCTGGAGGGCTACCAGCACCATCCTCCGATCCGGGCCGAAGTCGCGGTATGACCGCCATTCACCCTGAGATCGTTCAAGGATGACCGTTTCTCTTATCGTCGCCGTCTCCCGGAACGGGGTGATCGGCAACGAAGGCAAGCTCCCCTGGCGCCTCCCCGCCGACCTCAAGCGGTTCAAGCAGCTCACCATGGGCCACCCGATCATCATGGGACGGAAGACCTTCGAATCGATCGGCAAGCCCCTGCCCGGCAGGACCAACATCGTGATCACCCGGCAGAAGAATCTCCAGGCCTGCGGAGCGCTGGTCGCCCATTCCCTGGAGGAGGCCCTGCGGCTTTGCGAGAAGGAGCAAGAGGCCTTCGTGATCGGCGGGGCGAGCATCTACCCAGAGGCCTTGGGCCAAGCCGACCGGATCTACCTGACCGAGGTTCACGCCGATTTCGAGGGGGACGCCCGCTTCCAGCTCGACCGGGCCGGCTGGAAAGAGGCCTCCCGCGAGGATCACTTCGATGAAACAAGTGGATGTTTCTATAGCTTTATTGAGCTACACAAACACTGAGGTATTACGCGGGTTAATGCGAGGAATCAGGCGTATTCTAACAATTCTAAGCGGTTAATCATCTCCTCATTGAATCTGGGGTAGTACAACCTCAAACCCTGAATTAACTCTGCAAGCGGAACCTGGCCACCGGAGGGAGTAACGCTTGTGTAGGTCATTAAAGAACCTGCCAATGGAAACATGAGGCGGGAAATGGAACCTTTTGCTCCCATAGCAATTGTAACGAGCTTCTCATTCTTATATCGAGATGTAAACTCGAACAACCTGATTACATCACTTTCATTTTGGGCAAAGGTAGCGATCTTAATTATATCGGCTCCACCAGAGATAGCTTTTTCGGCTATTTCTTTAAGCTCTCGTTCATTGGGAGTTCTTGAGAAATTGTGATGGGAAATTATTAGGACGTTCTTATTTTTCGAGGCGATTGATCTTACTTCCTTTAGGGTAGAGCCAGAAATTATTTCAACATCAATAGCTTCTACCAAAGGAGCTATTTTTTGGTAAAGAGCAATTCGACTCGAATCCGAAATTTTCGCCTTACCACCTTCTCTCTTAGTTCGAATTGTTCCAATAAGAGGTAGGTCATGCTTCTTGATGGCTTCGACTTCACCTAAAACATATTCGGGTT